>NZ_JBNHIN010000046.1:0-69115 GCF_050054615.1 Streptomyces sp. YGL11-2
GCTCACCCGACGACTTCACCTGACCCGGCCTTGGCACACCACACCCAACGACCCACACCACACAAAGTCACCGGTATTGGTCCTAGGGGCTCAGGCGGGGCGTCCCGGGGGCTCGGGCGGGCGGTGCCGGACGCTGGTAGCGCAGTTCCGGGACGCTCCGGCCCGCCACCGCGTACGCCTCCTCCGCCCCGTCCGGCGCGAACCCGGCCCGCTCGTGGAACCGCCGGGCGCGCAGATGGCCGCGCACCCCCCAGAGGCACGGCGCGCCGAATCCGCCCGCCCGGGCCCCGTCCAGCCCGCCGGCCAGCAGCGCCCGGCCGGCGCCAGTGCCGATCGGACCGGGCTCCACACAGAGAGCCGGCAACTCGCCCATGGGCAGCCGGGAACCGGTCAACCCGCCGCCCTCCAGGGCGAGATCGGCATCCCGGGCCGGTCCGACCGCGACCCGGCCGACCACCTCCCCGGCCCGCTCCGCCACCGGCTCGACGACGCCCGGCCGCCGTCGCCGGAAGCGCTCCCGCCGTCGCCGGGCGTCCTCCGCCACGCTCATCGCGTCCAGGTAGGTCCGCGGCATCAGCCCCCCGGTATGCCGCCTGCCGGCCGCGCGCTCGGACCCCCGAGATCGCGTCGACATCGGCCTCCGTCATCTCACGTATCCGCAAGGGGCGCGACGCCTGCTCCAGCGTCCCCCCGCCTGCCCCGTCCCGCCCCGCACCCTGGGCGACTCCCTGGTCATCTCCCCGTCCCCCTCCGTGCGGCACAGGTTCGACGCCCGCCCGGACACCCGTCAACGGGATTCCCCGGTCGCCCTCCCCGGTCGCTCTGCCCGGCCGGACGATCGCCCTCCGGACGCGGGCCGCTTGACCCTGCCCCTGGGGACGGGGTTCGACACTCCCGCCATGGAACAGCGCACGCATCCCGCCACGGCCACCGCCTCCGACCCGCGCGCCCGCACCGCGGACACCGGCCCCCACCTGCCCGGGACGCGCGGCAGAGTCGTCGTCATCACCGGGGCGGGCACCGGAATCGGCCGCGCGGCCGCCCTGGCGTCCGCGGCGGAAGGGGCGCGTCGGACGCCCCGAGGAGGCCGTCCGGGCCGTCATCCGGCTCGCCGCACCGGCCGCGTCGTTCGTGACTGGGGCGGTCCTCCCGGTGGACGGGGGAGCGGTCGTGGGCTGAGCGGCCTGAGGGGGACGGACGTAACGGCGGTGGCCGGCTGGGGGAGCGGAACGGCGCGGGCGTCCGCTGCGGGGTGAGGGTGGCCGGGCCCCGGAGCGCGGCACCCGGGGCCGCTGCCGGCCCACGGCGGCGGAGCGGGACGGGGCGAGGGGATGTCATACGGTGCGGATCGGTGAACTGGCAGAGTTCGCGGGGGTGTCGCCGTGTGCGCTGCGCAACCACGAGAGCACGGGACTGATCTGCTCGGAGCGGGCGGCGGACGGCTATCGGGTCGGTGATGCGGGCACGGCCGTGCGGGTCCGGAACATCCGGCATCTCCTCGGTGCCGGGTTCACGCTCGCCGACGTCCAGTGCTTCCGG
Organism: Streptomyces sp. YGL11-2; assembly: GCF_050054615.1. Taxonomy (NCBI): domain Bacteria; kingdom Bacillati; phylum Actinomycetota; class Actinomycetes; order Kitasatosporales; family Streptomycetaceae; genus Streptomyces; species Streptomyces sp. YGL11-2. The sequence goes on from NZ_JBNHIN010000046.1 coordinate 1,540, forward strand.
GGCTGCCTCGACGGCGACATGACCACCGCACCGCCCTCGCCCGAGGGCCTGCGTGTCGCCCGTGAGCGGCTCGCCGTCATCGACGCGCGCATCGCCGCCCAGACGGCCGCCCGCGACCGCCTGGTGCGGGCCCTGGAGACCGTTCCGGCCGCTTCCGGAAGCCGGGGCTGAGGCGGGCGCGGCGGGCCCGCACGGACGCCGTGGGGCGCCCCGCCCCGGGCGCTGCGGCCGGCCCTCACAGCAGCGTCAACTGCGTGGCCCCGGAAGCCGGATCGCCGACCGCGGGTGGCGCCGCATCCGTACCGGAGCCGCCGCCGTCGCGCGCCGTGATCCGCCGGGCCTCCCCGGGGCGGGACGGGCCGAGGCCGTATTCCGCGGCCAGTTCGTGGACCTGGCGGGTGATCCGGCGCTGGTACCACTTGGGGGCGTACGGGCCGTCGGCGTACATCGTCTCGTAGCGGCGCACGAGGTGCGGGTGGTGGTGGCCCAGCCAGGCCGTGAACCACTCGCGGGCGCCGGGGCGCAGATGCAGGACGAGGGGGGTGACCGAGTCGGCGCCGGCCTCGGCGACCGCGCGGACGGTGGCCCGCAGCCGGTCCGGGGTGTCGCCGAGGAAGGGGATCACGGGAGCCATCAGGACACCGCAGGGGATGCCGTGCGCGGTGAGCGTGCGCACCACGTCCAGGCGCCGTTCGGGGGCGGGGGTGCCGGGTTCGACGGTGCGCCACAGCTCGCGGTCGAGGAAGCCGACGGAGACCGAGATGCCGACGTCGGTGACGTGGGCGGCCTGCCGCAGCAGGTCCAGGTCGCGCAGGATCAGGGTGCCCTTGGTGAGGATCGAGAACGGGTTGGCGTGGTCGCGCAGCGCGCCGATGATGCCGGGCATCAGGCGGTAGCGGCCCTCGGCGCGCTGGTAGCAGTCGACGTTGGTGCCCATCGCGATGTGGTCGCCGCGCCAGCGGCGGGCGGCCAGTTCGCGGCGCAGCAGGTCGGGGGCGTTGACCTTCACCACGATCTGCGAGTCGAAGTCGAGGCCGGTGTCCAGGTCCAGGTAACTGTGGGTCTTGCGGGCGAAGCAGTACACGCAGGCGTGACTGCACCCGCGGTAGGGGTTCACGGTCCATTCGAACGGCATCCGGGAGGCGCCCGGTACGCGGTTGACGAGGGAGCGGGCGCGCACCTCGTGGAAGGTGATGCCGCGGAATTCGGGGGTGTCGACCGTTCGGGTGACGACATCCGTCCCGAACAGCGCGGATGGGCTTTCACCCAGATTGTCCCAGCGCATGGGGCCTCCTGTTGTGATCCGGCCGTGCCCCCGTTCTGATAATAGAACACGTGTTCCCTTCGCGTTCGTCAACCGGATTTGGGCCCGGTGCGCAGTGGTGGTTGGCTTGGCCGCGCACCGCAGGTTGGCGGCGCACCGCAGGACCGGCAGCCGACTACTGGAGGAAGACAGACATGGGGCAGGTCGAGGCCACCACGCAACGCGAGATCGCGGCGGACCCGGAGGATGTGTTCGACGCGATCGCCGACTACAGCGGCACGCGTCAGCAGCTGCTGCCCGAGCACTTCAGCGAGTACGAGATCCGCGAGGGCGGCGACGGCAAGGGCACCCTCGTCCACTGGAAGCTCCAGGCCACCAGCAAGCGCGTCCGGGACTGCCTGCTGGAGGTCGACGAGCCGACCGACGGCCAGCTGGTGGAGAAGGACCGCAACTCCTCCATGGTGACCACGTGGGTCGTCACCCCGGCCGGCGAGAACCGCGCCAAGGTCGTCGTCACCACCACCTGGCAGGGCGCCGGCGGCATCGGCGGCTTCTTCGAGCGGACCTTCGCCCCCAAGGGACTTGGCCGGATCTACGACACGATCCTCGCCAACCTGGCCGCCCACATGGAGAAGTGACCCGGCGCCCTCGCTCCGGTAACCCTTTCGGGGCGCCGTCATGCTCACCGGTTCGGGTGGTTTCCGTTGAGTCGCACCTTCCGGCCCTCCGGCCGGTGGGCCGGTGGAAACCCCTGATGGGAGCCCAATAGGCGCCGCGGGCAACGTACTTGACGTCCGTTCCCGCCCACCGTGCTCTGATTCTCCGCGCTTGATCGCCGTTGTCGCCCAATGCGAGAAATGGGCGGCCGTATGAGGTGGATGAGGCGTACCGAGGGGAGCAGGACGTGGGCGGGACCACCCTGAGCGAGCGGGGCCGGCGGGCCGGACCGCGCGCCGCCGGCGCCACGACGGGCCCGGCGCCGCAGCCGGCCGACCCGGAGGCGGGCGACGGCGCGCCGCCGATGAGCCGGCGCCGGACGCGGACCGTCTTCCTCGGGCTGCTGCTGACCCTGCTGCCCGCCGCCCTCGCCCAGACCATCGCCGCCACCGCGCTCCCGAGGATCGCCGGCGAGCTGCACGGCCTGCCCGCGATGCACTGGGTGGTGACCTCCTACCTCCTGGCGTCGGCCGTCGGCCTGCCCGTCTACGGCAGGCTCGGCGACCTCCTCGGCCGGAAGCCCGTCTTCCTCTTCGCCGTCCTGGTCTTCACCGCCGGCTCCGCGCTCGCCGCCTGGTCACGTTCGATGGACCAGCTGGTCGCCTTCCGGGCGGTCCAGGGCATCGGGGGCGGCGGCCTCCTGATCGGCGTTCAGGCGATCGTCGCCGAAGCCGTACCGCCGCGGGCCCGCGGGCGCTGGATGAGCCTGATGGGCGCCGCGTTCGGCCTGGCCTCGGTGGCCGGGCCGCCACTCGGCGGCCTCTGCGCCGACCACGCCTCCTGGCGCTGGTGCTTCTCCCTCGACGTGCCGTTCGGCCTCCTTGCCTTCCTCCTGGTCGCCGTCGCGCTGAGGCTGCCCCGGCCCGCCGCCCGCCCCCGGCTGGACGTCGGCGGTGCCCTGCTGCTCGCCGTGTTCGCCACCTGCGTTGTCCTGCTGGCCAGTTGGGGAGGTACGCGGTACGCCTGGGGCTCGTGGGCCGTCCTCGGGCTCGGTGCCGGGGCGCTGGTCAGCGCGGCGCTGTTCCTCGTCGTCGAGCACGCGGTCAGCGAACCGGTCGTTCCGCTACGGCTGTTCCGCGACGCGGTCTTCAACCTCACCGGCCTGATCGGCGCCGCCATCGGTCTGGCGCTCTTCGGCGCGACCAGCTATCTGCCGAGCTTCCTGCAGATGGCCGGCGGCGCCACGGCCACCGCCTCCGGACTGCTGATGCTCCCCATGACGGGCGGGGTGGTGCTCGGTGCGCTCGGCACCGGGCAACTCATCAGCCGCACCGGCCACTACAAGATCTTCCCCATCCTCGGCTGCGCGGTGGCCGCGGAGGGCATGTGGCTGCTGTCCCGGATGCGGCCGGACACCTCCCGCGGCGTCTACAGCCTCTGGACGGGCATCCTGGGCCTGGGCCTCGGCCTGGTGCTGCCGGTGCTGGTGCTCGCCGCGCAGAATTCCGTACGCCGCCAGGACCTCGGTGCCGCGACCGGCGCCGGCAACTACTTCCGGCAGCTCGGCGGCAGCGCCGGCGCGGCCCTCTTCGGCGCCCTGTTCGCCAACCGCCTCGCCGCCCAACTCGGCGACCGGCTGCCGCACCCGGCGCCGTCGCCCGGCCCGGAGTCGATCACTCCCCAGCTGCTGCGCGCCCTGCCCGCCGCGCTGCGCGACAGCTACGCCGCCGCCTACGCGAAGGCCATGCCGGGGATCTTCCTCTACCTCGTGCCGGTACTCGTCCTGGGCTTCCTGCTCGCCATCTTCCTGAAAGAGAAACCCCTGGTGTCCCACGCCTCGCACGCCCCCCAGACCCCGCACGCGCCGTACGGCGGCCCGGCGGACCCCGCCGCCGTGCCGCCGGCCCGCACCGCGCACGACGCGGCCACCGGGTACGCGCCCTCGGGCAACTCGTACGGCTCCAAGGGGAGTTACGCGGCCGGCCACGCCCACACCCACGGCGCCGGGCAGCTGGCGACGATCAGCGCCGGCGTCCCCGTGTGCGGCACGGTCCAGCACCACGACGGCAGCATCGTGCCGCGCGCCGCGCTCACCCTCATCGACGTCGCCGGGCGGCAGATCGGCCGCGGCGCCACCGGCGACGACGGCCGGTACGCGCTGAGCACCCCGGGGGCCGGGGCGTATGTGCTGATCGCCGCGGCGGGCGGGCACCAGCCGCAGGCCGTCACGGTGACTGTCGGTGAGCGGCCGGTGGAGCTGGACGTGGTGCTCGGCGGCGCCGGGCGGCTGGCCGGCGCGGTCACCACCGCCGACGGCACACCGGTCCGCGACGCCATGGTCACCCTCACCGACGTCCGCGGCGAGGTGGTCGCCACCACCCGCAGCGGACGCGAAGGCGGCTATGCCATCGGGGAGTTGGTGGCCGGCGAGTACACCCTCGCCTCCAGCGCGCCGGCGTTCCGGCCGGCGGCGCTGCCGGTGACGGTCCAGGCGTCCCGGGAGACCCGCCAGGACATCGAGCTGGCCGGCGGCGCGGTGCTGCGCGGGACCGTACGGGCCGGCGGCGGGCGGCCCGTCGAGGACGCCCGGGTCACGCTGCTGGACGTGGCAGGGAACGTCGTCGACACCGCGACGACGGGCCCCGACGGACTGTTCCGCTTCGTGGACCTCTCGGCCGGCGAGTACACGGTGATCGCCGCCGGATACCCGCCGGTGGCCACCGTCCTGCAGGTGGCGGGCGGCGGGCGCACCGAACGCGATCTCCAATTGGGGCACGAGGACTGACGCGCCGTCACAGGGGGCGCACGCTCCGGCGCACGCTCTCTTCGCGGAATGCTGCCCGCCGCCTCCGCCGCGGCCGTACCGTGGTAGCGGTGGTGCAAGATCGGTGTACGAAGGAGCAACCGCCCATGGAGCGTGTCCCGTTGTACGGCGAGGAGCGCTCCGGTGCGGCACCCCGGGTGGCCGGACGGATTCCGCTCGCCGTCGTCGTGGTGGACGCGGAGGGCCTCATCTCCCACTGGAGCAGTGGCGCCCGCAGGCTCTTCGGCACCGGTCGCGAGGAGGCGGTGGGCGCCCCCGCCGTCGATCTGCTGCCCGTCACCGGCGCACTGGGCGCGGCGGAGTGGGACGAGCGCGCGGCGGCGCGCGGACCCGGCCTGGAGGCGTTGCTGGGCGGCGGCACGTCCTATCCGACGGCGGGCCGCGCCCGGATGGCCGCGGCGCCCGGCCCGCTCGATCTGCTCTGGTGGGCCTACCCCCTCGTCGGCCCCGGCACCGAGCGGCTGCTCGTCCTCGCCGCGGACGCCGACCGGTTGCACGGCGGCCGAGGGGGGCGCGGGGCCGACGGCCGCCCCGCGGACCAGGAGCGGTTCGCGCCGGGGTTCGCACTGCACACCGCCTTCCCCGGCGCCGAGGACCTGGCCCGCCGGCTGCCCGACATCCTGCCGAGCATGAGCCCCCGGGAGAGCGCCCGGATCGTCTCCCAGGTGCTCGAACTGGGCTATCCGATACTGGAGATCAGCCAGCAGGAGCGCGTCCCGGTGACACCGGACTGGGGCGTACCGCGCCGGGTCGAGCGGCGGGACCGGCTGCTGCGCGCGGCCCGGACGGCACCGGACCCGCGGGCGGCCGCGGCGGCCGCCGCCGAGCTGGAGTCCGATCTCGAATACGCCGCGGTCCGCGAGCGGTTGGAGTTCCTCAACGAGGTCAGCGGGCGGATCGGCTCCTCGCTGGATCTCGCCCGGACGGTCCAGGAGGTCAGCGAGGCCGTCGTACCGCGCTTCACGGACGTCGCCGGGACGTACCTGCGCGAACAGGTCGTCGCCGGCGAGGGCTTCCCCGACGGGCCGCCGGACGCCACGACACTCTGGCACCGGGTCGCGGTCGAGCACAACGACGAGCCGGGGCGCTGGGACGACGTCGTCCCCGTCGGCGAGTCGATGCCGTTCCCCGTGCACACCCCGTTCTTCCAGTGCATGACCACCGGGCAGCCGGTGCTGGTGCCGCGGATCAGCGAGGAGACGGGCAACGCCATCGCCGCGCAGTTCGAGAAGCGGGACATCAGCCCGCTGATCAACGGCCGGTCGCTGCTGGTCGTCCCGCTCAAGGCGCGCAACGTGGTCCTCGGCTTCATGATCCTGCTGCGGCACCCGGCGCGTACGGAGTTCAACGACATGGACCGGGTGACGGGCGCCGAACTCGCCGCCCGCGCCGGGCTCGTGCTGGACAACGCACGGATGTACACCTTCCAGGAGAACGTCGCCGAGACGCTCCAGGACACCATGCTGCCGCAGCGAGCGCCCCGGATGGCCGGCTGCGACACCGCCACCCGCTATCTGCCGGGCACCCGCCTGGGCCGGGTCGGCGGCGACTGGTTCGACACCATCAAACTCCCCGGCTCGCGCACTGCGCTGGTGGTCGGCGACGTCATGGGCCACGGCCTCAACTCGGCCGCGATGATGGGACAGTTGCGGACCGCCGTGCAGACCATGGCGGCCATCGACATGCCGCCGGCCCAACTGCTGCGCAGCCTCGACGACCTCGCCCAGCGGCTCGGCGACGGCTATCTGGCCACCTGCCTCTACGCCGTCTACGACCCGATCGGCCAGCGGCTGACGCTCGCCAACGCCGGGCACATCCCGCCCGTCCTGGTGCGCGCCGAGGACGGCCGCAGTGAACTGCTCCGGCTGCCGACGGGCGCGCCGATCGGCGTCGGCGGGGTGCCGTTCGAGGCCGTCACGGTCCCGGTGGCACCCGGCGACCGGCTCGTCCTGTGCACCGACGGCCTGGTGGAGGTGCGCGGCGAGGACATCGGCGTGGGGCTGGCGGCGCTGGCGGAGTCCGCGGCGCATCCGGCCGCCTCCATGGACGACGCCTGCGACGCCATCATCCGGGCGCTGAACGTCACCGACGACCGCAAGGACGACGTGGCGCTGCTGATGGCCCGGCTCAACGGCATCCCGCCGGAGTCGGTCGCCGAATGGCGGCTGCGCCTGGACGCCCGGGAAGTCGGCCGGGCCCGGCGGCTGGTGGGCGACCAGCTCGCGCGGTGGGGGCTGGATCCGGCCGTCGAGACGGCGCAGCTGCTGGTCAGCGAGATCGTCACCAACGCCGTCCAGCACGCGCACACCCAGCAGGTGGTGCTGCGCCTGGTGCACACCGACGCCCTGCTGTGCGAGGTCTCGGACGACGACCACGCGCTGCCGCAGCTGCTGAACGCCGGCCCGGGCGACGAATTCGGCCGCGGGCTGCGGGTGGTGAGCCGGCTGGCCCGGGAGTGGGGGACCAGCCGGACGGCCGGCGGCAAGACGGTGTGGTGGGAGCAGTCGCTGCCCCGGGGCCGGCGTACCGCACGGTGAGCCGGGCGGTGCGCCACGCCGCCTCGAACACCGTGTGAAACGTCCGCCGAGGGTGGCGCGTTCCCCCTTGCGGGGCGATCACCGGCGGGCGTAGCAAGTGACCCATGAGTGCTTCGAGCCACGATCTCCAGGCATGGGAAAGCTTCTGGCGCGCCGCCCCGGCCGGCGCCGGCGCGGTCTTCTGGGACGCCGATCCGTCCCTGACCGCACAGCTCCATCTCCCGCTGTTCGACGGCCACTTCGACGCCGGACTCCCGCTGGTCGACCTGGGCTGCGGCAACGGCACCCAGACCCGCTTCCTGGCCGGCCGCTACCGGCGGGCCCTGGGCGTGGACCTCTCCGCCGCGGCCGTCGAGCACGCCCGGACCGATGACGCCGACGGCGTGGCCGAGTACCGCCGGCTCGACGCCGCGGACGGCGCGGCCGTGCGGGCGCTGCACGCCGAGCTGGGTGACGCCAACGTCTATCTGCGGGGCGTACTGCACCAGTGCACACCCGAGGACCGCCACCGGATCGTGGCGAACCTCGCGGTGCTGCTGGGCGCCCGCGGCCGGATCTTCGCCGTCGAACCGGCCGCGGCGTCGAAGGGGATCCTGCGGGCGCTGGCCCGGGGCCCGGCCGGACCGCCCGGCAAGCTGCGGGCGATCCTGGCGCACGGCATCGCCCCCGGGGAGATGGCCGACTCCGAGGTGCCCGAGCTGCTGCGGTCGCAGGGGCTGCCGGTCGCCGCGTCCGGGCGGCTGCCGCTGACCACGACCGAGTACCGGGCGGACGGCACCCGGATCGAACTGCCGACCAACTGGGTGGTGGCGGGGGCCGGTTGAGGCCCGCCGTGCGGGCCGTACGTCGGACCGCCGCCCCGGCGCAGGGCAGGGTGGCCGTGACGTACCGGCCATCGCATGGACCTGCCCAACTGCGGTCTCATCGACCTCAGTTGGGCAAGCTTCCGGGTGACTTCCCGGGCCGCGCTACTTCTCCTGGAGGGAGGCGGCGATGGCGGCCAGCGCCTGGACGATGTACGCCTCGGTGGCGGCCTTGTCGATGCCCAGGCCGGTGAGGACGCCCGAGCCGTCCTCCTGCTCCAGCAGCGCGAGCAGGAGGTGTTCGGTGCCGATGTAGTTGTGGCCCAGCCGCAGGGCCTCGCGGTAGGTGAGTTCCAGTGCCTTGCGTGACGGGACGTCGAACGGGATGAGGGTGGGGAGGGTTTCCGCGGCGGGCGGCAGCGCCGCGGTCGCGGCCTCGCGGAGCGCCTCCGGGGACACGCCCTGCGCCGCGATGGCCTTCGTGGCGAGCGCTTCCGGCTCGCAGAGGAGCCCGAGGGCGAGGTGCTCGCGGTGGATCTCGGCGTTGCCCGCCGTGCGGGCTTCGGTCTGTGCCGCCACCACCACCTTCCTGGCCCGGGGGGTGAAGCGGCTGAAGCCCTGTGCGGGATCGAGATCCGCCGCCAGGTCCATCGCCTTCGGTACGAAGCGCTTCTGGGCGGCCTGCTTGGTGACGCCCATGCTCTTGCCGATCTCGGTCCAGGACGCGCCGGAGCGCCGCGCCTGGTCCACGAAGTGGCCGATGAGGTGGTCGGCGATGTCGCCGAGGTGATCCGCGGCGATCACCGCGTCGGAGAGCTGGTCCAGTGCGTCGGAGTGCGCCTTCTTGATGGCTTCGATCAGGTCGTCGAGCCGGACGGGGTTCGTCATGGGGTCTGGATTCGTCATGCGTCAACGTTAGGTTGACGGAAGCTCACCGTCAACCCCTCGTTGACGATGAGGGAGGTGCTCCGGCGTCAGTCGCCCGTATGCGAGTCGATGTCCCGCCGTCGTGCCCGGGGCTGCTCGGGTTCGACCGGAGGGTGTTGCGGCGGGCCGCTCGCTCGTATGTCCCCCGTTCATCCGCGGGCGGCACGACTCCCACCGTGCGCGCGGGCGTCTACGGTGCTGTAGTCGGTCTACGTTGCTGTAGACGGTCAAGGTCGCGAACAGAGGACGAAGCCCCGGTGACGACCGCAGAACTGCATGCCGGCAGTGGACAGTGCCTGCTCGCGCGGGCCCAACGACATCTCACCTGGGCCATGCCGGTCGCCTACGTGGCCGCCGCGGTGGTGCCCCAGGCCGGACAGTGGGCGCGGCAGCTGCCCTGCGGCACCCTCCCACTGCCCGGCGGGCGCGCGACCCTGACGGCGCAGACCCTCCTGCTGGCCTGGGTGCTGTTCACCGCGGCACTCCAGGTGCGCGTACGGGAACTGACGGTCCTGCTGCGCCGGCCCGGATTACTCGTGGCCGGGACCGCGGCCAACACCGCTCTCCCGCTGCTGATCCTGGCCCTGCTCGCCGGGGCCTTCCTGCTCCTCCCGGACGCCGACGGCGGCAGCGGGCTGCTCACCGGTCTCGCGCTGATCGCGGCCATGCCGGTCGCCGGCGGGGCCACCGTCTGGGGCAGCCGGGCCGGCGGCAACCAGACCCTGGTCGTGGGGCTGGTGATGTCCTCGACGCTGCTCAGTCCGCTCACCATCCCGCTCACGCTGGCCGGCGCCGCCGCCGTGACCAGTGGCAACTACTCGGCGGCGCTGGGCCGGATGGCGCAGGTGGCCGGCGGGGCGCTCGCCGCGGCCGGGGTGGTCGCACCGTGCCTGCTCGGCCTGGCCGTACGCGCCGTGCTGCCCGACCGCTTCGCCACCGCGGCCCTGCCCTGGCTGAAGCTGCTCGCCCTCGGCGCCGCCCTCACCCTCACCTACGTCAACGCCTCGGGCGCCTTCGCCGACCTCATCGCCCGCCCCCGGCCGGCGCTGCTCGCGCTCGCCACCCTGGCGGCGGCGGCGATGTGCGCGGCGTCCTTCCTCCTGGGCTGGTGCCTGGCGCGCGCCCTGCGGGCCGCGCACGCGGACGCCGTCGCCCTGACGTTCACCTCGGGGATGAACAACAGCAGCGCCGGCGCGGTGCTGGCCACCACCCGGTTCCCGGACCATCCGCACGTGCTCCTGCCGATCCTGGCGTACAGCCTGCTGCAGAAGGTGCTCGCCGGGATCGCGGACAGCACCCTGGCCGGGCGCGGCGGGAACCGGAACGGCCGGCCGGGCGCACCCGCCGACCGGACCGGCGGTCGAGCGGCGCCCGCGAACCGATCCGGAATCAGCCGGGAAGCCTTCAGGTGATCCCGGGCGGCGTGCCGTCCCGTGAGCACCGCAGTGGAAACACGCCCGGCCGGGCAACTGCCCACCGTGGCCGACCGGTTCGCGCACCCGTCACCCGTCACCCGCTCCGGCGGGAGGCCGCCGGCGGGAGGGCCCCGGCCCTGACGGGAGGGCCCTGAGGGACGGGCTCCGATGGGACGGCGACGGCAGCCCCGGCTGCTGTGTCGGGTCCATCCACCACACGGCGGTCGACCCCGGGAGCGTCCCGGCCGGACAGGCGCCGCTCGCCAGCAGCGGCACGCCCGCCACGGGTGCGGGCACCGGCTCCGTGCCGAAGTTGATCGCGCACACCAGGCCGTCACCGCGAACGAACGCCAGTACCTGGGCCGGGGACTCCAGCCAGCGCAGGGTGCCCTCGCCGAGCTGCGGAAGGCCCCGGCGGAGTTGGAGCGCCTCGCGGTAGAGGTGCCAGAAGGAGCCGGTGTCGGCCACCGCCCGGTCCATGGTGTGCCCGGCGAACCCGGCGGGCTGCGGCAGCCACGGCTCGCCCTCGGCACCCGTACTGAAGCCGAACGGCGCCGCGTCCCCGGACCACGGCAGCGGCACCCGGCACCCGTCCCGGATGTGCTGCCGGCTGCCCGTGCGGTGGAAGATCGGGTCGGTGAGCACCTCGTCCGGCAGATCGGTGACCTCGGGCAGGCCCAGCTCCTCGCCCTGGTAGACATACGCCGCGCCCGGCAGGGCCAGCATCAGCAGCGCGGCGGCGCGGGCTCGCGCCGAGCCCAACTCGCCTTCCGGAGTGCCCCGTTCGCCCGCGTAACGGGTGACGGTCCGCACCTGGTCGTGGTTGTTGAGCACCCAGGTGACGGTCGATCCGGTGCCCGCGATATCGGTCAGCGCATCGGAGATGACCGTGCGGAAGAGCCCGACGTCCCACCGCGCGGTCAGCAGGTGGAAGAAGAACGCCTGGTGCAGCTCGTCGGCCCGGACGTACGCGGCCTGCTCGCCCGGAGTGCGCACCGAGACCTCGCCGACCAGGAGCCGGTCCCGGCCGTCCACGGCGGTGTACTCCTCGCACAGCGCCCGCCAGTCGCGCCACACCTGGTGCACCTCGGGCTGGTTCCAGGCCAGCGGGTTGACCGAGTCGCGGGTGCGCTCGTCGGCCGACGGATCGGGGGAGTCGGGGAGTTCGGGGTGCTTGTACAGTCCGGCGGCCACGTCGATGCGGAACCCGTCCACGCCCCGGTCGAGCCAGAAGCGCAGCACCTTGTCGAAGTCGGCGGCCACATCGGGGTTGCGCCAGTTCAGATCGGGCTGCTCGGGGGTGAACATGTGGAGGTACCACTGGCCCGGGGTGCCGTCCGCCTCGGTGATCCGGGACCAGGCGGGGCCGCCGAACATCGCGCGCCAGTTGTTCGGCGGCAGTTCACCGGCCTGTCCGCGCCCGTCGGCGAAGTGGAAGAGCGACCGCGACGGGCCGCCCGGGGCTTCCTCCAATGCGGCCCGGAACCAGGGATGTTCGCTGGAACAGTGGTTGGGGACGATGTCCAGCAGCACCTTCAGGCCGAGCTGGTGCGCCTCGGCCACCAGGCGGTCGAACTCGTTGAGATCGCCGTACGCCGGATCGACGTCGCGGTAGTCTGCGACGTCGTAGCCGTGGTCGTGCTGGGGGGAGGGGAAGAACGGGCTGAGCCACATGCCGTCCACGCCCAGCTTCTTGAGGTACGGGAGCCCGCTGCGGACCCCGGCGAGGTCGCCGGTGCCGTTGCCGGTGGTATCGCGGAAGCTGCGTACGTAGACCTGGTAGATGACCGCATCGCGCCACCAGCGCTGGGCCGTGTCCTGGGTGGCGGTCGGGTGGCCGCGTTGCGCGGTGGCTGTGAGCATCTGCCGTGATCCCGTTCTTACGTGTGCAAGTCGGCCTGGCCGCCTGCGAGTTGCTGTTATGCATGTATGTTAGGTAGCGGTGTCTTTTCGGTGTCAACAGAATGTTCAAAGTTGTCACAGAGGTGCCCGGGATTGCGTGGAATGGGCGCGACGCCCGTACCTGACTGCTCAGCATCCGGCCCGGTACGGCCGGTCGGCGCCCACCGCAACTCCCCTCCGAGACCTGGGTGTTGGGCGAGCGGCGCGACGCGCGTAACAGGGCGGGAACCGGACCGGGGAGCGGTCCGGCGAGCGACCCGGCGAGCGGACCTGGTGAGGGGGAGCGGCAGGGGCTGCCTGCCGTACGGCTACCCCGCGGAGCCCACTTCACGCCGTGCGCCGGCGGGCCGGCCGGTGGACCGCCCCATGAATAGCCGTTCGCTGTGCGGGATACTGGATACCTCGGGGCGAGACGACGGCGAGCCGATTCACCAACGGGGGAACCGGACAACCGACATGTAGTGCCGGAGGGAGAGGGAGAGCGTGCGGCTGCCACTCCTGGCGCTGCTGGTCAGCGGACCCGCACACGGCTACGAACTCAAACGCGCCCTGGAGGCGCTGCTGGGCGTGGCCTACCCGTCGCCGAACATCGGTCAGATCTACGTCACCCTGGGCAGGCTGGAGAAGGCCGGTCTCCTTGAGGGTGAGGACGTCGAGCAGCCGGACCGCCCCAACAAGCGCATCTACCGCATCACCGCGGCCGGCCGGGAAACCGTGGACGCCTGGTTCGAGGAGTCCACCGTCGAGCCCCGGGTCCGCGACGAGTTCTTCATGAAGTTCGCCCTCGCCCCCCGTACCGGCACCGCCGACCGGCTCGCCCTGATCGACAGGCAGCGCCGCCAGTACCTCAAGAGCATGCGCGCACTGTCCCGGCTCGCGGCGGCCGGGAACCAGGACAACCAGGTCGCGCAGCTGCTGATAGAGGGCGCGATGCTCCACCTCCAGGCGGACCTCGACTGGCTGGAGCGCTGCCAGGAGGAGCTGGAATAGCGGGGCGTGCTGGGCCACACAGACGATCTTCAGTGGTCTGGACCGGCGGAGTTATCCACAGCCCTGGTCCGGGTGTTCGAGGCCGCGTACCGTGACGGATCAAGGGCCGCGCATCCGGCCTCCCGCCTGCGATGGGACTGACAGACGGTGAAGATCCTGATCTCCGCGGACATGGAGGGTGCCACGGGCGTGACATGGCCCGCCGATGTGCTGCCGGGCACACCGCAGTGGGAGCGCTGCCGCCAGATGTTCACCTCCGATGTGAACGCGGCCGTCGCCGGGTTCTTCGACGGCGGGGCGGATGAGGTCCTCGTCAATGAGGCCCACTGGTCGATGCGCAATCTGCTGCTGGAGCGGCTCGACCGTCGGGCGGAGATGCTGACGGGGCGCCATAAGTCGTTGAGCATGGTGGAGGGGGTGCAGCACGGAGACGTCGACGGGATCGCCTTCGTCGGGTACCACACGGGCGCCGGCACGGAAGGGGTGCTGGCGCACACGTATCTCGCCAACACGCTGACGGGCGTCTGGGTCGACGGGGTGCGGGCGAGCGAGGGTCATCTCAACTCCCTTGTGGTGGCCGAGTACGGCGTTCCGGTGGTGCTGGTGACCGGCGACGACCGGACGTGCCAGGACGCGCTGGGGTACGCCCCGCGGGCGCCGGGGGTGGCGGTGAAGGACTATGTGTCGCGCTATGCGGCGGTCTGCCGCCCGCCGGCCCGTACGGCGGCCGAGATCCGGGCTGCGGCCTGCAAGGGGGCGGCGCTCGCGGTGCGTCACGATCCGGCCCAGGCAGGTCCGTTCCGGTTCGAGTTGGAGTTCGACGCGGAGCATCTGGTGGGTGCGGCTACGTGCGTGCCCGGCGTGGAGCGCTGTGGGGAGCGCCGGGTCGCGTATACCGGTCAGAACATGTACGAAGCCATCCGGTGTTTCAAGGCGGTCACCACGGTCGTCTCGTCCGCCGTGGAGGAACAATATGGCTGAGAATCAGCGGGCGGAACAGAGCGCGGGCACGGCCGCGGGAGCGGTCGACCAGCAGGCGCTGGACGAGGTGGTGCGGTTCACCTCCGATCTGATCCGTATCGACACGAGCAATGCCGGTGACGGTGCCTGCCGGGAGCGCCCGGCCGCCGAGTACGTCGCCGAGCGGCTGGCCGACGTGGGGATCGAACCGGTCCTGCTGGAGCGCAGCAAGGGGCGGACGAACGTCGTCGCCCGGATCGAGGGCACCGAACCCTCCGCCGATGCGCTGCTGGTGCACGGCCATCTGGACGTGGTGCCGGCCGTGCCCGGTGACTGGCGGGTGCACCCCTTCTCCGGGGAGGTCCGCGACGGTGTGGTCTGGGGCCGCGGCGCCGTCGACATGAAGAACATGGACGCGATGATGCTCGCCGCCGTCCGACTGTGGGCGCGCGGCGGGGTGCGGCCACGGCGCGACATCGTGCTGGCGTTCACCGCCGACGAGGAGGCCAGCGCCGAGGACGGTTCGGGATTCCTCGCCGACCATCACGCCGACCTCTTCGAGGGCTGCACCGAGGGCATCAGCGAATCCGGCGCGTTCACCTTCCACGCGGGCGGCGGGATGCGGATCTATCCGATCGCGGCGGGGGAGCGCGGCACGGCCTGGCTGAAGCTGACCGCCCATGGCCGCGCCGGGCACGGCTCGAAGATCAACCATGCCAACGCCGTCAGCCGCCTGGCCTCCGCGGTGTCGCGGATCGGCGAGCACGAGTGGCCGGTGCGGCTCACCCCGACCGTCCGGGCCGCGCTGCGCGCGCTCGCCGCGCTGCACGCCGTGGACGTCGACGTCGAGAGCCCCGCATGCGACGTCGACGCGCTGCTGAGCAAGCTCGGGCCGTCCGCCAAGCTGGTTGCGCCGACGGTCCGCAACAGTGCCAACCCGACGATGCTGACCGCCGGTTACAAGGTCAACGTGATCCCGGGATCCGCCGTCGCCTATGTGGACGGCAGAGTCGTCCCAGGCGGCGAGGCGGAGTTCCGTACGACCATGGACGCGCTCACCGGACCCGATGTGACGTGGGACTACCACCACGGCGAGGTCGCCTTGCAGGCGCCGGTCGACTCCCCGACGTTCGCCGCGATGCGCGCGTCGGTCGAGCGCTTCGACCCGCAGGGCCGGGTCGTGCCGTACTGCATGTCCGGCGGCACGGACGCCAAGCAGTTCTCCCGGCTGGGCATCGTCGGCTACGGCTTCTCGCCGCTGAAGCTGCCCGAAGGCTTCGACTACCAGGCGCTGTTCCACGGCGTGGACGAACGCGTACCGATAGAGGGCCTGCACTTCGGCGTCCGGGTGCTCGATGACTTCCTGCGCGGCGCCTAGCGCCTGCCCCTCACGCCTGCCCCTCATGCCTGGCCCATCGGACGGGCCCTACCGCCGGAGAAGGGGCGGTCGGCCGACCGCCGGGGTCCGGCCGGCCGACGGCGAACCGTCCCGGGCGCCGCACGAGGAGGAAACGACAGCATGGTGACCACGGCTCCGTACGGCTCCTGGGCGTCCCCGCTGGACGCCCGGACGGTCGCCGCCCGCGACGGCCGCCCGGCGTGGGTCGACTTCGTCGGCGACGACGTGTGGTGGACGGAGCCGCGCCCCGCGGAGGACGGCCGGCGGGCGCTGACCGTGCCGCTCGGTGTCCCGGCGGAGCTGGACGCGTCGGCGGGCACGCTGACCTGTGCGATACCGGCGCTGGTCTGACGGCGGGCGGTCCGGCATTCGGCTGACGTAGGGTCAAAATCTCCGCCCCCGGGCCGCCGTACGCCCTATATATCCGTGGGTAGCAATGAGCTGACGCTCCGACATCACCGCATGTCGTGAGCGTTGACATGCCCGTTACTCGTGTCACACCATGACCCGGCCGCTACCGACCAGTTGGTACGGCGTGTCCTTGTGGAGGTCTCGTGCCCAGCGTGTCCCGAGCCGTGTCCCGCCCCGTACTCCGCACGCCCCTCGCTCTGCTGGCCGGCACCGTCCTCGCCGTGCCCGTCGTCCTCAACGCCCCCACCGCGGCAGGGGGAGCCGCCGCCCCGTTCACGGTCACCGCGCTCACGGTGACCGTCCGCGCCGGCGGCCGCACCTGCCCCGTGGACGTGGACCTGTACCGCCCCCAAGGCGTGGACGCCGCGCACCCGGCGCCCGCCGTACTGACCACCAACGGCTTCGGCGGCAGCAAGGCGGACGGCTCGACCGACGGCATCGCCCGGGCCTTCGCCTCCCGCGGCTATGTCTCCCTGGCCTACTCCGGCCTCGGGTTCGGCAAGACCGGCTGCCCGATCTCCCTCGACGACCCCGGCATCGACGGCAGGGCGGCAAGCCAGCTGATCGACCTGCTGGCGGGGACGCGCACCGCCGACGACGGCACCCGCATCGACTACGTCACCCGGGACCGGCCCGGCGATCCGCGGGTCGGCATGATCGGCGGGTCCTACGGCGGCGCGATCCAGATGGCGACCGCCGCCGTGGACCACCGCGTCGACGCCCTGGTGCCGCTGATCACCTGGAACGACCTCGGGTACTCCCTCGACCCGAACAACACCGGCCGCAGGCGGGGCGTCGGCGGACAGGTGCCGGGGGCGTACAAGCACGAATGGACGAACGGGTTCTTCCTGCTCGGCGAGGCGCAGGGGCTGCTGCATCCGGGACTGGACCCGTCGTGGATCGGCGGCGCGGGCTGTCTGCACTTCGTCGCGCCGGCCTGCCGGATGAAACGGCTGCTGGATTCCCGCAGGTATCCGCCCGACCGGACCCAGGAGGTGTTCCGGTACGTGCGCAGCGTCTCACCGGTCTCCTACCTGAAGTCGGTCACGGCGCCGACGCTGCTGGTCCAGGGGGAGGCCGACACCCTCTTCAACCTCAACGAGGCCGCGGCCACGTACCGGACCCTCCGCGCGCAGGGCACCCCGGTCGGGATGATCTGGCAGTCCTGGGGCCACAGCGGCGGGATCAAGAACCCCCCGAAGGGCGAACTGAACCTGGCCACGGGCAACTTGGACAGTAGCTATGTGGGGCAGCGGATCCTCGCCTGGTTCGACCGCTATCTGCGCCACCGCACGGCGGCCGGCACCGGCCCGGCCTTCGCGTACTACCGCGACTGGGCGACGGGCCCAAGCGCCTACGCCACCTCGTCCGCCTTCCCGACGGGGGGCCGGCAGCGGCTCTATCTCTCCGGCGACGGCAGGCTCGTCGACAACCGCGGCGAGGTCGCGCGCGGCAGCCGTGAATACCGCAACGTGCTGGTGCCCACCAGCCATTCGGAGAACTCGCTGGCCGCCCTCATCGGCCTGCCGGACGCGCCGCCGTACGACATCAAGGGCACCTACCTGGACTGGACCTCGGCGCCGGTGACCGGTGGACCGGTGGACGTCGTGGGCCCGCCCAGGGTGACGCTGAGGGTCTCCTCGCCGCAGGCCGAGGAGGTGCAGAACTCCTCGGACGCGGCGGACAGGCTGCTGCTCTTCGTCAAGGTCTACGACGTCGCGCCGGACGGCGGCAAGACGCTGGTGCACCGGATGGTGGCCCCGGCCCGGGTGCCCGATGTGACCCGGAAGTTCACCGTGGAACTCCCGGGTATGGTGCATCGCTTCGCGCCGGGGCACCGGCTGCGGCTGGTGATCGCCGCGAGCGACACCGCCTATGCGGGCAATCGCGGGGTGAAGCGGGTGACGGTCACCAGCGCTCCCGGGGACACCGGGGTCCTCGAACTCCCCGTCACCGAAGGGGTGTTGCGGTAGCGGACGGGGCGGGTGCCGTAGTGATCGGAGTCTGGGGCGGAACGTCGCGTGCGCGCCGCGGTCGCCTGGCGCCGGCCGGGAGCCGTGCGCTTCGGCCGGACGCCATGGGCGTCAGCCGGCGGCCGCGGGCGTGATCCGGGCCGTCCGCGCGTGGGGGGTGAGTCGTCCGGCGTCACTCCTCCGTGGCTGTGATGGCCTGTACGGGGCACGCGCGGACGGCTTCGCGCACCAGGGGGTCGCCCCCGCCGTCCTCGCGGCCGGGCAGCAGCTGGCTGAATCCGTCGTCGTCCTGGGTGAACACCGACGGCGCGGTGAGCGCGCACTGGCCGGAGCCGATACAGACGTTCGTGTCGATGGTGATCCGCATGTCGGACCCCTTTCCGTGGGCTGCCTCCTTGGTGGAGGCCGTGCGGCGCTACCAGGCCAGAGGCAGTTCGAGCATTCCTTGCAGAGTGTCCCCCGGCTTGAACGGAATGTCGGCAGCCGGCGCGGCGAGTCGCAGATCGGGGATCCGCGTGAACAGCGAGCGCAGCGCGATCTCCATCTCCGCGCGGGCGAGGTTCTGCCCGAGGCACTGGTGGATGCCGAAGCCGAACGCGATGTGGTGGCGGGCCGAACGGCCGACGTCCAGCTCGTCCGGTGACGGATAGGCCGTCGCGTCGCGGTTGATCACCGACGTGGCGAACACCACCCCGTCGCCCGTCCGGATGGTCTGACCGGCGATCTCGATGTCCTCGGTCGCCACCCGCAGCATCCCGTCCGCTATGGACAGGAACCGGAGCAACTCCTCGACCGCGGAGGGCATCAGGTCCTCGTCCGACCGCAACCTGTCCAACTGCTCCGGGTGTTGCAGGAGGGTGAAGGCACCGAGCGAGATCATGTTGGCGGTGGTCTCATGGCCGGCGACCAGCAGGACCATGGTCAGCCGGACCAACTCGACGCGCTCGACGGCGCCGGTCAGCAGTCGCTCCTCGATCAGTTCGTCCAGCAGGCCGTCGCCCGGATCCCGCTCCTTGCGGGCGACCAGGTCCGAGAGATAGTCCTCCAGATCGATGCGGGCCTGCTGGATCTCCTTCGCCGTGCGTCCGCGGAGCATCCGGTGGGACCGCTCCTCGAAGAACTCGTGGTCGGCGTACGGGACGCCGAGCAGCGAGCAGATGACCATCGAGGGCACCGGCAGGGCGAACGCGGAGACCAGCTCGGCGGGCGGTCCCTGAGCCAGCATCCCGTCCAGCAACTCGTCGACGACGCGCTGGATCCGCGGACGGAGCACGGCGGTCCGCCTGAGACTGAAGCTGGGGATCAGCATCCGGCGCTGGGCGTTGTGCTCGGGGTCGTCCGTGCCGATCAGCGGGGTTCTGAACCGCCGGGCGGCGGTCCTGAAGCGCTCGGCAGGCGCCGGGAACGAGGGGTTCTGCCGGTCGGACGACAGCCGGGGGTCGGTCAGCAGCGCCCGCGCCTCGGTGTGGCCGGTCACGGCCCAGACATCGCGGCCGTCGTAGAAGGTGACATGGGCGAGCGGGCCCGCCTCGCGCAGCGGCCGGTAGTTCACCGGAGGGTGGTAGGGGCAGGTGCGGTCCTGGGGGAAGGAGACGGTCTCGGTCACGGATTCCTCCCATGCGGGTGAGGTGAGCCGGTCGTCGACGGGGTGTCGCGGCCGACTCCCGTAGGACATGCCGGCCCTGGACGCGAGTCCGGCCGCGCCGGTCCCCGCGCGATGCCCACGGCACCCCGTGCGGTCCGGTCGACTCGGTGCGGAATCAGCCCCGTTCGCCACCCTCACCCCTTCTCGGCGGCGGATTCCGATACGTCTGGATCCGGGCTCACCTCGCGAACGTCCGGACGTGCGGCGGTAGTTCCCGCCGGACGCAACAAGGTCTCCAGCACCGCGTCCAGATGGAGGTCGCGGGCGTCCCCGGCCGGCAGCGTCCCGGGCACCGCGTGGCTGAGCTGGGTGTGCCCCAGGTAGGCGGTGTACGCGAGCAGGCCGCGGCGCCGGGCCTCGTCCTCCGGGAAGCCCAACTCCGCGAAGAGCGAGGCGATATGGCCGATGCGGCGGTCGGTCACCCGCGCGAGGGTGGCCGCCACCCGCGGATCGGCCGCGGACGCCAGCAACGACACCTCCAGGGGGTCCTCGGCGGCGGTTCGGGTGGCCCGCTGGAACAGCCGGCGGAGCCGGGTGCCGGGGTCGGGCTCGTCCGCCAGCTCGGCGATCACGGCCTCGGTGCGGCTCTCCTCCCAGCGCTCCAGCGCGGCCTCGATCAGCGCGTCCCGATTGGCGAAGTGCCAGTAGAAGCTGCCCTTCGTGGTGCCCAGCCGGGCCGCGAGCGGCTCCACCGCCACCGCCGCGAGTCCGCCCTCGCCCATCGCCGCCAGGGCCGCATCGGCCCAGTCCCGCACCGTCAGCCGCTGTCGCGCGCCGCCGCGGGCCGCCCTCTCTCGCTGTCGCACCATGACCATACGCTACCGTACGGTCAAACATACGCCACCGTATGGAGGTGTCCGTGCGTACGGTCCGCAACGTTCATTCCCGCACCGTCCTGGCCCCGGCGAGTGCCGTGGGAGCCCTGCTCGACCGGCTCGGCGGCGATCCCGATCCGCTCTTCCCGACGCCCGCCTGGCACCCGATGCGCTTCGACCGTCCCCTGGGAGTCGGTGCCGTCGGCGACCACGGCCTGGGCCCCTACCGGGTGGCCGTCCACGAACCGGGCCGCCGCGTCCGCTTCGACTTCCTCCCTGGCCCGCACGGCGGCGCCACCGGCTACCACGAGTTCACCGTCCGCCCCCTGGGGCCGGACCGCTGCCGGGTCGAGCACGTCCTGGAGTGCCGGCACGGCCTCGCCCGCCGGCTCGTGTGGCATCTGGCGATCCACGCCGGACACGACACCGTCGTCGAGGAGACGCTCGACAACATCGAACGGGCGGCCACCGGACGGCTCGACGCCCCCGTTCGCTGGTCGCCGCGGGTGCGGCTGCTCAACCGGCTGCTGTGGGACCGCCCGACGGCCGTCGCTCTCCCGGAGGGCGCTCGGCTGGCACGCGGTGCCTTTCCGCGTACGGACTTCCAGGACGCCTGGCAGCTGCCGCTGCGCCCCGGCATGCCGGCGGAACCGGAAGCCTGGGAAGGGGTGTTGCGCGGTGCGCCGTTCCCGGTGGTGGGCCGGGAGGGCTGCGAGATCCTGCTCGGCAAGGACGCCGGCCACCTGGACTTCCGGGCCTCCGTCCTGGTCGCCGACGGCCACATCACCCTCGGCACGGTCGTCCGCACCCACCACCGGGGCGGGCGGCTCTACCTCGCCCTCGTGCGGCGCGTCCACCCCTTCATGGCCCGTACGATGCTGCGCCGCACCCATCGCCGGCTGGCCCTGGCGGCGCCCGACGCGGGGGAGCGGTGGGTGGCGCGGCCGCCCGCGGGGCGGTGATCCGCGAGATGCGGGGATCCACTGGTCACGGGTGGCACTGAGTGTCAAACTCGCTTCATGGGGCAACGACATGACATAGGGCAACGGCACGACACCGGCACGGATCTGGCCTGGGCGGCACTGGCGGGCGACCCGGGCCTCCCGCGGCGGATCGCGTACGGCGGGCCGCCCGGCCTGCTGCCGGCCCGGCTCCCCGTGATGGACCTGGCCCGCGCCGCCGTCGCCGCCTGCGCGCTCGCCGCGGCGGAGCTGGCGGCGCAGCGCTACGGCGGCTCGCTGCCCGCCGTACGGGTCGACGACGGCGCGGTGGCCACCGCCTTCGTCAGCGAGCGCCATCTGCGGATCGACGGCCGCGCACCCTCGGCGTTCGCCCCGCTCTCCCGCTTCTGGCGCACCGCCGACGGCTGGGTCCGCACGCACGCCAACTACCCGCACCACCAAGCCCGTCTGCTGCGCGCGCTGGGCCTCCCCGAGACCGCCGGCCCGACCGAGGTCGCGGCCGTCGTCGCCGGACGCACCGCCGACGACGTCCAGGAGGCCGTCGACGCGGCGGGCGGGCTGGCCGTCGCCGCCCGCACCCCCAAGGAGTGGGCCGCCCACCCGCAGGGTGCCGCGCTGGCCGGGCTGCCGCTGCTCAGCCGCGAGGCCCTCGGCGGCGGTACCCCGCCGCGTCCGCTGCCCACCCTCGCCGGCGCTCCGACGCTGCCCGCCGCCGGGCTGCGCGTCCTGGACCTGACCCGGGTGATCGCCGGTCCGGTCGCCACCCGCACCCTCGCCCTCCTGGGCGCGGACGTCCTGCGCATCGACGCCCCGCAGCTCCCGGAGAGTCAGGACGCGCACAACGACACCGGGTTCGGCAAGCGGTCCACCACCCTGGACCTGGGCTCGCGCAGCGGTCGGGCGTCCTTCGAGGCGCTGCTCGCGGACGCGCACGTCGTGGTGAGCGGCTACCGTCCCGGCGCCCTGGACCGCTTCGGGCTCGCCCCCGAAGCGCTCGCCGAACGCCGCCCCGGGTTGGTCGTGGCCCGGCTCTCCGCCTGGGGGGACGATGGCCCCTGGGGCGCCCGGCGAGGGTTCGACAGCCTGGTGCAGGTCGCGACCGGTATCGCCGCCGCGGAGGCGGACGCCGACGGGAATCCCGGTGCGCTGCCCGCCCAGGCGCTGGACCACGCCACCGGATATCTGCTGGCGGCCGCGGTGCTGCGGTCGCTCACGGAGCAGGCCCGGACCGGCGGCGCGCATCTGGCGACCCTCGCGCTGGCCCGTACGGCGCGGTGGCTGATGCAGGACCTGGGGGAAGGGCCCAAGAGGCCCGCCGCGCCCACGGGGACGGCCGCCCCTCCCACGGGCTACGACCCCGACCGCCATCTCCGCGAGACCGACAGCCCCGTGGGCCGGCTGCGGCACGCCCGCCCACCGATCGCCTTCGACGGGGGACCGGCCGATTGGGCGACTCCGCCCGGCCGTTGGGGGACGGACGCGCCCGTATGGCGCTGACCCCGGCCCCGTGAGGCCGCACCGTCCCGCCCGTACGGGGCAGGTCCGCACCAGGGCCGCCGCCCCGTGCGGGCGGGACGGGCCGGCGCCCGAAACGCCGCTTGGTCACCCGCCCCCGCCCCTCGTACGATCTGCCGATGACGAGCTCCGACGATCGCTACCTCGCGCGTGGCCCCCGGGTGGGCATCCGGCACTTCACCGCCGCCGACCGGGAGGAGTTCACCACGCTCGCCCGGCAGAGCGCCGAGCTGCACCACCCCTGGCTCTACCCGCCGCTCACCGACGACGCCTTCGACGGCTATCTGGCACGCCTTCAGGAACCGGCCCGCGAGGGCTTTCTGATCTGCGAACACGCCAGCGGGCGGATCGCCGGCTACCTGACCGTCAACAACATCGTGCACGGCGCGTTCCGCTGCGGCGCCATCGGCTACGGGGCCTTCGCGCACGCCGCCGGACGCGGCCTGATGAGCGAGGGGCTCCGGCTCGTCCTGCACCACGCCTTCGGGGAACTGGGCCTGCACCGCCTGGAGGTCAACGTCCAGCCGGACAACAGGGAGTCGATCGCCCTGGTCCGGCGCGCCGGCTTCCGGCTGGAGGGGTTCTCCCCGGACTTCCTGTTCATCGACGGCGCGTGGCGCGGGCACCAGCGCTGGGCCATGACCAGCGAGATGCTCCAGGCCGCGGCGGAGCGGCCCACCGGCTCCCCGGACACGCCCCAACCCGTCGTCCTCCAGCGGCCCGTACCGGTCTTCCGGATCTTCGACGTGGCCAAGGCGAAGGACTTCTACGTCGGCTACCTCGGCTGCGCCCTCGACTGGGAGCACCGCTTCGCACCCGGAACGCCGCTCTACACCCAGGTCTCCCGCGGCGCTCTGGTCCTGCACCTCTCGGAGCACCACGGGGACGCGACCCCCGGCTCCACCGTCTACACCGAGCTGACCGGCGTCCGCGCCCTCCACGCCGAACTGGCCGCCAAGGACTACCCGTATCAGCGCCCCGGCCTGGAGACGGATGAGTTCGGGACCTCACTCACCCTCACCGACCCGTTCGGCAACCGGCTGCGGTTCAACGAACGGGGCGGGGGCGGCGAGTCGGGCTGAGCGGGGCAGGCGGGGGGCCGTCCGTCGAGCCGGGGCCGGCGGCGCCGCCGGCCCGCGGGACTTCCGTGCAACCCCCCGCAACCAACGGCCGCCCCCGTGGAGGCCGTTACGATCCCCTTATGCGCCGGAACGTACTGATCGACGCCCCGTCCAATCTGGGGCTGCGGCCCCCCGCGCCGGGCGCCGTGCCCGGCTGCTCCAAGCTGGCCGGGGCGCTGCGGGAGCAGGGGCTGCTGCGCCGGCTCGGGGCGCTGGAGGGCGGGGTCGTGGTCCCGCCCCGCTACGCCCTGGGGGAGTGGCGGGAGGGGGACGGGGTCTTCCACGCCGCGGCGATCGCCGGGTACAGCGTGCGGCTGGCGCGGCGGGTGGCGGGACACGTACGGAGCGGCGACTTCCCGGTCGTCCTCGGTGGCGACTGCAGCATCCTCCTGGGCGCGGTGCTCGCGCTGCGGCGGCTGGGCCGGTACGGCGTGGCCTATCTGGACGGGCACGGCGACTTCCGGCACCCGGGGAACGCGGACGTGTCGGGGCCGGTCGGTGCCGCCGCGGGGGAGGGCGTCGCACAGATCACCGGACGCGGGCAGCCCGACCTGACGGACATCGACGGCCTGCGGCCGTACGTCCGCGACGAGGACGTACGGATCCTGGGGGTACGTGACGCGGACGAGGACCAGCCGGAGCTGAGCCGGCTCGGCATCAGCTGCACCAACGTCGGCGAGATCCGGCGGCGCGGCCCGGAGGCGGTGGCGCGGGCCGCGCTCGGGCACCTCCAGAACTCCCCGCTGGACGGGTTCTGGATCCATCTGGACGCCGATGTGCTGGACCCGGCCGTGATGCCGGCGGTGGACAGCCCCGACCCCGGCGGGCTGTCCGCGTCCGAACTCCGCGCGCTGCTGGCGCCGTTGGCGGCCTCGCCGCGCTGTGTGGGGGTCGATGTGACGATCTACGACCCGGACCGCGACCCCACGGGAGCCGGGGCGGTGCTCCTCGCCGGCCTCCTGGAGGGCGTCTTTGCGCAACCCTGACCGCACCTGTCCGCAAGACGCCCTGTTCAGACCGGCGATCACGCTGTTCCATGGTCAACAGGGGGCCGCCGCAGCCGGGGTGGCCCCGCCCGATCCTGCGAGGCAGCCGTGGCCACGAGTGTCCGACGCACCACCCTGACCCTCCCCGCGGCCCCCCTGGGCCCGGACAACCCGCTCCCCGCACTGCGCGCCGCCGGCGACCCGCACCGCGTCGAGATCCCCCAAGGCGAGCGTCTCCCGGCGGACATGGCACGGCAGCTCGGCTACCAGCCGCTGCGCTCGATCCTGCCCACCCGGATGCGCGACGGTTACGGCCGCGACCGGCGCGCCACCGACCTGGCGGCGCTGGTCATCGAGAACGACCGGCTGCGCGCCACCGTCCTGCCCGGCCTCGGCGGCCGGGTGCACTCCCTGCACCACAAGCCCACCGGCCGGGAACTCCTCTACCGCAACCCGGTGGTGCAGCCCGCCGCGTTCGCGCTCAACGGCGCCTGGTTCTCCGGCGGTATCGAATGGAACATCGGCGCCACGGGCCATACGACCCTCTCGTGCGCACCGATGCACGCGGCCCGGGTCCCGGCGCCCGACGGCGGCGAGATGCTGCGGCTGTGGGAGTGGGAGCGGCTGCGCGATCTGCCCTTCCAGGTGGACCTGTGGCTCCCCGAGGGCTCGGACTTCCTCTACGTGGGCGTACGGATCCGCAATCCGCACCACCACACCGTCCCGGTGTACTGGTGGTCCAACATCGCCGTCCCGGAGGACGAGCGCACCCGGGTGCTGGCGCCGGCCGACGAGGCGTGGCACTTCGGCTACGAGCGCACGCTGCGGCGTGTGCCGGTTCCGGAATCCGGCGGCGCCGACCGGAGTTACCCGCTCCGCAGCGAGTTCCCGGCGGACTACTTCTACGAGGTCCCCGACGGCGCCCGTCGCTGGATCGCCTCCCTGGACGGCGACGGCCGCGGTCTGGTGCAGACCTCCACCGACACGCTGCGTGGCCGCAAGCTGTTCCTCTGGGGTGCGGGCCGGGCCGGGCGACGCTGGCAGCGCTGGCTCACCGAGCCCGGCACCGGCGGCCACGCGGAGATCCAGGCGGGGCTGGCGCGTACTCAGCTGGAGCATGTACCGCTCGAAGCGGACGGGGAGTTGGCCTGGCTGGAGGCGTACGGGCCGCTGGCCGCCGATCCCGCCACCGTGCACGGCACGGACTGGCCGGCGGCCCGCGACGAGGTCGCCGTCCGGCTGGCGGCGGCGCTGCCGCGGGCCGAAGTCGACGCGGCCCATGCCGCTTGGCTCCCGTATGCCGACCGGGAACCGAAGGAGGTGCTGGCCACCGGTTCCGGGTGGGGCGCGCTCGAAGTCGCCCGGGCGGGGCTGGACCTGCCCGGAACGCCGTTCGACGCGGCCACGTTGGGGGAGGAGCAGGAGCCCTGGCTGGCGCTGATCCGGACCGGCGAGCTGCCGGCCGGCGGCCCCGTTCCCGGGCCGGCGCCGGTGGCCCCGGCCTGGCGCGAGCTGCTGGAGGCCGCGCGGCCGGGCCCGGCGACGGAATACCACCTCGGCCTCGCCCAGTGGCACGCCGGTGACCGCGCCCAGGCCGTCCGCAGCTGGGAGCGCGCGCTGGCGCACGGCGCCGGCTGCCTGCCCCTGTACTGCCTGGCCGTCGCGGAGTCCGTGGCGGGCGAAACGGCGCATGCCGCCGACCGGTTCGCCGAGGCGTTCGCCCGCGCCGCGGCGCCGGCCGTGGCGGACGACCCGGCGGTGGCACGGGCCTGTCGGGCGGTGCTGCCCGCGCTCGCCCGCGAGGCGGTTCCCGCGCTGCTCGCGGCCGGCCGCGTCGAAGCGGCCGCCGCAGTGCTGGCGGCGCTGCGCCCGGCCGAACTCGCCGCGGGCCGCTTCCGGTTGCTGCGGGCCCGGGTCCTGCTCGCTCAGGGCCGGCCGGGCGCGGCCCGCGAGATCTTCGACGAGGGCTTCGAGATAGCCGATCTGAGAGAGGGTGACGAGACGCTCAGTGACACCTGGTACGCGATCGCCGAGCGGATGGTGGCGGGGGACGGTCCGGTCACCGAGGACGTCGCCGCCAGGGCGCGCCGGGAGCATCCGCTGCCGGAGCGGTACGAGTACCGGATGCGGCCGGTGCGGGACTGAGCCCGCCCGTGCGCGAGACTGGCATATGCCAATCGGGAATCGGTGGCGTGACGCGGAATCACCTGCCGCCTGTCACGCGTTGTAGCGACCATGAAGGCAATCAACACGAACAGTTACGGCGGCCCCGAGGTTCTCACGCTCTCCGAGTACCCCGATCCCAAGGTCGCGCCCGACTCGGTGCTGGTGCGGGTCAAAGCGGCCGGGGTCAATCCGGTGGACTGGAAGATCGTCGCGGGTCATCTCGACGGGATCATGGACGTCCACTTCCCGCTGATCCCCGGGTGGGATCTGGCGGGCGTCGTCGAGGCGGTCGGCGCGGACGCCACGGAGTACGCGATCGGCGACGAGGTGATCGGCTATGTCCGCAAGGACGCGGTGCAGCACGGCACGTTCGCCGAGCTGGTCGCAGCCCCGGTGCGGACCCTGGCGCCCAAGCCCGCCGCGCTCGGCTGGCAGCAGGCGGCCGGACTGCCGCTGGCCGGACTGACGGCCTATCAGTCGATCGAGCGGGTCGGCCTGAAGGCGGGTGAGGTGGTGCTGGTGCACGCCGCGGCCGGCGGGGTGGGTTCGCTCGGCGTGCAGATCGCGCTCGCGCGGGGCGCCCGCGTCATCGGGACGGCCGGCGAGCGCAACCACGACTTCCTCCGCTCCCTCGGCGCGGAGCCGGTGACCTACGGGGACGGACTGGCGGACCGGGTGCGGGCGCTGGCCCCCGAAGGCGTCGATGCGGCCCTGGACTTCGTCGGCGGCGGGGCCGTGGAGGTCTCGCAGCAGGTGCTGAAGGACCGCGGCCGGGTGGTGTCGATCGCCGACGGCGAAGTCGGGGCGAAGGGCGGCCACATGGTGTGGGTGAGACCCGACTCCGCCGATCTGGCCGCGCTGGGCGCGCTCGCGGACGCGGGGAAGCTGACGGTGCCGGTCGAGGCGGTGTTCCCGCTGGCGGAGGCGGCCGAGGCGTTCCGCCTCAGCATGGCGGGGCGGGCCCGCGGCAAGATCGTTCTGGAGGTGTGAGGCGCGCGAACGGTGCGTAGGGGAGGGCTGAGGAGAGAGCGAAGGGGGGTGTGGCGTGAGGTGTCCCGAGCGGGACGGGAAGAGCCGCAAGACTCCGTGGTTACCGCACGCCGTCCGGCAGTTGAGGGGAGCGGCCGGGCGGCGCGCGGACACAACCACGGCGTGTGTCGATTGGCGGATACGTCACGAATACGTCCGGCCGCCGGAGAGGCGGTGACGCACCGGACACACCCGAGTTGACGGACCCCAGGCGTCCGGACGGACCCCAGGCGTCCGGACGGACCCCAGGCGTCCGGACAGACCCCAGACGTCCGGGCAGGCGCTAGGCGTCCTGGGCGCGGTCGACGTACTCGAAGACCGAGCCGTCGGGGTGACGGGCGATCAGGTTGCGGCCGATGGGGGTGGGGAGCGGGCCGGCGATGATCTCGGCGCCGACCGCCCTCAGATCGACCACCGCGTCGTCCACGTTCTTGACGGCGATGGTCGCGGTGACCTTCCGCAGAATCGACAGCTCCGCCTCGGGGCCGCTCATGAGGAAGAAGCAGCCGACGGCCGCGACCGCCACACCGCCGCGCTGGAAGCGGATCGCCTCCGCGCCGGTCAGCCGTTCGTACACGTTGATCGCGGCGTCGAGATCGCCGACGCACACCCGAAGTGAGGTCCCCAGAATGTCCATATGAATCAGCCTAGTTGGATCGGCCGCGGGTGCGCGATCCCTGCCCCCGGATACTCTCCGAGGGCGCGGGTGCGCATCCGGAACTGATCATTCGTCAGACTCGGCACGGGATCAGACCCGACACAACAATCAAATCCGGCACAGGATCAGACCCCGCACAGGATCAGACCCCGCACAGGACTTCGCCGTGCAGCATGGCGAACCACCCGTCCTCGCGGGTGCCCCACTCCCGCCAGGCCGTGGCGATACGGGCCAGGTCGTCCGACGTGGCGTGGCCGCCGTCCACCGCGTTCCGGGCGTAGGAGGAGGCGACGGTGCGGTCCGCCCACAGCTCGGACCACCAGGTCCGTTCCTCGGGGGTCTGGTAGCACCAGGCGCTCGCGGTGGCGGTGATGTCGTCCTGGGTGAACCCGGCCTCCAGCGCCCAGGTGTGCAGCCGGCGTCCCCCGTCCGGCATCCCCCCGTTGGCGCGGGCCACCCGGCCGTACAGGTCCAGCCAGTCCGCCATGCCCTCGACCTCCGGGTACCAGGTCATGGTCGCGTAGTCCGCATCGCGGACGGCGACGATGCCGCCGGGCCTGGTGACGCGGCGCATCTCGCGCAGCGCCTGAACGGGATCGCCTACGTGCTGCAGGACTTGATGCGCGTGGGTCACGCAGAAGGTGTCGTCGGGGAAGTCCAGTGCGTGGACATCGCCGACCGTGAAGTCGATGTTCCCGACTCCGCGGGCGGCGGCCGTGGCGCGGGCCTGGTCCAGGACGTCCGGTGCGTGCTCCAGGCCGGTGACCCGGCCGTCGGGCACCAGCGCCGCCAGGTCGGCGGTGATGGTGCCCGGACCGCAGCCGATGTCCAGGATCCGCATGTGGGGCCTCAGCGAATCCAGCAGGTATCCCGCCGAGTTGGCGGCGGTGCGCCAGGTGTGGGAGCGCAGTACGGACTCGTGGTGGCCGTGGGTGTAGACGGCGGATTCCTGCGGCATGGCCGGCTCCTTCGCGTAGGTCGGGGCGGACGCACGGGGCCCGGCCCGCGGTGCGGACGCCCGTCGGCGTGGTGTGCCCACCGTACGCCTGTGTCTCGTATTGCGAGAGTGGCGTCTCGTTATGTGGGCGGCGGAAGGACAGGGAGAGGAGCAACGGGCTGACGGCTACGGGGGGTTGTGGTTTTCTGCGCGGATGATCAGGAGACGGAACGACGCCGACCTCGACGCCTGTGTGGCCGTGCTCGCCGAGGTGCACACCCACAGCGGCTATCCGCATCACTGGCCCGCCGACCCGGCGCGCTGGCTGACCCCCGACGGGCTGGTGGCCGCCTGGGTCGCGGAGGTGGACGGTGCGGTGGCCGGCCATGCCGCACTGTGCGGCAACGAGGTCAGCCGGCTCTATGTGGCGCCCGGTGCGCACGGCAGCGGCCTGGGCGCGCGCCTGCTGGCGACGGTCGAGGCGGAGGCCCGCGGGCTGCGGCTCGTGCTGGAGGTCAAGACCACGAACACCGCGGCGGTCGCCCTGTATGAGCGCCGGGGCTGGGTGCGGTGCGGCACCGAGCGGCAGGAGTGGGCCGTGGGCGGGGCGGCCGGTGCGGT
This sequence comes from Streptomyces sp. YGL11-2, assembly GCF_050054615.1. Lineage (NCBI taxonomy): Bacteria > Bacillati > Actinomycetota > Actinomycetes > Kitasatosporales > Streptomycetaceae > Streptomyces > Streptomyces sp. YGL11-2. Next base: position 32,057 of record NZ_JBNHIN010000046.1, read on the forward strand.
GAAGGCGGTCGAGGCGGTCGAGGTGCATCGGTACGAGGCGCCGGCGCGCGCGGTGCCGGCCGGGTAGCGCCCGCCCGCTCCGGCATCGACATCTCGTACGTATGAGCGAACTGATGCCCCGTCCGGCCCCGTGTGCCGCAGGCCCCCGTGTGCGCCGCGTCCCACCCGGACCAGTGGCCACCCTCCGCTGACGTGTCGTCCCCCGCCGCCACGCCGGTGATCTGCGAAGGTGGTCGGGGCCGCCCATCATGTGATGGGCCCACGATCGACCGGCCGTCGTGGAGTGGAGGTACGGATGCAGCGGACCGCCCCGGATCCGCAGCGGGAGCCGGACCCGGCCCCGGACCCGCCGGTGGGCCTGCCGGTCCTCCCGGAGCTCGCCGCGTACCTCTCCGCGGCCGCCGGCCGCACCGCACCCGAACCCCCCGGCGGCTCCGCGCCGCTGCGCGCCGCCGCCTGCGGCTACTGGGAGCGCCGCGGCCTGTTCACCCCGGCCGACCGGGTGCTCGCCGCTCCCGGGGCGGCGCTGCTGCTCGCCCTGTACGCCGCCACGGACGGCGCGGTGGTGCTGCCGCGCCCCTGCTCCGAGTGGTACGCGCCGCCCGCCCGGCTGCTGGGACGGCCGGTGCATCTGGCGCCCGTACCGGCGGAGTCGGGCGGGGTGCCGGACCCGTTCGCGCTGCTGGAGACCGTGCGGCGGGCCCGTATGCACGGCGACACCCCGCGGATTCTGGTCCTCGCCGTCGCCGACGACCCGACCGGCACCTGCCCGCCGCCGGAGCAGCTGCACGAGGTGTGCGAGGCCGCGGCCGAGGAGGGGCTGTGGGTCATCAGCGACGAGTCGCGCCGCGACCTGCTGCACGACCCGCATGACACGGTGGTGCTCAGCCCCGCCGAGATGCTGCCCGGTGAGGTCGTGGTGCTGACCGATCTGCGGGCCGCGCTGGTGCCGGCCTGCTGGCCGGTCGCGCTGGCCCGTTTTCCCGGCACCCGGCGGGGCGAGGTCCTCCGGGACGCGACCCGCACCGTGCTCGCCGGGCTGCACATCCCGCTCCCCGGGCCGCTCGCCTGCGCGGTCACCCATGCGCTCGGCGAGCCCGACGAGGTGCGGGACCGTGTCGCGACCGCCGCCCGGGTGTACGGGGTGCTCGCCAAGGCGCTGCACCGCACCCTCACGGAAGCCGGTGCGCTCTGCCGGCCGCCGCACTCGGGGAGCCACCTCTACGCCGACCTGGAGCCGCTGCGGCGACCGCTCGCCGCCCGCGGGATCACCGCATCAGCCGCTCTGGAAAGGGAGTTGGCGCCCTGGTCGGCCCGTGGCGGGCACCGCTTCGGCGACGCTCCGGAGGCCCTGCGGGTGCGGCTGGGGGCGGACGTGCTGCTCGGTGCGGACGCGGCGTCCCGGCAGCGCGTGCTGGACGCCGCGGATCCGCTGCAACTGCCGCATGTGCGAGCGGAGTTGGCGGCGCTCGCACGGCTGCTGGAGGGGCTGGGGGGAGTGGCCGGGGTGGGCGCGGCGAGTGGGATGCCCGGTCCGGAGGGGGAGGCGTATGCGGACGGGGGCTCGTACGGGGACGGGGGCGGGGACAGCTGAGTCACCGGTTCTTCCGGGTGCCGCGGCGCCCGTGCCCTCCGATGCCCCCGATGCCCGCGGTTCCCCCGATGCCCGCGGTTCCGCCGACGCCGCGCAAGCCGCCGACGCTGCCGCTTCGGCTGCCGGGGGCCGCACCGACTCCTGAGCGTCCCTCCGACTCGCACGCCCCGGACGGCCCGGTCCGGGTCCCCACCGGGCCCCCGGACCCGTCGCCGCCCCCGTCGCCGCCCCCGTTGCCGTCCGCTCCCGACCGCTCCCGTCTTGGTTCCGCCCACCGAATGGAGCCCCTCGATGACCGAACAGACCGAGCGATCCCTCGCCGAGCCCTCCCGCACCGAGCAGCTCCCGCACGCCGACCGTAACGCCGTTACAGAGCCCGCTGCCGGCAGTGCCGGGGACGTGGTGACGGCCGTGACCGACCCCGCCGTCGTGGAGGCCGTCACCGCCCTCGGCGCGGCCCCGTCCCCGGCCCTCCCGGACACCGCCCCGCCGCCGCCCGCCGAGCCGCGCCCGCTGGGGGAACCCCGCACCTGGCCGCGGGACTTCGCAGACCGGCTGACCGCGCCGCTGCCCGGTGTCCGGGCGCTGGCCCGGATCGCCCGCGAGGGCAAGCTGCGGCCGGCCCCCGAGGCGCTGCTGGAGATCCAGCAACTCCCCTTCGCGCCCGGCCCGATGCCCGACGCGACGCCCGCGACCATGGCGCTGACCTGGGCCGGGCACGCCAGTTGGGTCATCCGGATCGGCGGGCTGACCGTACTGACCGACCCGGTCTGGTCCCGCAAGATCCTCGGAACGCCGGCCCGGGTCACCCCCGTAGGGGTCCGCTGGGAGGATCTGCCGCCGGTCGACGCCGTCGTGATCAGCCACAACCACTACGACCACCTGGACGCGCCGACCCTCAAGCGGCTGCCGCGCGACACCCCGCTGCTGCTCCCCGCGGGGCTCGCGCCCTGGGCCCGCAGGCGCGGCTTCACACAGGTCACCGACCTGGACTGGTGGGAGGCGGTCGAACTGCCTGCGCCCGGCGGGTCCGTACGCTTCGACTTCGTCCCCGCGCACCACTGGAGCAAGCGGACACTGATCGACACCTGCCGCTCCCTCTGGGGCGGTTGGCTGCTCACCGCGCCCGACGGGCGGCGGATCCACTTCGCGGGGGACACCGGTTACGGCCACTGGTTCGAGGAGATCGGCCGCCGCCATCGGGGCATCGATCTCGCGCTGCTGCCCATCGGGGCGTACGACCCGCGCTGGATGCTGCGGCCGGTGCACACCGACCCGGAGGAGGCGGTACGGGCCTGCCGGGACCTGGGGGCGCGGTGCCTGGTCCCGATGCACTGGTCCACGTTCCTGCTGTCCGCGGAGCCGCCGTTGGAGCCGCTGCGCCGGGTCCGCGCCGCCTGGGCCGCGGCCGGGCTCGCGCGCGAGGACCTGTGGGACCTGCCGGTGGGGTCGTCGCGCGTCCTGGACGAGGTCGCCTCGGGCGCCGGCCGTACCTGAGCCGGCGGGCCGCGGTACGCGGCGGATCCCGCCGGCCGCGCGTGCGACGCCCGGCCACGACGCTGCGCTACGACTCCCCGCCCCGCGTCTCGCCCGCCGGTTGCCCGGCTCCGCCCGCCGGGGGCGGCCGGAGCCGGCGCCACACCGCGGGTGCCGCGCTGAGCGGTACCGTCAGGTCGACCGTCGCGGTCACCCCCTGCCACTGGCGCCGTTCGGCGCCGGGGCGGCCGACGCGGTGCGCCGCACCGACCGCTTCCCGCACGTCGCCGACCTCATGATCAACTCCGCCTGTGATCCGGCGACCGGCGAGGTGCACGCCTTCGAGGAGCAGATCGGCTCGCACGGCGGGCTCGGCGGAGCCCAGAGCCACCCCTTCCTCCTGTGGCCGGTGGAACTGACCCCGCCGCTCCCCGACGGCGAGCCGCTGACCGGCGCCGAGCGAGTCCACCGGGTGCTGCGCCGCCGGCTGCGCGAGGCGGACGGCCCGCAACTGCCCCTCGACGGGCAGGCGGACGGACTCCGCCGGGATGCCGCCCAGCCCGGGGACCGGGCAGGCCGCTGACCGGCCCGCGCGGCGGGGGCGGGGTCGGATCCATCGGAGTCCGGCCGGGCCTCGGCCGCGGGCACGGGCCGTGCGGGCGAAATCGATGCAACGCGCAGGAATCGCACCCCGGTCGTCCTGCCGGCAGGTGGCGAGACCGAAGATATTCGCCTGACGGGCGGGTCGGGCAGGAGGATTCGCGGCGATTTTGAGCCGTGCGGGCGTCCGGTGACCATAGGCCCCGCCGGCACCCCGGCGAGTCAGCACGACGAGAGACGCGTCACACACCATGCACCGCGATCCTGCCGTAGAGGTCACCCCTACCGCCTCTGACCTGGACGTTCCATCGAACCGTCCGTTCCGGTTGAACCTGATCAGCGCCACCGCCCTCGTGATGGGCAACATCATCGGCGGTGGCATCTTCCTGCTGCCGGCCTCGGTAGCGCCCTTCGGGACCATCAGCCTGGTCGCCTTCGGCGTCCTCACGCTCGGCGCGATCTGCCTCGCGCTGGTCTTCGGGCGGCTAGCACAGCGCCATCCGGACACCGGCGGCCCCTACGTCTACGCGCGCGAGGCGTTCGGCGACTTCGCCGGGTTCCTCTCCGCCTGGTCGTACTGGACCATGACCTGGGTCAGCAACGCGGCGCTGGCGGTGGCCGCCGTCGGCTATGTGCACGTCCTCTTCCCGGGGCACGCGTCCAAGGGCGTCGACCTCGCGGTGGCCCTGGGCGCGCTGTGGCTGCCGGCGCTCGCCAACTTCGCGGGCACCCGCTACGTCGGCGCGGTCCAACTGGTCTCCACCGTCCTCAAGTTCGTCCCGCTGCTGTTCATCGCGATCGTCGGGATGTTCTTCTTCGACCCGCACAAGCTCGGGTCGTTCCACGAGGGCGGCGGCAGCACCCTCGGCGGGCTGTCCGCGGCGGCGGCCATCCTCCTCTACAGCTACGTCGGCGTGGAGTCCGCCGCGATGAGCGCCGGCGAGGTCCGTGACCCGGAGCGCAACGTCGGCCGGGCCACCGTCCTCGGCACCATCGGCGCCGCCGTGGTCTACCTGCTCGGCACCCTCGCGGTCTTCGGCACCGTCTCCCACGACAAGCTGGTGAAGTCCCAGGCGCCGTTCTCGGACGCGGTGGACGCGATGTTCGGCGGCCACTGGGGCGGTGCGGTCATCGCCGCGGCGGCCGTGATCTCCATCGTCGGCGCGCTCAACGGCTGGACCCTGATGAGCGCCCAGTCCCCGTACGCCGCCGCCAAGGACGGCCTCTTCCCGGCCGCGTTCCTCAAGAAGCAGCGCGGGGTGCCCACCTTCGGTGTGCTGGCCGCCGCCGTGCTGGCCAGCGCCCTGACGGTGATCAACTACTTCCTCGGCACCGGCGGCGTCTTCGAGATCCTGGTGCTGATCACCACCTTCTCGGCCACCGTCCCCTACCTCCTGGCGGCCGGCGCCCAGATCTACTTCCTGCTCAGCGGCCGGCGTGACAAGGTCCGCCCGGGTCGCTTCGCCCGCGATCTGACGCTCGCGGTGCTCGCGTTCGGCTTCACCTTCTGGCTCGTGGCCGGAGCCGGCTACGCGGCGATCTACCAGGGCGTGCTGTTCCTCTTCGCCGGCATCCTGGTGTACGCGCTGATGGCCGCCCGGCGCTCGGACCGCGCGGAGCGCCGGGACGAGCCGGAGCACACGCAGGAGGCGCGGGAGGCCGCGCCGTCCCTGGTGGACGCCGCGGCGTCGAGCGGCAGCGGCCCGGCCGCGTAGCCGCCGGCCGAGTCCCGGTGTGCACCGGGGGATTACCTCGGGCGTAATCGACCCTCCCGGGCGGCACCGGCAGAGTGAGGTCATCGGTTCACGGGCCGGCGCACTCCGGCCCGTGAACCGGTGCCGATACGTCTCTTCCGGATATCACCAGGAGTTCGCCATGTCGCAGCACGCGCAGTCGCAGCACGAGCAGCAGGGCACCGCCGGTCAGGCCGTCGACCACGCCGCCGCCGGCGCGCGGTACATCGAGGCGTGGAACGCCACCGAGGAGGGCGCGCGGGCCAAGGCGGTCGCCGCGGCGTTCACCGAGGACGCCACCTACACCGACCCGCTGGCCGACGTCGCGGGCCACGAGGGGCTGGCGGCGGCGATCGCCGGCGCGCACCAGCAGTTCCCGGGGTTCGTCTTCCGGCTGCTGGGGGCGGTGGACGGCCACCACGACATCGCACGGTTCGGCTGGGAGCTGGTCGCGCCGGACGGGACGGCGCCGGTCGCCGGGTTCGACGTGGTGCGGCTGGCGGAGGACGGCCGGATCCGCTCGGTGCTCGGATTCCTGGACCGCGTCCCGGCGATGTGAGGAGCCCGGCGCACGCGGCGTGACGTCAGGCGGGGGCAGCGGCCGCGGCCCGCGTCACGCCGGGTTCCGCAGGAAGGCGGCCGTTTCGGGGTCGGCGGGCAGGAGGGTCTCCACCGCCAGTTCCGAAACGGTCACATCCATCGGGGTGTTGAAGGTGGCGATCGTCGAGATGAAGGACAGCACCCGGCCGCCGTGCTCGATCACCATCGGCAGGGCGAAGGGCGGGTGCTCCCCGAACGCCGCGGTCTCCCGCCCGGCCGCGGGCAGCGGGTAGCCGCTCACCTCGTCGTACAGCTCGCGCAGCGGCGCGGACCGCAGCAGCGCCAACTGCCGCTCCATCTGGTCGAGAAGATGCCCGCGCCACTCCAGGAAGTTGCGGATCCGGGGGGCCAGGCCGCCGGGGTGGAGGGTGATCCGCATGGCGTTCAGCGGCGGTTCGAGCAGGGCCGGGTCGATGCCGTCGAGCAGCAGGGCCATGCCGTTGTTCGCCGCCCGTACGTGGTACGTCCCGTCCACCACCAGGGCGGGGTACGGCTCGTAGCCAGTGAGCATCCGTTCCAGGCCCGCCCGCAGCGCGGTCATCGACGGGTCGTCCAGCGGGGTCTCCGGGAAGCTCGGGGCGTAACCGGCCGCGATCAGCAGGGCGTTGCGCTCCCGTACGGGGACGTCGAGATGCTCGGCCAGCCGCAGCACCATCTCCTGGCTGGGCCGGGCGCGGCCGGTCTCGATGAAGCTGATGTGGCGGGCGGAGGAGTCGGCGCGCAGCGCCAGCTCCAGCTGGCTTATCCGGCGCCGGTCGCGCCATTCCCGCAACAGGGGGCCCACACCCGTGGATTCCGGCGCGAGCGCGGTGGCAGTCGTCATGGGGGGAAGGTAGCCGACACCATTGATGTTACCGGAGGTAACATCAATGGTGTCGGCTACGACCGTGACAGGCTGGAGGTGCCGCACCCGGAGGGCGGCACCGGCACACTGCGGGAGGCGAGTGCGATGACAGCTCAGGTGGAACCGCTCAGCGACACGGAGATCCAGGACCGGCTCGCGGAGCTGCCCGGCTGGACCGTCGACGGCACCCTCCTGTGCCGCCGCTACCACTTCCGCGGCCACCTCCCGGCAGCCGTCATGGTGATGCACATCGCCCGGATCCAGGAGGAGTTGGGCCACCACGCGGATCTGACGCTGGGGTACAACCGGCTCGCCGTCGCGGTGAACACGCACAGCATCGGCGGCCGGATCACCGCGCTCGACTTCGGCCTGGCCCACCGGATCGAGGAGATCGCCGCGGCGCACGGCGCCGACTGACCGGCCCGGCCGTCAGCTCGGCGCGCGCGGCTTGATGATCCGGCCGGCGCGCGCCAGCTCCACGTTGAACTGGGCGCCGGACAGCAGCGACAGATTCGAGAACCACAGCCAGATCAGGAACACCACGGGCCCGGCGAGCGAACCGTAGAGCCGGTTGAAAGTGCCCACGTACGAGGCGTAGAACGCGAAACCCGCCGACGACACCAGCCACAGCAGCACCGCCAGCACCCCGCCCGGCCCCGCCCGCCGCACCCCGCGCGAATGCGGCGGCCCGGACCGGAACAGCACCATCGCCAGCACGGTCGCCAAGAGCAGCAGCAGCGGCCACTGGAGCACGTTCCAGGTCGTCTCGCCCGCCTCCCCGAGACCCAGCCCCCGGCCCAGTGCCGTCGCCACCGGACCGCTCACCAGCAGCGCCACCGCACTGCTGATCAGCAGCGCCATCAGCAGCAGCGCCGTCACGATGATCCGCGGCGCCTTCCGCCACGGCGGCCGGTCGTCCTTCGTCCGGTGCATGGCGTGCAGCGCCCGCCGGAACACCGCCAGATAGCTGCACGACGACCACAGCGCGCTGGCCAGCGCACCGCCGACCACCACCCACGCGGCGGTGCGCTGGTGCGCCATGACGACCAGCGCATGGCGGACCGTCGCGCCCGACTCGGCCGGCGCGATCGAACTGAGCCGGTTGATCAGCTGCTCGGTGCCCGCCGGATCGGCGAGTCCGATCAGCGAGATGGTGACGATCGCCGACGGCAGCAGTGCCAGTACCGAGTAGTACGTCAGGCTTGCCGCCCAGTCCGTCACATCGCCGTGCCACACGGACAGCGGCGTACGGCGCAGCGCGGTGCGGTACCGCTTCCAGGCGGGGCGGCGGGCCGGGCGCCCGGCGGCGGCCGGAGCCGGGGCCGGAGCCCCGGGCGGTGCGGCGTCGGCCGCCGGGGCCGGCTCCGCCGTCGTGGCCCACCGGCGCGCCCCGCCGCGCATACCGCTTCCGCCCATGTCGTATCCGTCCTCTGTGCCGTACTGATCCTGCATCATCCCGGTTCCCCGCCGCCCCTGTCAGGCGAACGGTGCCGCGTACTACCCCCTCAGGGGAACGGCAGAGAGCGCCACGGCGAGGCCGGATCCTGGGTCAGCACCCGGTGGATGTGCGCCGCCTCGGTGTACGGCGGCCCGAACCAGCCGTTGTCGAACGCCAGCATCCGGCCCAGCGCATAGCCCGCGGCGAACTCCTCCCACGAGCCGTAGACCTCACGGGCGCGCGCGGCCACCCGCGTCACCGCCTGCTCGGCCTGCGGCGGTGCGCACAGCCGCGCGCCCAGACCCCACCGCACCAGGCCGACGGCGTGCACGAGGTCGAGCGCGGTCAGCGACACCACCCGGCCGCCGGCCGGCAGCAGCCCGTCCGCCCGGAACCGCTCCTCGTACCGCCCCACCAGCTCGGGCACCGCGGGCGCGTCCCCGGACGGGGCCTCGGCCTCCTCGGTCCCGCCGTGCCGGGCGCGCAGCGCCGCCTCCGTGTCGGCCGGTACGAACTGCCCGCCCAGCAGCTGGTCGAAGCGCTGCTGCCAGCCGGCCGGGTCGGTCACCGACCACTGCTCGCGCAGCGTCTGCGCATCCGCGGCGTAGTCCAGGAACGCGGTGCCCAGCTCGTTCCACGGGACGCTGTGGTGCACCGCGAGCGGCGCGCCGCAGGCCAGTCCCTGGGCGACTGTGCCGTGCTGCGGAGCGCCCTGGTGCGTGGCGAGCAGCCCGCCGGGCCGCACCCCGTACTGCGCCCGGACCCGTAGCCAGCCGGTCCGGTGGGCCGGTGTCGCCGCGAGGTACGCGGCGAACGGCGTGCCCGGGTTGACCGCCAGCCGCCACCGGTCGTTGGGCCAGTCCTGCGCCAGCTCCTCGACCGACACCCGGTCGAAAAACTGCTGTGGCTGCCAGGGCGGCAGCATGCCGCGCGTCAGTACGGGAATGCACTTACCGCCCGCCGCCGGGTCGTCGTAAACGGGGAGCGGGTCCTGACCCTGCTGCGGCACCGCCAAATACAGATCCTCGCCGGCGATCGCCGCGACCTGTCCGTCCCAGTCACCACGCGCCGTCGCTTCGTACAGCCGCCGCTCGGTTTCCGTCGGCGGCATCCATCCCGGAGTACCCACAGGTCCCGACCCTACGGTGGTCCGCCGCCGGCCCGTAACCAGGGCCTTGGCGGGGACCTCCGGGCCGGACGGCGGTTTGCCCCGCAACGACCCGTAACGGAGGCTCGATGTCATGAGCAGTCACGACCGCCCCGTACCCGGGCACCCGCAGGACGGCGCCGCCATCGACTGGGCGCGGCTCGGCCCGCTCCTCGAACGGGGCGCCGCCCTCCAGACCCCGCTGTACGAGCAGGCCGCGGGGTGGCTGCGGGACCTGCTGATCCCTGATGTCGCGTCAGGCACCGGTGCCGGGCAGGACACCGTCGGCCGGATCCTGGACGTCGGCAGCGGACCGGGCGTCGTCAGCTGCCTGCTGGCCGGCGCCTTCCCGGCCGCCGAGGTGTGTGCGGTGGACGCGAACGAGGCACTCCTGGAGCGCGCCCGGGACCGCGCCGCGCGCCTCGGCCTCGGCGACCGGATCCACACCCACCTCGCCGAAGTCCCGTACGGTCTGGACTCACTCGGCGGCGCCGACGTCATCTGGTCGAGCCGGGCGCTGCACCACGTCGGCGACCAACGCGGCGCGGTCGCCGCCCTCGCCGGCCATCTGCGGCCCGGCGGGCTGCTCGCCGTCTCCGAGGGCGGCCTGGCGCCGCGCTTCCTGCCGCGCGACATCGGCATCGGCCGGCCCGGGCTCCAGTCGCGCCTGGACGCGGCGGCCGAGGACTGGTTCACCGAGATGCGCGCGGCGCTCCCCGGCACCGCCGGCGCCATCGAGGACTGGCCCGCCTTCCTGGCCGACGCCGGCCTGCGCACCCCCCGGACCCGAAGCTTCCTGCTGGACCTGCCGGCACCCCTCTCCGCCGACGCCCGCCACTACATCCAGGCCAATCTCACCCGCGCCATGGAGCTCTACGGCGACCAGCTGGATCCGGACGACCTGAGCACCCTGGCCCGGCTCGCCGACCCCTACGACCCCGCCGGCATCACCCGCCGCCCGGACGCCTTCCTGCTCGCCGCGCAGACGGTGCACACGGCGCGCGCACAGTGACCGGCCCGCGGGACCAGGGACCTGACGCAGGCCGTAGGGATCCATGCCATCCGGTCGGGCGGCGCCCCGCTACAGATGACGCCTCGTCAAGTCGAGCCATGTCAGGCAGATATGTGGATCGGAAGCGGTAACTCGCCGCCTTCGACGCCGCGTTGGCCTCCTCTGCGCCGGGCAGCCGCCGACCAGCACCGCGATCACCCGCCTCGGCGGTGTGGGCCGGACGGGACCGGTCTCCCGGCGGGAGCGGCGCGTGCGCGCGGCCCGGTCGTCCGGCCGCCGTCAGCCCTCCGCCATCGGCTTCGGGTGGATCACCGCGAAGACCGCGCCCTGCGGGTCGGCCACGACGGCCATCCGGCCGGCGATCATGTCGAAGGGCTCCATGATCGCGCTGCCGCCGGCCGCGGCCACCTTGGCGACCGCCGCGTCGGCGTCCGCCACCGCGAAGTACGTCAGCCAGTGCGACGGGGTGTCGGCGGGCAGATGCTCCGGCATCGGCTGCATACCGCCCACGGGGTGCCCGTTCACGTTGAGTGAGTAGTAGTGCGGGGCGCCTTCCATCTCGGCGGTCTCGATGCCGAGGGCGGCCTGGTAGAAGGCGGAGGCGGCGGAGCGGTCGCTGGTGTTGAGCTCGTTCCAGATCAGCGCGCCGCTCTCGTTGACTACGCCCGCGCCGGGGAAGTCGACCGGCTGCCAGACGCCGAAGACCGCGCCGGTGGGGTCGGCGGCGATGCACATCCGGCCGAGGGTCATCACGTCCATGACGGGCATGAGCACGGCGCCGCCCGCGGACTCCACCGCCTGCGCGGTGGCGTCCGCGTCGGCGGAGGACAGATACGTGGTCCAGACGGTCGGCGGCGCGGGCTGGTCGCCCATGGGGACCGCGGCCATGATGCCGGCGACCGGTTTCCCGTTCAGCAGGCACACGGCATAACCGCCGGTCTCCGCCGGGCCGATCTCGCCGGTCCAGCCGAGGACAGCGGCGTAGAAGTCGATGGCGGCCTGCTGGTCCGGGGCCGCGAGGTCGACCCAGCAGGGTGTCCCGGGAGCATAGGGAGTGGTGGCGTCGGGCATCGGTGCCTCCTCGGAGCGGAGTGGTGGCCGCCCAGTGGCAACCGGCCCGGACGGCCGGCCCGCTGGGAGCGCCCCCCTTTCCACACTTCCCGCCGCCCGGCGACCCCGCCACTCGGCGCCGTAGGGGCATCGGCCGTGCGGCGGCCTCAGGGCCTCACGCCACGTCGAACGTGGCCGGGTCCGGGCCGAGGCGGTTGCCCGAGTCCAGGCCGGCGACGGCCGCCAGGTCCGCGTCGTCCAGCGTGAACCCGAAGACGTCGAAGTTCTCCCGGATCCGCGACGGGGTGGCGGACTTGGGGATGACGATGTTGCCGATCTGGAGATGCCAGCGCAGGACGACCTGGGCGGGGGTCCTGCCGTGCTTCTCGGCGACCTTGGCGATGGTCGGGTCCTTCAGGAGGTCCTTGCCCTGGCCGAGCGGCGACCAGGCTTCGGTGGCGATGCCGTGCTTGGCGTGGAACGCGCGGGACTCGGCCTGCTGGAACTGCGGGTGCAGCTCGATCTGGTTGACGGCCGGGACGATCGAGGTCTCGCCCAGCAGCCGCTCCAGGTGGGCGGGCTGGAAGTTGGAGACGCCGATGGCCTTGGCGCGGCCGTCCTCGTAGATCTTCTCGAACGCCTTGTACGTGTCGACGTACGTGTCCTGGGCCGGGAGCGGCCAGTGGATCAGGTACAGGTCGACGTACTCCAGGCCGAGCTTGGCCAGCGAGGCGTCGAAGGCGCGGAGGGTGGAGTCGTAACCCTGGTCACTGTTCCACAGCTTCGTCGTCAGGAACAGCTCCTCGCGGGGGAGGCCCGAGGCGGCGAGAGCCTTTCCGGTGCCCTCTTCGTTGCCGTAGATCGCCGCGGTGTCGATGCTGCGGTACCCGGCCTCCAGGGCGCGCCCGACGGCGGTGAACGCCTCGTCGTCGGGGATCTGAAAGACGCCGTATCCGAGCTGGGGCATCGCGAGGTCGTTGTTGAGCGTGATGGACGGAACCGTGCTCACGGGGGAATCGATCCTTACGTCGGCTTTCGTGTACTGCGGTCCCAACGATCATCCGTCCCCGGACATTCCCGCGCATGTCGACAGGCTCCGGAAATCCGGGTCATCCCGTAAGGGACCCCTCCCTGCGGCCCATGGCCCCGCTCCGTGCCCCGCCGCTCACCCCCGGTACAGCGCGTCGACCTCCACCGAGTAGGCCGTCTCGATGGCCTTGCGCTTGAGCTTGAGGGACGGCGTCAGCAGGCCGTGCTCCTCGGTGAACTGGTTGGCCAGTATCCGGAACGTGCGGATCGACTCGGCCTGGGAGACCGAGGTGTTCGCGGCGACGACGGCGCGCCGGATCTCGGTCTCCAGATCCGGGTCGCGCACCAGGTCGCTCGCCGGCATCTCCGGCTTGCCGCGCATGGCCAGCCAGTGCGCGACCGCCTCCGGGTCCAGTGTCACCAGCGCGGCGATGAACGGCCGGTCGTTGCCGACGACGATGCACTGGGCGACCAGCGGATGCGCCCGTACGCGCTCCTCCAGGGACACCGGCGAGACCGACTTGCCGCCCGAGGTGACGAGGATTTCCTTCTTGCGGCCGGTGATCGTCAGATAGCCGTCCTCGTCCAGGGCGCCGAGGTCGCCGGTGGAGAACCAGCCGTCGTGCAGCACGGCGTCGGTCGCCTTGGGGTTGTTGTGATAGCCCTGGAAGATCTGGCCTCCGTAGAGCCAGATCTCGCCGTCCTCGGCGATATGGACGGTGGTGCCGGGGACGGGCGTGCCGACGGTGCCGAAGCGGGTCCGCTCCGGCGGGTTCGCGGTGGCGGCGGCGGTGCTCTCCGTCAGGCCGTAGCCCTCGAAGATCCGTACGCCGGCGCCGGCGAAGAACAGTCCCAGCCGCCGCTCCATGGCCGAACCGCCGGACATCGCGTGCCGCACCCGGCCGCCCATCGCCTCGCGGACCTTGCTGTAGACCAGCTTGTCGAAGATCTGGTGCTGCATCCGCAGCGAGGCGCCCGGACCGGAGCCGATGCCGAACGCCTTGCGCTCCCTCGCCTCCGCGTGACGCACCGCGATGTCGACGGCCTTGTCGAACGGGCCGACCTTGCCGTCCGCCTCCGCCCGCCGCCGGGCCGCGGCGAAGACCTTCTCGAAGATGTACGGCACGGCGAGGATGAAGGTGGGGCGGAACGACTGGAGGTCCGGGATCAGGGCGCGGGCGGCGAGCTCGGGCTGGTGGCCCAGCTTGACCCGGCCGCGGATCGCGGCGACCTGCACCATCCGCCCGAAGACGTGCGCCAGTGGCAGGAAGAGCAGGGTCGCGGCCTCGTCGCCGGGCTTCGAGCGGAAGACCTTCTCGTAGCGCATCACGATGTTGTCGGCCTCGGCCATGAAGTTGGCGTGCGTGATGACGCAGCCCTTGGGGCGGCCGGTGGTGCCGGAGGTGTAGATGATCGTCGCGGTGGCTTCCGGGGTGACGGCCATCCGGTGGCGGTGCACCACCTCGTCGTCGATGTGCGCACCGGCCGCGGTCAGTTCGGCCACCGGATCGCGGTCCAGCTGCCAGAGCTTGCGCAGTTGGGGGAGCCGGTCGATGACCGAGCCGACCGTCATCGCGTGGTCCTCGTGCTCGACGAGCGTGGCCGAGACGTCGGCGTTGTACAGCATCCAGAAGACCTGCTCGGCCGACGACGTCGGGTACAGCGGCACGGACTGGGCGCCGACGGACCACAGCGCGTAGTCGAAGAGCGTCCACTCGTAGCGCGTACGGGACATGATGCCGACCCGGTCACCGAACCGGACGCCCTGCGCGAGCAGGCCCTTGGCCAGCGCCATGACCTCGTCCCGGAACTGCGCGGCGGTGACGATCTCCCACTGCCCCGCGGCGTCCTTACGCGCCAGAGCGGTCCGGTCGGGGTCGGATGCGGCATTGTCGTAGACGGAGTCGGCCAGCCCGCCGACCCGGGGCGCGGTCGCCAAAGGCGGGACGGTGAACTCGCGCAATTGCCCAGCTCCTCGTGGTGCTTCTCACAAGGCCGCGACCGTACCCCACGGGGGCGGCGGGCGGGAGTGCGGTACCACGTCGCGAACGCTCCGCCGCGGGAACCGGCCAAGCGACGAAATCGGGTTACTTCGGGTAACCGCGGACATCGTCCGGCTGTTTCGCCGCCGGACGATCACGCTGCCGGGACCGGATCTGCACCAAATCTCTGCACCTGCCGCCGTGCCGGCACGCCCCCTGAGAGGAGTGCGGCGCTCCGCGGGAGATCCGAAGGAGATCTTCTGGAGATCCGCGCAAGGCGCCGCCGGCCCGTCGGGCAGGACCTACGGCAGACCCTGGGGGAGGTGCAGCCGGTCGCCGCCCGCCAGGATCGCCTCGGCCAGGGCCTCCGCCGGACCGCGGGCTGCGCCGGCGCGCTGCCCGTGCAGCAGGACGAAGTCCACCCCGCCCAGCTCCGGCAGCCCCACGCGCGGCGGTATCCGGACCAGGCCGGGCGGGAGCATCCCCAGGGAGTGCGCCATGACGCCCAGGCCCGCCCGGGTCGCCGCGATCAGTCCGTTCAGGCTGCCGCTGGTGCAGGAGATCCGCCACTCCCGGCCCTGGCGCTCCAGCGCCTCCAGTGCACGGGCCCGGGTCACCGCCGGTGGCGGGAAAACGACCAGCGGGACCGGCTGCTGCGGATCCAGCCGCAGCCGGTCGGTGCCCACCCACACCAGCCGGTCCCGCCACACCAGCCGCCCGCGCGACTCCTCCGGCCGCCGCTTGGCCAGTACGAGGTCCAGCCGGCCGGCCGCCAGCAGCTCGTGCAGCGTGCCGGACAGCTCCACGGTCAGCTCCAGATCGACCTCGGGGTGGTCGCGCCGGAATCCTTCGAGCACCTCCGGCATGCGCGTCAGCACGAAGTCCTCGGAGGCGCCGAAGCGGAGCCGCCCGCGCAGCCGGGTCCCGGCGAAGAAGCTCGTGGCCCGCTCGTTGGCCTCCAGGATGGTGCGTGCGAAGCCGAGCATCGCCTCGCCGTCCTCGGTGAGTTCCACGGCATGGGTGTCCCGGGCGAACAGCCGCCGCCCGGCGGCCTCCTCCAGCTTCCGCACGTGCTGGCTCACCGTCGACTGCCGGAGCCCGAGTCGCTGCGCGGCCTGGGTGAAGCTCAGCGTCTGCGCCACGGCGAGGAACGTACGCAGCTGGGCGGGCTCGAACACGGGGACCTCCAGGGGCGGGCCGGACGGCGTGAGGGCCGCTCATCTCGATTCATGATGACAGTCACCACAGTAAGAGGGGTTCCCGATCGCCGCGGCGACCGGCAGTGTGGGGAGGGCACCGTCCCCGCCGCCGCCCGCGAGCCGTCGACCACGAAAAGAGACCATGCGCCGCCCTGTGTTCCGCCTTCCCTCCCGGCTCCCCGTGGACGGTTACATCCTGGCGCTGCTCGGGACCGTCGCCCTGGCGGCCCTGTTGCCCGCCCGCGGCCCCGCCGCCACCGTCGCCGACGGCGCCTCCACCGGCGCCGTCGCGCTGCTCTTCTTCCTCTACGGGGCGCGGCTCTCCACCCGGGAGGCGATGGACGGGCTGCGCCACTGGCGCCTCCATCTGGCCACCCTTGCCTGCACCTTCGTGGTCTTCCCGGTGTTCGGTCTGGCCGCCCGCGGCCTGGTCCCGTACGTCCTGCCGCCGAACCTCTACACCGGTCTGCTGTTCCTGTGCCTGGTGCCGTCGACGGTCCAGTCCTCCATCGCGTTCACCTCCATAGCGCGCGGCAATGTGGCGGCGGCCATCTGCGCGGGCTCGTTCTCCAGCCTCGTGGGCATCGTCCTCACACCGCTGCTGGCCGGACTGGTGCTGCACGGCGCCGGCGCCGGTTTCTCGGCGCACTCCCTGGTCTCGGTCGCCTGCCAGCTCCTTCTCCCGTTCGTGGCCGGGCAGTTGCTGCGGCGATGGATAGCGGGGTTCCTCGCGCGACACCGGAAGGTCCTCGGCCGTGTGGACCGCGGCTCGATCCTGCTGGTGGTCTACGCCGCGTTCAGCGCCGGGATGGTCCAGGGCATCTGGCACCAGGTCTCCCCGCTGCGGCTGCTGTGCCTGGCGGCTGTGGAGGCGGTCCTGCTGGCGGCGATGCTGACGGTCACCTCGTACGGCTCGAAGCGGCTCGGTTTCCCGCGGGCGGACCGGATCGCGATCACCTTCGCCGGTTCGAAGAAGAGCCTGGCCGCCGGGCTCCCGATGGCCAGTGTCCTCTTCGGCGCCCAGGCCGGGCTGGCGGTGCTGCCGCTGATGCTGTTCCACCAGATGCAGTTGATGGTGTGCGCGGTCCTCGCGAAGCGGTATGCGGCACGGGCAGATGCGGCGGAGGCGGCGGAAGGGGTGGAGGTGCCGGACGCCGCCGGGTCCGGGCGGGGTCAGTCCGGTCCGCCCCCGGTCACCCGGTCCAGCGGGAGCCCGAGGACCAGCGGGCCGGCGACCGGGGCGTCGGTGCCCCGGACCCGGGAGAGCTCGGAGTCGGTCAGGGCCCGCCGGTAGACGCGTACCTCGGCGAGGGCGCCGGTGAACTGGGCGCGGCCGTCGGGCCGCTGGCCCAGGTGGACGCCGAAGACCGAGGTGCGGCTGACCGACCCGGGGACGTCGGCGGCGGTGGTGGTCGCGGCGCCGTCCACGGTGAGCAGCAGCCGGCCGCGGGTGCGGCGCAGCGCGAGGTGGTGCCAGCCGCCGTCGTTGTGGGCGCCGTCGGTCGACACCTGGGCGGTGGCGGGCGGCCGGGCCCCGTCGACGGCCGTCAGGCGGGCGGTGAGCCGGCGGTGCGCGGGGTCGCCGACCACCGCGACCTGCGGGGAGGTGCTGCCCACCCCGCCCATCCACAGCAGCGGTTGCTCCCCGCGCGTGGCCCGGTAGCGGAACCACAGGGTGCAGGTGAAGTCGTGGCTGTCCAGGGGGAGCGAGGGGCGGAAGGGGAGGCGGACGGCGGCGTCCCGGCCGTCGAAGGACAGCGCGCGGCCGAACGGGCCGGTGGTGGGGCGGGCGCCGCCCAGGACCAGCGCCGGGTGGGCGCCGCGGGCGGTGTCGGGCGTGGTCGGGTCCGGGGCGCGGCGCGGCCCGAGCCAGTCCTCGGTGAAGCGGGCGAAGCGGATCTCGTCGTGGGCGTCGGCGGTGCCGCCCTCGTAGAGCAGGCCGGTGACGTGGGGGGAGATGGCGACCAGGTCCGAGTAGCCGGACCAGTCGGCGGTGACCCGGGCGCCGCGGTCGACGCCTTCCCAGGTGCGGCCCTCGTCGTAGGAGGACCGGATGGTCATGGTGCGCCGCCGGTCGGGGTCGGCGGGCGCGGCGAGCAGGGTGCGGCTGCGGCCCCCGGCGGCGGACGAGTGCGGCAGGCGCAGCGACGATGCCTGCACCATCGGGGTGTAGAGGTCGGGGATGGCGCGGAACGGGGCGGTGAAGGAGTCGCCGCCGTCGCGGCTGACCGCGGCGGTGCGGTTGCCCAGGTCGGTGCCGTCCTGCTCCCGCCCGTTGACGTAGACGGAGCCGTCGGAGCGTTCCAGGAGGGTCATTTCGGACGGCTTCTGGCGGAAGGTGCCGTCCGCGGCGATCGGCCAGGTGTCGACTGCGCCGATCCGCCAGGTGGCGCCCCCGTCGTCGCTGTGGACCAGGGCGGCGTGGTTGGCGGTTATCCGGTGGCCCGCGTAGCTCTCGGAGTTGACGCCGAACAGCAGCCGGCCCGCGTACCGGCCCTTGGTGAGCTGGATGCCGTGCACGGGCCCGGTGGCGTACCAGGAGTTCCACTGCCGGGGGCGGATGCGCGGGGTGAGGTCCCGGGGCGCGGACCAGGTGGCGCCGTCGTCGTCGCTGTACTGGAGGTGCGGGGTGCGGTCGCAGGGGACGTCGCAACTGAGGCCGTCGGTGCGGCCCTTGTTGTAGGTCTCGGCGATGACGATGCGGCCGGTGCGGCGGTCCACGATGGGCGTCGGGTTGCCGTGGGTGTCGCCGTTGCCGTGGTTGACGACCTGCAGCGGGCCCCAGGTCCGGCCGCCGTCGGTGGAGCGCTTGAGGACGAGGTCGATGTCGCCCGCGTCACCGCAGTCGTGCACCCGGCCCTCGGCGAACGCGAGGAGGGTGCCGCGGGGGGTCCGCACGACGGCGGGCACCCGGAAGCAGAAGTACCCCTTCTCCCGGGCCGCCTTGAAGAGGACCTGCTGGTCGAAGCCGCCCGAGGGGGCGTCCTGCGCGCCCTGGGCGGGGGCGGTCGCCAGGGCGGTGAGGGCGGTGGCGGTCAGCGCGGCCAGGGCGGCAAGGGGGGCGAGGGGGGCCGGTGCGCGGTGGCGTCGGGGTCTGCTGCGGAGGCGGGGGTGTGCGCGGAGAACTGACGTCATGGTCCGGCCTGCCCTTCGAGGCATCGGGTCGGGTCATCAGGACATCCAACGTCCTATGTGCAGGTGCGACGGAAGCTACTGCCGCGTGCGGACCGCGACAAGGAGCCTGCGTCGGTTCTCCGCGCGCGGGCCGGAATTCACTCTCCCGGGACGGGGCGATGCGCCGTGTGCGCCGCCCGGGGTGCGCGGGGGCGCGGCGGCGCGTACGGACGGGTCACGGCCGGAGGACCACCTTGCCGAGATTGGCCCTGGCCTCGATGATCTCGTGCGCCTTCGCCGCGTCCGCCAGCGGCAGTTCGGCGTGCACCGCGGCCCGCAGCCGGCCGGATCCGGCCAGTTCCCACAGCTGCTCGCGGTGCTGCTCGTACAGCTCCCGATGGACGGTCGAGAAGCGCCGCATGGTCAGTCCGGTGATGGTCTTCGCACCCGCCAGCAGTTCGTACGCCGGGACCGTGCCGCCGCCGGAGTTGAAGAACACCAGCCGCCCGCCGGGCGCGAGCGCCGCCAGTGCGCGCGGCAGCAGGTCGCCGCCGACGCCGTCCAGCACGATGTCGGCCGGCTCGCCCCAGGAGTCCTGGTCGTAGGTCACCACCTCGTCGGCGCCCAGCCCGTACAGGAACTCCGCCTTGGCCGGGGAGCTGACCGCGGCCACCACCCGCCCCACCCCCTGGAGCTTGGCCAGTTGGACAGCGAGGTGCCCGGTGGCGCTGGCCGCGCCGGTGATCAGTACGGACTCGCCGGCGGCCGGTGCGGCGGTGCTGAGCGCGGCGAGCGCGACATGCCCGCTGCGGACCAGCGCCACCGCCTGCACCGCGCTCGCGCCCTGCGGTATGCGGCTGGCCAGGAAGGCGGGCGCGACGGCGAGTTCGCCGTACGAGCCGGTGAGGGTGAGCGAGGTGACGCGGTCGCCCACGGCGAAGCCGCTGACGTCCGGCCCGACCGCGATGACCGCTCCCGCGATCTCCCCGCCGACCACCCCGGGCAGCGGCACCCCGCCGCCCTTCCCGTCGCCGCGCACCTGCCGCACCGACGGCAGGGTGACGCCGATCGCCTCCGTGCGCACCAGGAGGTCGCCGGGGCCCGGTACCGGCTCCTCGGTCTCCTCCATGCGCAGGACCTCGGGGCCGCCGTAGGTATGGAATCGGACGCGGCGCATGGGCCGTCACCTCCACGGGAGTCGGTCGCACTCCGACCGGTTTCATTGGGTGCCCCAACGATAACCACAAACCATTGGGGTTGCCAATGGTTTTCGTTGGGGATCCCTATGTTGGTTGCCCCCACGAAATTCTCGGTACGGTGGCCCCATGGCCGACACCCCCTACGCCCCCAGCCGTATCCGCGCCCTCCCCAGCTGGCTGCTGGGCCGCGCCGCCGCCCGCGGCCACCGGCTCGTCGCCGAGGCGCTCGCCACCGAAGGCATGCGGATGATGCATCACGCCGTGCTGTCCGCGGTCGCCGAACTCGGCCCGGTCTCCCAGGCGGAGCTGGGCCGGACGGTGGGCATCGACCCCAAGGACATGGTCGCGATCGTCAACGACCTCCAGCGCGACGGGCTGGTCACCCGTACCCCCGACCCCAAGGACCGGCGGAAGAACGCCGTGGAGATCTCGGCGGAGGGGGAGCGGCGGCTGCGCCGTACGCAGCGGCTCGGCGACACGGCGAACGCGGAGCTGACCGCCGCGCTGAGCGAGGAGGAACGGGCGCAGCTGATCGCGCTGCTGACCCGGATCGTGGACCTGGGGGAATGACCGGCCGGGCGGTCTCAGCCCGTGGTGGCCGCCGTCCCCAGGGTGAGCCGGTGCTCGCCCGCGTACACGTTCATGGAGGCGCCGCGCAGGAACCCGACCAGCGTCAGCCCGGTCTCGGCGGCCAGGTCGACGGCCAGCGACGACGGGGCGGAGACCGCGGCCAGGACGGGGATACCGGCCATCACGGCCTTCTGCGCCAGCTCGAACGACGCCCGCCCGGAGACCATCAGCACACACGACGACAGTGGCAGCCGGCCGTCCTGGAGCGCCCGCCCGACGATCTTGTCCACCGCGTTGTGCCGCCCCACGTCCTCCCGTATGTCCAGCAGTTCGCCGTCCGCGGTGAACAGCGCGGCGGCGTGCAGGCCCCCGGTCCGCTCGAAGACGCGCTGGGCGGCCCGCAGCCGGTCGGGCAGGGCCGCCAGCGTCGCCGGGTCGATACGGACCGGGTCGCCGGAGGGGGAGTCCAGCGGCCAGCGCGCGATGGTGCGGACCGCGTCCAGGCTGGCCTTGCCGCACAGACCGCAGGACGACGTCGTGTAGACGTTCCGCTCCAGCGTGATGTCCGGGAGCGGTACCCCCTCGGCCAGCCGGACGTCCACGACGTTGTAGGTGTTCCCACCGTCTTCCGTGGCCCCCGCGCAGTAGACGATGTTGGCCAGCTCGTCCGCGCGCGCGAGCACGCCCTCGCTGACGAGGAAGCCCGCGGCCAGTGCGAAGTCGTCGCCGGGGGTCCGCATGGTGATCGCCAGCGGCTTGCCGCCCAGGCGTATCTCCAGCGGCTCCTCGACGACCAGGGTGTCCGGCCGGGTGCTCACGGCACCGTCGCGGATGCGGATGACGCGGCGTCGCTCGGTGACCCGTCCCATGTCTGACCAGTCCCACTCGTCGGATTCGGTGCTGCTGTCGTGCGGGTGGCCGAAGCGACCCTTGATACGGAGGGTGCCGCGGGCCACCGGGTCGTCGTGCGGTGCGGCGACCTCGGCGAGCTCATTGTCCTGCACCGGGAGCGTGCGGTGGCGACCGACTCCGCAGCGGGCCGGTGCCCGATCGGCTCGGCGGGAGGTGCGGCGGGCGGTCCGGACCGTGGGGCGCGGTCCGTGCTCAGTAGACTGTAGACGATAACCAATTGCGGAGGGGGACCTCGATGCTGTCCACAGGGCTACCGCAGGGAACCGTGCCGAAGCTCGAACGGCCCGGCCCGCTCCGCGAGCGCGTCTACGAGGCGCTGCTCGAACTCATCACCACCCGTGCGCTGCGGCCCGGCCAGCACCTGGTCGAGAGCGAACTCGCGGGCCATCTCGGGGTCTCCCGGCAGCCGGTCCGCGAGGCGCTCCAGCGGCTGAACACCGACGGCTGGGTCGATCTGCGGCCCGCGCAGGGCGCCTTCGTCCACGAGCCCACCGAGGAGGAGGCCGACCAACTGCTGACGGTCCGTACGCTGCTGGAGGCGGAGGCCGCCCGGCTCGCCGCGGCGCATGCGGACGCGTCCGGGGTCGCGGAGCTGGCGGGCCTGTGCGAGCGGGGCGAGCGAGCCGTCCGCGACGACGACGTGGACGCCGCGGTGGTGTGCAACGCGCAATTCCACGCCAAGGTCATGGAGTTGGCCGGCAACGCGGTGCTCGCGGAGCTGGCCGAACAGGTCGGGCGACGGGTGCGCTGGTACTACACCCCGGTGGCCCGGCAGCGCGGCAGGCAGTCCTGGACCGAGCACCGCGAGCTGATCGCGGCGATCGCCGACGGCGACGAGGCGCGCGCCACCGCCGTGATGCGCGCGCACACCGAGCACACCCGGCGTACGTACCACGAGCGCAGGCGCGACGACGCCTGACGCGCGGGCTCGGCCGGACCGCTTCCGCGCCCCGTCCGATCCGCGAGACCGGCACGAATCAGTCGCCGCGGTCCGGGTAATGTGCAGACGATCACGCGGTACCGCATCGCGGACACAGCCCCACAACCGACCAGAAACGGCGAGACGCACATGAGCGAAGGGACAGCACCGGCGGTCGGCGACGCCACCTCCGTCGCCGACCAGGCGGCCCGCGAGCGGCTGCGCTACCTGCGCGGCAGCATCGACAACCTCGACGCGGCGCTGGTGCACCTGCTCGCCGAACGCTTCAAGTGCACCCAGCAGGTCGGCGAGCTCAAGGCCCGGCACAGCCTGCCGCCCGCCGACCCGGCCCGCGAGGCCGCCCAGATCGAACGCCTCCGCCGCCTGGCCGAGGACGCCCGCCTCGACCCCGCCTTCGCCGAGAAGTTCCTCAACTTCATCATCGACGAGGTCGTCCGCCACCACCGCGCCATCGCCGATCGCACCAACGGGGAAGAGACCGCGCACGACGCGGTCTGAGGGGTCTCGCAGGGCCGGGCGCCCCGCCGGGAGTCCCCCCGGTGCCGGGCGCCCGGCCCGAGGCGTTCCCGGGTCGCCGTTCAGGTCGTCTCCCGGCTGATCGGGCGCGGATCGGGCGTGACGTCGCGGATGCGGGTGCTTCCCGGCGGGTGGAGCAGGAGGGCGAAACCCGCTGCCACCATGGAGATGCCGCCGGCCAGGGCGTAGGCGCCGTCGTAGCCCCAGGCGGTGACGACCATGGAGCCGAGGCCGCCGCCGAACAGGCCGCTGACCAGCTTCCCGCTGTAGACCAGGCCGTAGGTGGTGGCGTTGTGGTTCTCGCCGAAGTAGTCGGGGGTCAGGGCCGCGAAGAGCGGGTAGAAGGCGCCGCCCCCGAAGCCGGAGAGAAAGGCGAAGGCCAGGAACAGCCCTTCGCTGTGGATGTCACCGGCCCAGATCACGCCGAACTGCGCCAGGCCCAGGGCGACGATGACGAACACCAGCGTGGACTTCCGTCCCCACAGGTCCGACAGCCAGCCGACCGCGGTCCGTCCGACGCCGTTGACGACGGACATCAGGCCCATGGACGAGGCCGCCACCAGCGGGCCGAACCCCACCTCCCTGGCGAAGTCCACCTGGAAGGAGATCCCGAAGACGGAGACGCCGGCGGTCAGGACGACGGTGACCCATATCAACGGAAGCATTCCGCTGCGGACGGCCTCGCCGGGCGTGAACTGCCTTGCCGCCGGGGGGTTCTTGACCGGGCTCGCCGCACTTGACGCGTTGCCGCCGTAGTGCGGCGGGTCGATGTCCGGGGGCCACCAGTTCTTCGGCGGGTCCTTGAAGAACCAGGCGCAGCCCGCCACGACGATCAGCACATAGACCCCGATGAGGTCCAGCACCTCGTGGAAGTCCCCGGTGTCGAAGGCGTAGTTGAAGAGGAAGATGAACGGCAGCGCGCCGTAGGCGAATCCGCCGTTGACGAATCCGGTCCTGGCGCCCCGGCGCTCCGGAAACCACTTTCCCACCATGTTGATGCAGGTGGCGTAGACGAGTCCGGAGCCGATGCCGCCGATGACGCCGAAGCCGCAGATCACCGCCAGGACGCCGCCCAGATGCGAGAGGGCGGTGAAGCCGAGCAGGCTCAGGGCCGCGCCGAGGAACATCGCCCGGCGGGCGGTGAGGACTCCGCGCTCCCGCAGCCAGCCCGCCGGAAAGGCGATCCCGGCCTGGAAGAACACCCAGACGCTCAGGACCCAGAAGGCGTCGCCCTGCGCCCAGTGGTGGGCGTGCGAGAGGGTGTCCTCGGCGGATCCGTAGGCGTACTCGGACACGCCGATGGCCATCATCGCGAGCCACGGCAGATACACCATCAGTTTCCGGGAGCGGCCGCCGAGCAGTTCGCGGTCGGTCTCGCCGACCCGGTAGACCCGGCCTCTGCCGTCGGTGATCTCCCGGTAGTTGAGGCTGTCGCCCGGTGTGCCGTCCGGCGCGAGGTCGGTCATGTCGTTCCCCTCGGATTCCCCCTGGATCGAAAGAACCCGGTCAGCGCGCCCCCGGTGCCTGAACCTCCGTCAGATCACCCCGTTCGCCCTCAGCAGCCGCAGCTCCTCGTCGTCCAGCCCCAGCTCGCCCCCGTAGACCTCCGCGTTGTGCTCGCCCAGCAGCGGGGAACGGCTGATCTCGACGGGGGAGTCGGACAGCTTCAGCGGTGAGCCGACGGTGGTGAACGCGCCGCGCTCGGGGTGCTCGACCCGGACGACCATCTCGTCGGCGGCCAGCGAGGCGTCCTCGACGATCTCCTTGGTCGAGAGGATCGGCCCGCAGGGGATGCCGTGCGCGTTCAGCCGCTCCAGCACCTCCCACTTGGGCAGCGTGCCGCTCCACTCCTCGATCAGCTGGAACATCTTCGTCAGCCGGGGCAGCCGGGCCTGCGGCGTCGCCCAGTCCGGGTCCTCGGCCAGTTCGGGACGCCCGATCAGCTCGGTGAGCGGTCGCCAGCCGACCGGCTGCACGATCACATAGACGTAGTCGTTGGGCCCGCCCGGTGCGCACCGCACCGCCCACCCCGGCTGCCCACCGCCGCTGGCATTGCCGCTGCGCGGCACCGCGTCGCCGAGGCTGTCGCTCGGATACTCCGTCAACGGACCGTGTTCCAGGCGCTGTTGGTCGCGGACCTTGACCCGGCAGAGGTTGAGCACGGCATGCTGCATGGCGACCCTGACCCGTTGTCCGCGGCCGGTCGAGGTCCGCTGGTAGAGCGCGGCGAGGATCCCGGCCACGCAGTGCACACCGGTCCCCGAGTCGCCGATCTGCGCCCCGGTCGCCAGCGGCGGCCCGTCCGCGAAGCCGGTGGTGGCCATCGAACCACCCATCGCCTGGGCCACCACCTCGTACGCCTTGAAGTCGGTGTACGGGCCCTCGCCGAAGCCCTTGATACTGGCGTAGACGATCCGCGGGTTGATCTCCTGGATGCGTTCCCAGGTGAAGCCCATCCGGTCCACCGCGCCCGGACCGAAGTTCTCCACCAGGACGTCGCTGCGGCGGATCAGCTCGGTCAGCAGCTCCTTGCCGCGAGCGGTCTTGGTGTCGAGGGTGATGCTGCGCTTGTTGCAGTTGAGCATCGTGAAGTAGAGGGAGTCCACGTCCGGGAGGTCGCGCAGCTGACTGCGCGTGATGTCACCGGTGGTAGCCTCCAGCTTGACGACGTCCGCACCGAGCCAGGCGAGCAACTGCGTTGCGGACGGCCCGGACTGAACATGCGTCATGTCGAGGACGCGAATACCGTCGAGGGCCTTGGTCACGGCGGACTCCCTCCTACTTGTACATGGTCTGGTTCACGGTTCCGGGGGCGTAGGCGTCCGGGTCCACCCACACGTTGACCAGCGAGGGCTTCCGGGACTCCCGCGCCCGGCGCAGCGCCGGCCCGATGTCCGCGGGGTCGCGGACCTCCTCGCCGTAACCGCCCAGCATCCGGGCGAACTGGTCGTAGGGCACATCGCCGAGGGTGTTGCCGACCCGCTCGCGCGCCGCGCCGTACCTGGCCTTCTGGCCGTAACGGATCTGGTTCATCGAGGAGTTGTTGCCGACGACGCCGACGAACGGGAGGTCGTAGCGGACCAGGGTCTCGAAGTCCCAGCCGGTCAGGCTGAACGCGCCGTCGCCGAACAGCGCGACCACCTCCTTTTCCGGCCGGGCCTGCTTGGCGGCGAGGACGAAGGGGATCCCGACGCCGAGGGTGCCCAGCGGGCCCGGGTCCATCCAGTGGCCGGGCGACCTGGGCTGCACCACCTGCCCGGAGAAGGTGACGACGTCGCCGCCGTCGCCGATGTAGATCGAGTCCTCGGTCAGGAAGTCGTTGATCTCGCTGACCAGCCGGTAGGGATGGATGGGGGAGGCGTCGGACCGCAGCAGCGGCAACCGCCTGTCCAGTGCGGCCTGTTCGACGGCTCGCAGCTCGTCGAGCCACTTCTTGCGGCGGGTCGCGCCGCGGTCGATCCGGCCCGACGCGGCGGCGGCGACCGATGCCAGTACCAGCCCGGCGTCCCCGACGAGCCCGAGGTCGATGTCGCGGTTCCTGCCCACCGTCCGGTAGTCCAGATCGATCTGCACCACCGCCGCGTCCGGCGACAGCCGCCTGCCGTACCCCATCCGGAAGTCGAAGGGCGTGCCCACGACGACCAGGACGTCGGCGTGGGCGAACGCGTACCGGCGCGACAGCTGGAAGTGGTGCGGATCCCCGGGCGGCAGCGTGCCGCGCCCGGCGCCGTTCATGTACGCCGGGATGTTCAGGGTCCGGACGAGGTCGATGGCGGCGGCGGTGCCGCGCGTCGTCCACACCTGGCTGCCGAGCAGGATCGCCGGCTTCTCGGCGTGCACCAGCAGATCGGCCAGCCGGGCCACGGCCTCGGGGTCGCCGGCCGAGCGGGTCGAGGCCCGATAGCGCCCGGCCTGCGGGATCCGGGCCTGCGCGACGGGCACCTCGGCGTCCAGCACATCGCGCGGGATCTCCAGGAAGGAGGGGCCGGGCGCGCCGTGGTAGCACTCGCGGAACGCCATCGAGACCATGTCGGCGACGCGCGCGGTGTCCGGGACGGTGGCCGCGAACTTGGTGATCGGCGTCATCATCTCGACATGCGGGAGGTCCTGGAGCGAGCCCATCTTGTGCTGGGTGCGGGCGCCCTGACCACCGATCAGCAGCATCGGCGACTCGGCCCGGAAGGCGTTGGCGACGCCGGTGACCGCGTCGGTGGTGCCGGGCCCCGCGGTGACCACCGCGCAGCCGGGCTTCCCGGTGAGCCGGGCACGGCCGTCCGCGGCATGCGCGGCGACCTGTTCATGGCGTACGTCCACCACGTCGATGCCCTCGTCGACGCAGCCGTCGTAGATGTCGATGATGTGGCCGCCGCAGAGGGTGTAGATGACGTCGACCCCCTCCGCCTTGAGCGCCTTGGCGACCAAGTGCCCGCCGGAGATGAGGTCCTGGGCGTCCTCGGGCATGTGCATCGCTTCCCTTCCTCGGGTCGTGCAGGCGTCATCGACCGGGACTCCCGGCAGGATTGCATACAGTCGACGAATACTGTATGAAACCGTTATCTCTCATCGGGTCGCCGATGTCCAGAGGGGCACACGGTGAGCGGCGGCGGTTCGCCGACACGGCCCGGACCGGGACCGGCGCCCGGAGTGGACCCGGCGGCCTCGTGCCCGGCCGCGGACCCGGCCCGACCCGGCCCAACTCACCGACCCCCTCGGCGCGATCGGCGGGCGCCGCCGACCGGTGTGCCGCCCGCCCCGTACGCGAGCAGCCGGTACGCGACCGCCCCGTACGGGAACGCCGTGCCCACCGGTCGCCGCCCCCGGGTGGTCCCACCAACCGCCCCGAGTGACACTCGCCATACCCGACGCCGCAACGGCCCGCGCGCCACCACACACCGCTACCGTCCAGTAACACGGCTCTTCCCGGAGCCGCCGAGCGCCACCACCCTGCCCCTCCGGCCGTGCACCGAGAGCGGAGACACCCGATGGCACCCACCCCCGCGACCACCCCGGCACCCACCCTCAAACCCGGCACCTCCTGGCAGGACGCCTGGCAGCGCAGCCGGACGGCCGCCCCCGAGGCGTTCCGCGACGACCGGGTACGCAACCTCTGGGCCGGCACCTGGCACGCCGACGGCGACCCGCTGCCCGCCGTCAGCCCCGTCGACGGCACCGCCATCGCCGGCCCGCCCCGCCTCGACGCGGACGCCGCGCTGGGCGCCGTCCGCGCCTCCCTCGACCAGCACCGCGCCTGGCGCCAGATCCCGCTCGCCGAACGCAAGGCCCGCATCTCCGCCACCCTCGACGCCCTCACGGAGCACCGGGACCTGCTCGCACTGCTCCTCGTCTGGGAGATCGGCAAGCCCTGGAAGGCGGCCCGGGCCGACGTCGACCGCGCCATCGACGGCGTCCGCTGGTACGTCACCGAGATCGACCGGATGCTCACCGACCGGTCCCCGCTGCCCGGCCCGGTCAGCAACATCGCCAGCTGGAACTACCCCATGTCGGTCCTGATCCACGCGATGCTGGTCCAGGCTCTGGCCGGCAACGCGGTGATCGCCAAGACCCCCACCGACGGCGGCCTGGTCTGCCTCACCCTCGCCTGCGCCCTGGCCGCCCGCGAAGGCGTCCCGGCCACCCTGGTCAGCGGCAGCGGCAGCGCCCTCTCGCCGGCCCTCGTACGCTCACCGGAGATCGGCTGCGTCTCCTTCGTCGGCGGACGCGACACCGGCGCCCGGGTCGCCACCGCCGTCGCCGACCTCGGCAAACGCCACATCCTCGAACAGGAGGGCCTCAACACCTGGGCCATCTGGAACTTCACCGACTGGCCGTCCCTCACCCCCCAGCTCCGCAAGACCTTCGACTACGCCAAGCAGCGCTGCACCGCCTACCCCCGATTCGTCGTCCAGCGCGAGGCGTTCGCGGACTTCCTCGCCGCCTACCTCCCGGCCGTCCGCGGCGTCCGCTTCGGCCATCCGCTGGCCGTCCCCGACCCCGCCGCCGCCCTCCCCGACCTCGACTTCGGCCCCCTGATCAACGCCGCCAAGGCCAAGGAACTCGCCGACCTCGTCACCGAGGCGATCTCCCGCGGAGCCGTCCCCCTGCACCGCGGCACCCTCGCCGACGGCCACTTCCTGCCCTCCCAGGACACCTCCGCCTACCTCCCGCCCACCACCCTCCTGTCCCCGCCCCCGTCCTCCCCGCTCCACCACGCCGAGCCCTTCGGCCCCGTCGACACCATCGTTCTCGTCGACACCGAGGCGGAACTCCTCGCCGCCATGAACGCCAGCAACGGCGCCCTGGTCGCCACCTTCTCCTGCGACTGCGACGAGACGTACGACCGCCTGGCCCCGCAGATCCGCGCCTTCAAGGTCGGCCGCAACAAGCCCCGTTCCCGCGGCGACCGCGACGAACTCTTCGGCGGCTTCGGCAACTCCTGGCGCGGCGCCTTCGTGGGCGGCGACCTCCTCGTCCGCGCCGTGACCGAGGGCCCCGCGGACGAACGCCTCCCCGGCAACTTCCCCGAGTACCACCTGATGCCGTAGGACCAGGCCGCGGTGCGGCGGGGCTCCACGGCATCCCTACCCGATCCCCTGCCGGTCGGGGGAGAGGGCGAACCGCCGGTCCGCCGCGGCCGGCACCGCACTCTCCACCGACTGCACCAGGAGGGTGCGGTGCCGTACCAGCGGCTCCTGCCGCTCCTCCGGCGCGAGCAGCAGCAGATCGTCGATCCCGGCCAGGATCCGCCGCGTCACCTGCGGACTCCCCACCGCGGCCCCCCGGATCTCGGTCAGCCCCAGGTCCACCAGATCCACCCACCCCGGAACGCTCTGCGCCAGCCGCACGGCCCCCCGCCGGTCCCGGTGGTGCACGGTCCCCAGCGGCCGCTCCGCCACCGCGGCCAGGATCTGCACGATCCGGTCCAGGCACTGCACCGCGGTCGTCGGATCGTTCACCGCCGGCGACAGCGCCCGCAGCGCGATGTCCGACAACTGCCGCAGCCCCAGCCCCAGATCCTGGCGAAACGTCCGCTCCACCCCACCGACACCGTGTACCGCAACGCCCGCCGGGACGGCGCCGGCCCGCCGTGCACCGCCAGTACCGGCGTCCCCGGCATCACGAAGTCCCCGATCCTCGGAATCAGCCGCAGCACCACCCCCTGCCGCCGTGCCGCCCCCACCAGCCGCGCCACGTTCACATCCCGCACCACCCCGGCGGCTCCCTCGTACACCACCCGCCCCGTCTCCCCGGGCAGCGGCACCGCACCGCCCTCTCCACCCACCTCCAGCCGCGCCAGCATCCGCCCCGTCTCCTTCGCGATCCGGTCCACCACCGGCCCCACCTGCATCAACCGAAGCATGGCGGACACATACGCGATGAACAGCAGCAGACTCAGCACCACCAGCACCAAGGTCAGCAGACTCTGCACCACCGGTACGGACTCGACCTCCCGCGCCGGCGTCTCGCTCTCGTACGAGGTGAGCACCAGCAGCGAGAACAGGAACGTCGCCAGAAACACCGCCAGCGTCGCCTTGCTGATCCGGCTCCGCACGAAGATCCGCACCACCCGCGGAGTCAGCTGCCCGCTCGTCATCTGCACCGCGACCAGCGAGATGCTGAACACCACACCGATGAAGGTCATCATCGCCGAGCTGACCGTGGTCACGATCGTCCGCGCGTCCTCCGCGATGGACATCAGACCCTCGACCTCGCCGTACGCCCCCCGCCCCTGCAGATACGCCACGATCTCCACATCCGCCGCCATGGCCGCCAGCCACAGCACCACGGCCCCCATCAGCCCGACCGTCGGCGCGAACCAGAACGTGTCCCGCAAGTGCTCCCGCAACGGCGAAAGCGCCCGCGGCCGACGCGGCCCCACCGGTCCCTCATCACCCATAAACGGACCTTATGTCCCGCACGGATACGCAGGTGAAGGCCACTCCGAAACCTTGGTATTGTTGTCCATGTCGCCGCGGGCAAGCCCCGCGAAGATCACACCTAGTCCGGGTGGCGGAATGGCAGACGCGCTAGCTTGAGGTGCTAGTGCCCTTTATCGGGCGTGGGGGTTCAAGTCCCCCCTCGGACACCAGAGCGAATAGCCCCTGAAGAGGGGCTTTCGTCGTTTCTGGGCGGTGGCGTGATCAACGGCGCAACGAGTCCTCAGGTCAGACCAGGGGCGGCAATCCGAGAGNCAGAGCGAATAGCCCCTGAAGAGGGGCTTTCGTCGTTTCTGGGCGGTGGCGTGATCAACGGCGCAACGAGTCCTCAGGTCAGACCAGGGGCGGCAATCCGAGAGCTCCGAGATCATCACCGCTGGGATGCTCGCCGCCGCGTACTCTCTCGTCTGTGGGCTCGTCCAGGACGCGGTCCGGATCAGCAAGGGAGCCGACGCTTCGAAGGCGAAGCGGCAGCCGCTCCGCCTCGCTGGCAGGGGCGCAGGGACTGGCAATGCAGGGCGGTCGGGCGATCTCTTCTCAAGTCCTCCCGTACGGGGGAGCAACCGCCGCTGAAGTGAAGGCGCTGCCTGGAATCGTCGTGACCGTAGAGCGGGCCGGGAAGACCGGCCGCCCGGCCACCGCCTTCATACTCCGCGGTGACGATTCCAGTCACGCAGAGGCGCCGGAGCTGGAGAGCCCATTCGGTGGCCGGCCGAACCCGAGCGGAAGGGTGCCTGGGTTGTCCGACTCGACGCCTACCGCCCCGCACCCAAGCAGGCCCCGGAACCGCGCCCCGAACCGCAGCGGCCGGAACCGCTCGATACCGCCGACCCCTTCCTGGCACCCCTCTGAACTGCCCGAACAAACGAAAGAACGCCCCGGCTGCGGCCGGGGCGTTTGTATAGTCGTGGGAAGTTGAGGTTGGGCTGGTGCGTCTGGTGCCAGGTGTCACCTTTCGGCGCGTACCAGCAACGTCCCTTCCCGTTCGCTGTCGGGCGGTTCGATGATGTGCGTCGTGATGTTGACGAAGCCGACTGAGGCCAACAAGGCCGCCCATTGGTGAGTTGGGTAGTCCCAGCGTGAGACTGCCCTGGCTTCTCGGAGTGGGCTTACCGGTTTCTGGTCAGCCTGTGGCGGCTTGTGGCTGAACGCGAACACTCCGCCCGCGGCGAGGCTCTGACGCACCAGCGGCAGGAGAGTTGTGGGGTCGGTGAACCACACGGGGCCGAAGATCGAAAGCACCACGTCGAAGCTGTCGGGATGGTTGGTCAGGAACTCCGTTGCCTCTGCCGTCTGGAAGGTGAGGCCGGGAGTACCTCCCCAGCGTGCCTCCGCTTTGGCTCGCTGACTTGGTGCGATGTCGATACCGACGCACTCGGCTCCAAGCGTCGCCAAGTGAGCGAGATTGCAGCCAGCACCGCTCCCCAGCTCCAGTACGCGGCGCCCTCGTACCGGGCCGAGCAGAGATTCGTCGGGGCCATGGTCGGCGTACTGAGTCCAGTTCAGCCATGTGGTGGCCCCAGCAGCGTTCACCGCTCTTCTGGGCTTCCGGCCCGCCGCGTACCTCTCCCACGCCTCCTTGACCGCCTCCATACCGTTCCTTCCATGCGCAGTGGCTCTCCCCCCCCAGGAGTGGAGAGAGCCACCGAGTATCGCGCGTCTCGCTACGTGGCGGGGCTGTCGCTACATCCCGCGTGGCACTGCGAACAGTCCGATTCCGTGGCGTCCCACAGTTCGTGGTCGATGGCAAACCCAGCGGCCTTGATGGCCTCTACCGTGTCCCTCAGCACGTACGGCCCACCGGTGTTCTGCTCGGGGAGGTGCGGGACGTGGTGAATGTAGCGTCCGGCGACCATGAGGCAGAAGTCCGTGTAATTGATCGAGTCAAGCACGAACGTGTGAACGCCGAGGTCCACGCGCCGGGCCGGCCCCATGTCGACGTCGGAACGTTCGGCCGAGGTCACCAGGTAGGCCACGGTCTGGCCGAAGGTTCGTTCGGCGAGCTCGCGGTCCATGTCGTGGTCGCGCATGATGAGCCGTACCTCGCGCTCCCAGACTTCCGGGATCACACAGGTTCGCGGTTCGCGCGTTTGAACTGCTGTTGCCATGTGCTTCTCCTCTCGCTGTCGGAGTGGTGCATTGCACTTGCTGACCCGGCTGGCTGACTTCGCTTCACGATGGCGTTGCGGCCAGCCGGACGTACCCCGTGCCCTACCGGGCCGATTCACCGGCCGGGAACGGAAACTCACAGGTGTGCCGAAGTGAGCTTTCCGGTCGCTGCCATGACCAGGAAGGCAACGCAGGTCCCCCACACCATGAGGGCCAGGATTCCGCCCCAGAACCAGCCGTCAGCGGACACCCGAAGTCTGCGTAACGGGATCCTTCTCGTGGGCGTGTGGCGGCCTCTGCTCATCGCTTGCCACCGCCGCTCGCGCTCCGCTTGTTGGCGTCCCTGACCTTCTTGGACAGATCGTTGGTGCCGCCCTTTTCCTTCTTGTCACTCACGGCCGTGCCGCCCTCAGAATCTTCGTGAGCTTTCTGGCGGTGCCGATGTTGATACGACCGGTATCGATCAGGTGCGTGAGCGCTCCGTCCTCTCCCAGAAGCTTCGGGTCAAGCCGCAGGCTGGGGAACGGAACTCCCGCTTCCCTGGCAGCCTTCCTCAAATCGGAGATGGCCTCCCGCGCGGCCTCGGCCGGTGTACGGGTCTCTGGTGTGGCCTCAATCATGTGTCCGCCCTCGCTCCGTTGCTCGGTTCGTCGAGCATCGGACATCCGGCAGGGGCTGTGCGGCGACCGTCAAGGCGTCAGTCCGACGTCATTTGTTTGCCAAAACGCGAGACCAACTGTCGTCCCCCGCCCTACCGTCGGAGGCGTGGGTGAACCGAACACGATCCTCCATGCCGTCAGAGTCAGCCTGCGCATGTCTCAGGACGAGTTAGCCCAGGCCATACGTGAAGACGGGCGGGAGCATGGCGAACCAAACGACTGCGCCAAACGGAATGTGCAGCGCTGGGAGTCCGGAGCCGTCCGGATGCCCCGGAAGATCTACATCAGATCCCTTGAGCGCGTAACGGGCCTCCCCATAGAGGCTCTAGGGTTCGCGATATCGGTCCCTGACGCTCGGACGGTAGACAAGGCGCCCGCCAATGGGCATGAACCGGCGCGCGGAGAGGTGGTAATGGTGGGAGCCACAACAGCCCCAGGAGGTGCTGCACCCATGACCAAGCGCAACGATCACGGCACCATGTCGGGCATCTGGCTGTCCCGATACGAGTACCACTCGTCAGGGCGGGGAGCCGACTTCACCGGCGAACACTTCGTCGTGATCATCCAGCACCGCAACAAACTAACTGTGCGATCTCTGCCGGAAGCGTCCTCCAACCCCGACTCCCCGCTGACGATGGACCTGACCGTCGACGGGAACGTGGTGACGGGCACATGGCGTGAGGAGACGGCCCACGATGGCTACTACGCCGGGGCGGTCTATCACGGGGCTCTGCAACTACTCCTCGAACCGACCGGCCGGAAGATGACCGGGAAGTGGGTCGGGTTCGGCAAGGAGTTCGACGTGAACACCGGACCTTGGGAACTGATCTTCAAAGACGCGTCCACTTCGAAGGCCACGATGGAGCAGTACAACCATCGGCCTTGATCCGAGCCCTTCCCGGTTGGCCATGTGACCAACGCATGACCAACAGCGGTTCGAATTGGGTGGAGTCGCCGGGTAGGCATGGCCACCGGAGGCTGCCAACTCTGCGGCGTGCCACGAACATCACCGCAGGTAAGCCAACTAATGAGCCCCGGCACGAACAGCTCTTGTTTGCGGCTCCTGGCAGGGACGCCAATCTGCGCCTACGAGGGTGCCAGCTCCAATTCGGCGGTGAGCGGCGTGATCAGTGGGGTATTGGTCCAACTCGCCCCTCGGACACCAACCAAATCCTCGCGGCTTCTCGGTGTCGAGCCCGTACTGCGGGAATTGCACATCGCTTCGGCCACGTACTAACGTCGGTGTCCGGCCCAAAAAGGAGCTGTGCGAGCGGCGTCCCACAGGCCCTCGCACAACGCGATCCGGTCCATCACCGCGGTGCGATACCAAGCGCTGTCCTCGGGCCCGTACAGCTCCACCGCCTGCTGCGTTTCGAGCCGGCCGGCCGGAAGGCGGGTCATAGTTCCATCCAGTTGCTCCGACCGGTGCGGCCGTCGAGCGGCCACCACACCGGAGCCGATGCCCCTAGCTCCTCCAACTCCTCCAGGATCGCGGCACCAACAGGCACGTCCTGGGCGAATCGCGCCGTCGACGGTTGCTCACGCACCATTGCTCGCAGGTCCGCGACCCGATGGAGAAGCGTCTGTCGGCCGGCTCCGGTTAGGACGAACAGAAGTCGGGGGAAGACGGGGTACGTCCGCTGCCAGGCACGTATCCCCGAGAGATCCGCCGGGCTGCGCCGACCAGCGACCGGGAAGTGATCGTAGAACCGCGCGTAGGTGATGACCTTCGACGCAAGACGCTCGGATGACTCGGTAGCCCGGTCCACCTCGACGAAGGCACGCAGCATCGCCCGCGTGGGCGCGGTTCGGGTGTAGCGCAGCAGGGCATCAGCGATCAGCGCGCGGTCTCCGACTCCGGCACCGTCGCGGATCGGATGCGCCACTTCCGGGGTCCAGTCCAAGGCCGTGACCTCGTCGCCCCGTCGCCGCGCATCTTCGATGAACGCCAGCGCCGTCCGCGTCACGGCCAGCGTGTGGGCACTGCGTGCCCCCATCGTCGTATGCCGACGAAGGCGCCGCCCCGCGAACTCGGGCCAACTCGCGACGTTCCGGGCGCCCTGATCGGTAAGTGACCAGACGCTGGGGCAGTGAGCCCGGGTAACGCTGTGGACCAGACCGAGCCCTCGAAGATCACGAAGGCAACGCCGCAGATACCTCAGTTCAGGCGGAGGCGCCAGCAAGCGACGCAACTGCTCCGTCTCCGCGGCACGGTGCACGAACAGCGCAGCCAGTGCCTGCTCCCGCACCGGCGCTGCGCGGCGGGATGAAGCCGTGGAGGAGAGGGTGGGCATCAAAGCTCCCGGGCGTGGAAGTGCCCGCGGCGAAGGGGCCGCGGGGAGGGCTGGGAACCCTCGCCTTCAGCTCACCCGAGACTCCTTACCACCGCGCTTACCACTACGCCGCGCCCCGGTTTCGGAACGATCACACCAGCACTTACCAGCACATGCCGACAGCGTGGGGCGGCCCCCAACTTCCCGGAGAAATGTGGTGGCAAGCTCACGAGGCGCAGAGACCCCCCGGGCCAGCAGAGACACGTGAGCAGCACATCGGGTGTGAGCAGTTATGCACGGTTATGTTGATCGGGTTCACTGTCGAGTTCTTTCCGGGCTCCCGGACCGCCTGGCTCCACAGAGTCAGCGACTGCAACTCTCCATGCATCTCCGCCAGTTCGGCCGCGACACGCGATACCACGCCTGACGTCGCCGTGGTGTCGATCCGTCCTCCGTACGGATCCGCGGGACCGGCCTTGCTGTAGGCGGGGACGGCCATGGTTGTGCCCACCGCGGCGGTCCGCGACCATGACCTCTGTGCCGAACAGCGGGAACCACCAGGCCATGCAGCTGCGCCGTTGTTCCGCGACCAGTCGGCGCCATCCATCCCGTTGTCCTCCAGGAACCACACGACGTCATCGTCTCGTTGACATGAAGCTCGTAGTCGGGCCGGTGCTGGTTGTGTGGCCGCCGCGACCTTGCGTCGAAGTTGACCGGCTGAGCGCCGTACATATCCACGTCTTCGACGGCTTCGCCGTCGTCCGTGCGTGGAAGGTCGGCTTTCACCAGCCTTTGGAATGGTCCAAGGAACACTTCCGGTCTTGCCCTCCGGCCATATCCCTACTGTTCTCGCGATTGTAAAAATTGGTCGTTTCGCAGGGTGAGTCGACCCGTTCGGGCATCACCTTGGGCAATCACCCGCGCCCTGCGGGTTACTCCATCTTGACTGTGCCTTCCCGGGGGTGTATTGCCGCCGTGGTGTCCGGCGGTTTCGGTTTGGCTAGCAATGCACTCTCGTGGCCGTGCGCCTGATTCCGTAGGTAGGACCCGTAAGTGGGCGGTTCGCGAGTTGATGTCCGTTTCGGAGTGAGGCTTGGGGCAGGGGTGCTGGCTGCGGTGCCGGCTACTG
>NZ_JBNHIN010000047.1:0-46917 GCF_050054615.1 Streptomyces sp. YGL11-2
GGCGATGAGGACCCGGCGGATCTGGTGCAGGCGTGCCAGTACATGGCGGGTTGGTACCCCTCCGAGGGGCGATGAGGACGGTCGGTAGCAGCGCTCGATATCGACAGCGTCAACGCGTTGGTACCCCTCCGAGGGGAGATGAGGACCGGCCTTGATGAGCTCGACGGCATCCGCATTGGTGGTGTTGGTACCCCTCCGAGGGAGATGAGGACGCTGGCGATCCGCATCCACGCCATGGCCGACGTGATGTTGGTACCCCTCCAAGGGGCGATGAGGACCCGGCTGCCAAGGTCACGCGCCCGCCGCGGGACTGGTTGGTACCCCTCCGAGGGGAGATGAGGACCAGTCAACGGGACGGGCGGTCACCGCTCACCCCCGCGAGTTGGTACCCCTCCGAGGGGAGATGAGGGCGAGCGGGGACGGTCCGCACTGTCGCAATGTCAGTGTTGTTGGTACCCCTCCGAGGGGCGATGAGGACGGTCGACGGCCTGGCACCGGGCAGCTACACCCTGCAGTTGGTACCCCTCCGAGGGGCGATGAGGACTCGGCGGCAAGCGGTTCAATAACTTCTCGTTCTCGGTGTTGGTACCCCTCCCAGGGTCGATGAGGGCCCGGCGGCACGGTCGTCACCATCACCGGCACCGGACTGTTGGTACCCCTCCGAGGGCGATGAGGACGATCCAGGCCCGTCCGTCGCCTCTGGCATCTCGTCGTTGGTACCCCTCCGAGGGGCGATGAGGACCGTGGACGGGCTCCATCGCGGTCTCCGTGCCCTACGGGTTGGTACCCCTCCGAGGGGCGATGAGGACCCGAACGGCTGCTTGCCAGGGCGTCTCACCGGCATGTTGGTACCCCTCCGAGGGGCGATGAGGACGACCTTGAACGCCTGCGGGCTGCCGTATCCCTGCGGTTGGTACCCCTCCGAGGGGAGATGAGGACAACGCCAGCTGGTGGAAGCCCGGCACGGTCTCGACGTTGGTACCCCTCCGAGGGGAGATGAGGACCGGGCCCTCGCCAACGCCATCGGGGTGCACACCACGTTGGTACCCCTCCGAGGCGAGATGAGGACCGATGCCCCCGACCCAGAACATCTGGGAGCCCACTCCGTTGGTACCCCTCCGAAGGGAGATGAGGACGGCCGACACCTGTCGCGTCTCCACCGTCGTCTCGACCTGTTGGTACCCCTCCGAGAGGAGATGAGGACCCACATCACCGTCAACCTCACCCCGCCCGCCGACATGTTGGTACCCCTCCGAGGGGAGATGAGGACCCCAGGCCCCGAGGGCGCCCAAGCAGGTCCTGTACGCGTTGGTACCCCTCCGAGGGGAGATGAGGACCCGTGAAGCCGAACCGCAGGAGCTGCCTGTGGTGCGGTTGGTACCCCTCCGAGGGGGCGATGAGGACTCGGCAGCAAGCGCTTCAATGACTTTTCGTTCTCGGTGTTGGTACCCCTCCGAGGGGCGATGAGGACAGCGGCGGTCGGCCAGCCAGCCGGGCGCGGAGCTGGTGTTGGTACCCCTCCGAGGAGAGATGAGGACGTCCGTCAATCGGCCAGCCAGTAAGCCAACCGGTCAAGTTGGTGCCCCTCCGAGGGGAGATGAGGACCTGCCGACGCCCCCAGCGGTGACGTCCTGGACGTCACGTTGGTACCCCTCCGAGGGGCGATGAGGACCGCGTCATCGCTCGCGTCGAGCGCGGGCACGGCCTGTTGGTACTCCTCCGAGGGGAGATGAGGACCAGCGGGCTGCGTGGCGTCGACGTCCTGGTCGTCGAGTTGGTACCCCTCCGAGGGGAGATGAGGACTCGTCGCGGGAGCCAGCGACGTGAGTGCGGCTAGCCCGTTGGTCCCCCCCGAGGGGAGATGAGGACCTGGGGCGCTCGCGGACGTGGA
Source organism: Streptomyces sp. YGL11-2 (assembly GCF_050054615.1). Taxonomy (NCBI): domain Bacteria; kingdom Bacillati; phylum Actinomycetota; class Actinomycetes; order Kitasatosporales; family Streptomycetaceae; genus Streptomyces; species Streptomyces sp. YGL11-2. Next base: position 1,892 of record NZ_JBNHIN010000047.1, read on the forward strand.
TGGAGGTGCCGCTGTAGTTGGTACCCCTCCGAGGGGAGATGAGGACGCGGCGGCGCCGTACTCCCAGGTGGGCTCACTGCTCAGTTGGTACCCCTCCGAGGGGAGATGAGGACTCGCCACCCGCCTGTGGCCGCTCCTCCTCGCTGTCCTGTTGGTACCCCTCCGAGGGGAGATGAGGGCCGAGCGGGGAGAAGATGTCGCCGAGCTGCTGGCACTGGTTGGTAGCCCTCCGAGGGGAGATGAGGGCGTGACGGTCGCGGGAGTGGTGGCCGGCCTCGGCATGTTGGTACCCCTCCGAGGAGAGATGAGGGCTCCCGCTGTGCGTCGGCGACCCAGGCCCGCGTCTCGGGTTGGTACCCCTCCGAGGGGAGATGAGGGACGGTGCGGCTGCGGGCGCAGGAACCGTGACCACCAAGTTGGTACTTCTCCGAGGGGAGATGAGGACCCGGCGACCATGTCGTACGGGCGGTGTACGAGTACCTGTTGGTACCCCTCCGAGGGGAGATGAGGACTCGCCAAGGCCCTCTACGCCGCGCTTGCCACGTTCGTGTTGGTACCCCTCCGACGGGAGATGAGGACGATGGATGACGACCGCGGCAACGACCGGCGGCACCGTGTTGGTACCCCTCCGAGGGGAGATGAGGACTCGCCAAGGCCCTCTACGCCGCGCTTGCCACGTTCGTGTTGGTACCCCTCCGACGGGAGATGAGGACGATGGATGACGACCGCGGCAACGACCGGCGGCACCGTGTTGGTACCCCTCCGAGGGGAGATGAGGACCGCCGACGGCGCCCCGAGGCCGACTTCGACACCATGTTGGTACCCCGAGGGGAGATGAGGACACGGTCAGCCGTGTCACCTGGTCCGGCCGACTGCTGTCGTTGGTACCCCTCCGAGGGGCGATGAGGACTTCCAGGTCCGACCTCGCCGCCCACTACCACGTCCAGTTGGTACCCCTCCGAGGGGCGATGAGGACCCGCCGGATCCATCCGGGTAGTACTCGCGGATTTCCCGTTGGTACCCCTCCGAGGGGCGATGAGGACGCGGCGGCGGTCTCGGGGTAGCGGCCGTATTCGTAGGGTTGGTACCCCTCCAAGGAGAGATGAGGACCGACGACACCGGCCACGAGGTCACGGTCTACGCCCGGTTGGTATCCCTCCGAGGGGAGATGAGGACACGTCGCACACGGCCGCGCAGCACACCTGCCGCTGCCGGTTGGTACCCCTCCGAGGGGAGATGAGGAAGGGCGGAGCCACTCACGGTCGAGGAGGTCGATGCCGTGTTGGTACCCCTCCGAGGGGAGATGAGGGCGCGAGAAGACGATCGTGCGTCTGTCGTGGAGCATTACGGTTGGTACCCCTCCGAGGGGCGATGAGGACGGTCGACGGCCTGGCACCGGGCAGCTACACCCTGCAGTTGGTACCCCTCCGAGGGGCGATGAGGACCCGTCGGCCTGGTATCGGACAGCATTGGTGGGTGGATGTTGGTACCCCTCCGAGGGGCGATGAGGGCATACGAGTCGCCGAGAGCGACTTTCGCACCGCCTTCGTTGGTACCCCTCCCAGGGGCGATGAGGGCCCGGTGGCACGGTCGTCACCATCACCGGCACCGGACTGTTGGTACCCCTCCGAGGGCGATGAGGACGATCCAGGCCCGTCCGTCGCCTCTGGCATCTCGTCGTTGGTACCCCCAGAGGGGCGATGAGGACCCGGTGGCACGGTCGTCACCATCACCGGCACCGGACTGTTGGTACCCCTCCGAGGGCGATGAGGACGATCCAGGCCCGTCCGTCGCCTCTGGCATCTCGTCGTTGGTACCCCCAGAGGGGCGATGAGGACCCGGCGACCGCTCACCGCCCAGCTCTGAGTAGGGAGTTGGTGTCCCTCGCCGGGGCGGCGAGGACAAGGGGGCCACACGATGACCGCCGCCGAACAACACCGTTGGTACCCCTGGCAGCGTCGATAAGGGCCTGCCGCGGTGATCCGCGCCGCACGCCCGACGGCAACGTTGGTACCCCTCTGAGGGGCGATGAGGGTCTGCGCCCGGTACCCGGACGGCACGCGCGTTAACTCGTTGGTACCCCAGCGAGGGCCGATGAGGGACGCCACCATCTATGCCACCTGCGCCCCGCCCGCCTAGTTGGTACCCCGCACAGGGGCGATGAAGACCGGTGATCACTCTGCGGGGTCTGGAGCTGCCGCAGGAGTTGGTATCCCTCCAAGGGCGATGAGGACCATCGTCGTGCCGCATGAGCGGTGGGAGGTCACAGTTAGTACCCCCCTCTGCGGGGCGGTCAGGACCCGCTGTCCCACAACCTCAACCTCTGCCTCATCGCGTTGTCACCCCTCCAAGGGACGATGAGGGCCCGCGGCATGAGGATCGTCATGCTGACGATCTGGCAGTTGATACCCCTCCGAGGGGCGATGAAGACCCTGGATGCTGTCCTGTTCGAGCGCATGCCACCGAAGCTGGTCCCTCCCAGGGGCGATGGGGACGGTTGCCCAGCTGCCCGGCGTCGTGGACGCGCGCGAGTTGGTACCCCGCACAGGGGCGATGAGGATCCGTCGTCGCCGTGCTCATCCTCGATGCAGGGCCGTGTTGGTACCCCTCCCAGGGTCGATGAGGGCTTGAGGAGCACCTGCGGCACATCGCCGACCCCCGCTTGTTGGTACCCCTCCCAGGGTCGATGAGGACAGACCCCGCTCTTCCATCTCGGTGACGAGCTCGTCGAACACGTTGGTACCCCTCCCAGGGTCGAAGAGGGCTTGAGGAGCACCTGCGGCACATCGCCGACCCCCGCTTGTTGGTACCCCTCCCAGGGTCGATGAGGACGGGGAGGGAACAGCATGCCTAGCCCGAGTCCGAGCGCGTTGGTACCCCTCCCAGGGTCGATGAGGACAGACCCCGCTCTTCCATCTCGGTGACGAGCTCGTCGAACACGTTGGTACCCCTCCCAGGGTCGAAGAGGGCTTGAGGAGCACCTGCGGCACATCGCCGACCCCCGCTTGTTGGTACCCCTCCCAGGGTCGATGAGGACAGACCCCGCTCTTCCATCTCGGTGACGAGCTCGTCGAACACGTTGGTACCCCTCCCAGGGTCGAAGAGGGCCCGTTGGGCCTGACAGTGGCCGCCTACAACGCCGGCCCGTTGGTACCCCTCCCAGGGGCGATGAAGACGCGGCCCGGCAGAGGCATTCGTAGCCACCCTCACCCTGTTGGTACCCCTCCGAGGAGTGATGAGCACGCGCGCGGGAGGCCGCTCACGCCGCCCTCGGCCGCACGTTCGTACCCCTCCCAGGGGCGATGAGGACAAGGGCGCCGACGACCATCTCGACTACGTGCTGATGTTGGTACCCCTCCAAGGGGCGTTGAGGACGCGGTGCAATGCTCGGCGCGGGCGACCACGACGCGCAGTTGGTACCCCTCCCATAGGCGATGAGGACCTGGGGGACGGTCATCCCGCACGGTCAGCCCAGCCGTGTTGACACCCCGTATTGGGGCGATAAGGACAAGGTCGGCCCGATCGGTCCATGCCCGTCAGCACGTTGTTACCCCGCCGAGGGGCGATGAGGACGCGTCAAGCGGTCGCGGCCGCGTGGGCGGAGGGCATGTTGGCACCTCACCCAGGAGCGATGAGCACGACCGTGCGTATGACCAGTCTGCAGCAGCTTGTCGTAGTTGGTACCCCTCTGAGGGTCGATGAGGACAATCCCCAACCGGGCACCGGGTTCCGGGCCCACACGTTGTGGACCCCTACCAGGGGCGATGAGGACGACCCCTGACCGAGAGCAACGGGCCGCGCGTCAGCATGTTGGTACCCCTCCGAAAGCGATGAAGTCTGGGCGCCTCGCAGAGCCGCCGCGTCGAGGTCTGGTGGTTGGTACCCCTCGCTGGAGCGATGCGGCCTGGACTACGCCGACACACTCGGCCAGCACGCCCGCGCGTGGTACCCCTCCCAGGGCGACGAGGAGCCGCCCTGCCAGTGTTGCTGCCCCTGTACGGGGCGATGAATGGTGTGAGGTTTTCAAGTCGTCATACGCTCCCGGACGTTTGCCCGACGCGACTTCCGTAGACGCTATCCCACTCCACCGACAGCACCCCAGCGCGCCCATTATGGATCTCTTTTGGCGCTCGACGATCGATTTTGATCGGTTGTCAGTGGCCGCTGGTAGACCTTCAACTCAGGCCGCACGTAAGGCATTTCAGTGTGATAGACATACTGCCTCGAACCGCACCATTTAGGTAAGAAACGTACCGGCATCGCCAGCCTGCGCGGGCACACGTGTGCCCGCTGACCAGCAGAAAGGAGGGGAAGCATGCGACTCCGTGTCTACGTCGCCACGAGGGCCCGCGAGATCCCGTGGGACGACGTCATCGCGCCCGGCCGCGGGATTGTCTACGCCGCACTCCGGCGGCAGGCGCCCCAGCTCGGTGCCGTGATCCACGCCCAGGGGTGGGGCCCGCACAAGATGGCGCCCTTCGGCCACAGCGCTCCGGAATTCCCCAAGCCGCAGCGCGTCCATGGCACTTACGTTGCCGGCGGGACCGGCATCTTGGAGTTCGGCAGCCCTCTGCCCGAGCTCATCGATGCTCTGGAACGCGACCTGCAGATGATCCCCATCATGGACTGGGGCGGCGTCGCGCTGAACGTCGAGAAGGTCACCCGGATCACGCCGCCCGCCTTCGCATCTGGCCGCACGAAGCTGCGCACTATCAACCCGATCACCATCAAGGCCGAGGCGGCCCGAACCCCTACTGGAGAGCTGATCCGTGGCGGCTGGCTCCTTCCGGGAGAGCCGGGTTTCGATGTCGCGCTGGCCCATAGTCTTCGCCGCCGCTGCGAAACCTTCGGCCACGACGGCGTCCAGCTCCAAGGCATCACCTGGATCGGCCCGAAGCGCTCATTCTCCGTCGTCGGCCACGGCTCCGACAGCCCCACAACCATCAAGCGCGGCAAGAAGACCGGCGCGCCGATTGAGGTCGACGTGTCCGGCACTCCGGTCGCTCTTCAAGCCCTGTGGTCCGCCGGCATCGGTGGTGCCACGAGCGCGGGATTCGGATGGGTGATCGCGTGACCTGCTCAAGCCGCCGCCAGGCATCGGAACGACGAGGGATGGCCTTATGACCACCACGGCTTTTGCGCAAGACGCGCTGGAGCTCACTGCGCATCCTCTTCAGCGCACGGGTGCCTACGCGATCGCCACTCTCGCCGGGGTCTCCGATCCCGAGGCCGTCAGTGGCGACCAGTTCCGTTCGGTCGTCAGGCGCATGATCGACGATCTCATTGCCACCAGCACCATCGCCAAGGGCCAGCCCGGCTGGTACCTCCTTGGCGTCTCCTACGTCCTGTGGCCCAACTGCGCCCTCCATTACAAGAGCAAGCGCACACCTGAGGGCATTGGCGCTTGGCGCACCTGCCCGCCGGCCGAGAAATGGCCCGGCGTCCCCTGCTCCCTTTGCGGGCGGCCTGCCGCTGCCTGGTACGGCAAGGGGGACATTCCCCTCGGTGCCTCCATCGAGCATCGCAACACCACCGCGCCCGACCACGAGGGCACCCCTTTGTGCTTCCCGTGCGTAACCAGCTTCCACGCCCTGCCCTATGCCTGCACTGCCGGCGGTGGACTCCTCAACGGCATCCACACCTGGGACGAGAGGTTCATGGCTCGCATCACCCGAAGCGAGGTCCGCGACAACCTCCGAGGCATGATCACCCGCGGTGACCTCAAAGGCGGCGGGGGAACCTTCGCGATCGAGTTCGCGGCCCTCAAGGCCCTGCGCTGGTGGGACCACCGCGTCACCGACGGCGTCCAGACCCTGCAGTTCTCCAACAACAACCAGGACCAGAAGTTCCAATCTGAGGTCATGGAGCAGCCTCTCGCCGAGTGGCTCCGCTCCACCATTCGCCGCAGCGACCGGCGTGCTGGGTTCCGTTACCTCGCCCAGGCTCAAGCCACCGCAAAGGTCTCCGGCCTGCGCATGCTCGCCTGGCGCGCCTTCCATCAGCCCGAGCAGATCCCGTCCCGAGCCATCAGCTGGATCCGCGACCAGATCATCGCCCTGCCCAAGGGGCAAGGGATGCCAGCCGCTGTGCCCCACCTCGCTCCCCTGATCCGCTCCTACCTCACGGAGGTCCTGAACGTGCTCGAATCCGACGTGACCCACGTCGTCGCCGTCGCCCGCCGCGTCGCCGACGTCGTCGCGGACGACGACAAGCGTCTGAAGAAGTTCACCGTCGCCACCCGCCGCCCCAACGACCTCAAGGCATGGCTCAAGGCGGAAATCGCGGAATGGTCCCGCAAGCGCCCCGCCGACGCCAAGAACGACCCCTTCATCTCCCTACGCCAGTGGCGTGTCCTGTTCGACTCCGGCAACGCCTCCTGGTCAGCGCGCGAGCTGTTGTTCGTCGCCACCTTCGAGGAACTCGCCACCCGCGGAGCCAAGGTCGCCGCCGTCGAAGAAGGCACCTCTGACGAGGACTTCAAAACCCTCGGCATCGACGACCAGGACTAACACCCCACCATTCCATGCCCGTTCAACGATTAGCGTAAGGAATCCGCATGTACCTCACCGGTAAGGCCGTCCTCGACATCCAGGCCGGCGCCCCCAACAACGGCCGTGGCACCGCCGACCAGGGCAACGTCACCCCCGTCAAGCAGCACCGCACCGGCGGCAAGACCTACCCCTACGGCTCCGCCCAGTGGTGGCGCCGCATGCTCCGTGACTCCCTTCCCGACACCGAGACCCCCTCCCCGGTCCTCGTCAACGGCAAGGACGCCAAGCAGCAGGCGTACACCTCCGGCCGTCCGGACAAGTACATGGACGACGACTTCTTCGGCTACATGGCCGCCACCAAGGCCGCCACGTTCATGCGCGACACCGTCCTGAACACTGGCACCTTCGTCTCCGTCGCCCCCGAGCGCCCCACCCGCGACTTCGGCACCATGAGCCGGGGGCTGCCGACCGGCGCCAATCCGATCCTGCACGAGCACGAGTTCTACACCGCCGCCCTCCAGGGCGACCTTCGCCTCGACATGCAGCGCATCGGCTTCTTCGAGCAGCAGGGCACGGTCCGCAAGGCAGCCCTGTCGGACGAAGCCGTACAGGAAGCCCTCCAGGCCGGAGCGACCGAAGCTACGCGTCGCGGCATCGCCGGCATTCTCCTCCCCATTGAGGAGCGCCGTCGTCGCACCGCTGTTCTCCTGCGCACCATCGCCGCCATGCACGGCGGCGCGAGCAGCGCGGCCCACTTCGGTGACCGGACCCCGGCCCTGATCCTTCTGGCTCCTGTCCAGGGCGGCAATCAACCCTTCACTCGCATCCTCAACGTGGTCGACAACGAGATCCGCTTCAACTCCGCAACGCTGCGTGAGGAGGTAGATGCCTGGTCCGATGTCATCGAAGGATCCGTCCGCCTGGGGTGGGCCCCTTCGTTCCTGGGTGGCCAACGCGAGATCGCACGCGAGGAGCTGTCCGACCTCATCAAGGACCAGCGGCTGATCATCGACCATCCCCGCGTGGTCCTTTCCCAGCTCGCCGACGAGTTCGAGACCGGCCAGCACGACAACTGGTTCCAGGACTAGCAAACCGCAGCCACATGTAAGGCCCCAACAGCCGCAGCTCCACGTGCCGCGCGCGAGGATTCGCACTCAACGCCCGACGTCTACACGTCGGGCGTCGGGTGCGGATTCTCGACGACAGCCACCCAACCCGCAAGGAATCAGCTGATGAGCAGTATCGAAGCCATCGAAGTAACGGTCACCGCGCCCATCGCCAGCTTCCGCAACCCGCTCTATCAGGGAATTCAAGTCGGCCTGCCGTGCCCTCCTCCCAGCACGGTCGGCGGGATGCTCGCCGCCACCATGGGCGACTGGGACTCCGTCCCGGAGAACACCCGTTTCGCCATGACCTTCACCGCCGAAGGCTCCGGCGTCGACCTGGAGACCTACCACCCGGCCGCCGCAAAGGCCGCGAGCAGGAACGCCACCATCAAAGACCGGCACTTCCTCACCCACATCACCCTCACCGCCTGGCTCCTCCAGGATCTCGACATGTGGGAGCGAGCCATCCGCACCCCGGTGTGGCCCATGCGGCTCGGGCGCTCCCAGGACCTCGCCACCGCCCGCACCCGCCGCATCCGCCTCACTCCCCAAGGCACCGGCACACAGGGGCACGCCCTCATCCCCCACGCCACCACCCCGGACCCCACAATCCGCGACAACGGCGAACAGATGCAGCTCCCCACCGCTATCACCATCGATCGCGCCCGTACGGCCTGGGGCACCTACCGCTACTCCCTCAATGGCTCCCCAGCCCAGATCACAGCCGACTACGTCACCCCCGACGGCCAAGCCGTCATTCTCCTCCCGTCAACCCACCCCAGCACCGCCCTCGCCGCTGCGTAAGGACCCCGATGGACGACGCCCACCCCCTCCGCGCCAAGAGCGCCCGCGGCCGCCAAAGGCACGGTGAAACGCTCAAAGACCACTCCCTGACCACCATGCGCCGCGGTGCCACCGTCACCACCCGCATCGGCCGCGTCCCCGTGCTCCCCGAAAGGTTCCAGGTCTGGGTCCAGCTCGCCGGCCTGCTGCACGACCCCGGTAAAGCCGCACATGGCTTCCAAATCCAGATCGGGAACACCAGCCACCCCGCCAAGGTGTGGGGAGAACGGCACGAAGTCCTCTCCCTCGGCTTCCTCCCCACCGTCCTCGCGGCCCTGCCGAAGGAAGAGGTCCTCTGGATCGCTGCCGGCGTTGCCACCCACCACCGATGCATCACCGGCGACGGCAGCCGGCGCCCGTCCCTCCTGCCCCTATACGGCCACGACAGCATCGAAGACTTCACCGCCAGGTTCGGCCCCATCGACGCAGACGCACTGCAGGACCTCACAGCCTGGATGCACACCACCGCCGTCCAAGCCGGACTCATACCGCCCGGCCCCACCCCCACCCTCACCCCCAACACCCTGCTCGAAGATGCCCACGCCCTCTTCGGGGAACTCCTCGACCGGTGGGAATGGGAACTCGAACCCGAGGAAGAAGCCGACGGCCTGGCCTCCGTCATGCTCCAAGGCGCCGTCACCATGGCCGACCGGATGGCCTCTGCCCACACCCCCCTCCACACCCGCCATCCCCTCACCCCCGTATACCGGCAGCGCCTCGAAACCCGGCTCGCCGCCAAGGGCCACCAGCTACGACCTCACCAGCTCCAAGCTGCCAGCATCAGTGGCCACGTCATCATCCGAGCCTGGACAGGCAGCGGAAAGACCGAGGCCGTACTCCTCTGGGCGCTGCGCAACCTCACCGAGATGACCGAGGCCGGCCAGGGAACCCCGCGAATTTTCTACCTGCTGCCGTACCTCGCCGCCATCAACGCCATGGTCCGACGCCTTGAAGAAGATCTCCCCGCAGAAGGCCAGATCGGCGTCTCCCACTCACGCGCCGCCTCCTACTACCTCGCCCGCGCCCTCGCCGACGAGTGCACCACCGACGCCGAAGCCGTCGCCGCCGCCCGCAAGTCCCTCTCCCAGGAGAACGCCACCCGCCTCTTCCGCGAGCTGATCCGCGTCGGCACCCCCTACCAACCACTGCGCGGAACCCTCGCCGGCCCCGCCCACTCCGCCGTCCTCGCCGACACCGCCAACAGCCTCTTCATCCTCGACGAGCTCCACGCCTACGACCCCAAGCGCCTCGGCATGATCCTGGCGATGATGGCCTTCTGGGAACACCTCGGCGGCCGGTTCGGCATCGTCTCCGCCACCCTTCCAGACGCCCTCCAGAACGCCATCTGCCAAACCCTCAACCAGCCCGCCCACCTGGTCCAGCCGCCCGAAGGCACCGCATTCCCCAAACGCCACCGACTCTCAGTGCGCCCCCATACCCTGCGGTCCGACACTGCCATCGCCGAGATGGAAGCCCGACTCCAAGCCGGCGAAGCCCTGCTCGTCGTCGCCAACAACCGTCCCACCGCCCGAGCCCTCTATCAGCGTCTGGCCCCCACGGCTCGCCGCATCCACGGCCACCGCGACGCCGCGATCATGCTCCACTCCCGCTACCGCCGCGACCACCGCGCCGACATCGAAAACCGCATCCGCGACCGCTACAAGAACGGTCAGACCACCCGCGTCGGCGGACTCCTCGTCGCCACACAGACCGTCGAAGTCTCCCTAGACGTCGACTTCGACACCATCCACACCGCCTGCGCCCCCATGGACGCCCTCTGCCAACGCTTCGGCCGCGTCAACCGCTCCGGAACCCGACCGCCGGCCGACACCATCGTCCACGCCCCCCAATACATGCCTCGCAAGAGCGAACCCGGACTCTTCGCCGACGGCGTCTACCCCAAAGCCCCCGTATCACTGGCCTGGGACATCCTCCAACGCCACGACGGCAACGTGATCGACGAAGCAGTGATCACGTCATGGCTCAACGAGATCTACGAACCCACAGGCACATGGGGCAAGACCTGGCGAGCCGAACTCGAACAGGCCAAAGAGAAGTTCACCGAAGCCTTCCTGACCTGGACAGAACCCTTCAAAGACCGATCCAAGCTCCGGAAAGACTTCGACGCGATGTTCGACGGCCAGGAAGTCATCCTCGCCACAGACCGCGACGAATACGCCGAACGACTCGCCACCGACAACGGCCGCCGCCCAGGCCGGCTCCTCGCCGAAGACCTCCTCATCCCCGTAGCGGGCAACATCACCGCTCAATGGGACGAACGACTGAAAGTTGGCCTGATCAACGCCGACTACGACGAAGAAAATGGCCTCGGCAAAATCGGACACTGACCATGCCGATATACTCGACACCCCACGAGGGCCCGGCGCTTGAGAACCAAATAAACCTCATCGACTCCGCTTAGGGGTCAAAACGTACGCGCCTTGCCTTGCGCTCATCGCCCCTCGGAGGGGTACCAACACGGAACCGGCCGGCGCTGATGCCGCGCTCCTCCACGTCCTCATCGCCCCTCAGAGGGGTACCAACAACTCAGCAGGGTTGGTGGTCAACTACTGGTTGCGTGTCCTCATCGCCCCTCGGAGGGGCACCAACTGGATGGTGACGGTGTTGGCGGTGCCGGTTGCTCGCAGTCCTGATCGCCTCTCGAAGGGGTACCAACGGGAGGTACGCCAGGACGCGTCCGGCGGCCTCGGCCGTCCTCATCGCCCCTCGCAGGGGTACCAACCGGCGGGAGCGGTAGTCGTTGCGGCGGATGTGCACCAGTCCTCATCGCCCGTCGGAGGGGTACCAACCTGGTCATGGACGGCGTGCTCCTGGTCGGGGCCGAGTCCTCATCGCCCCTCGGAGGGGTGCCAACCTGATGACCTCCCAGGTGTGGCCCACGGCGCGGTCGGTCCTCATCGCCCCTCGTAGGGGTACCAACGCGCGGAGGTACTGCCCGACCATCGCGAGACGATCGTCCTCATCGCGCCTGGGAGGAGTTTCAACCTGGCCACCAACAGCGAGTCGATGCCCCCAACGCCCGTTCCTATCGCGCCTGGCACGGGTTCCAACGCCATCACCGCCAGCGACCACATGCCGGTCGCCTCGTCCTCATTGCCCCTGGAAGGGGTACCAACGCCTGCCACCGGTAGGTCTCCGGTCGCACCCACACAGTCCTCATCGCCCCTGGGAGGGGTACCAACTGCAGGGTCGGCGACTTCCTGAGCGGGGCAAGCTCGCGTCCTCATCGCCCCTGGGGGTACCAACGCGTCCTTCTCGCCTTCCACGAGGTAGACGGTGCGCGTCCTCATCGCCCCTGGGAGGGGTACCAACATACCGACCGGGACCCGGGCCGCCAGGCCCGGGGCGTCCTCATCGCCCCGCGGAGGGGTACCAACATGCTCACGCCGGCTATTCAGCAGATCTGGTCGAAGGGTCCGCATCGCCCCTCAGAGGGGTACCAACACATCGCCGACGACGGCCTCCCGGCCCAGACCTGGCGTCCTCATCGCCCCTCGGAGGGGTACCAACATGAAGAAGTCCAGATCAACAGGGGAGGCCATCGTGTCCTCATCGTCCCTCAGAGGGGTACCAACGTGATCGCGGCCGGGCTCAGCAGCATCGCGCCGAGGTCCTCATCGCCCCTGGGAGGGGTACCAACTGGCGATGGCCTGCTGGTCCCCGGTGATGACCCACGGGGTCCTCATCGGCCCTGGGCGGAGTACCAACGGGCGGCCTCGTTGTCGCCGATCTGCACTCAGCCGGCTTCCTTCGCTTCCTCGTCGGAGGCGGGGAGCCGGTCCGTCGGTTCCTCGCTGTGGGCGATCACGGAATTCGTGATCGGCCCGTTCCTGGAATGCAGGATACGGGTCGATCAGTGCCTTCTGTCGTTCTTCTAGCTGGGGAACTCCAGTGGGAGCATTTCCTGGATGGCGCCGGCTTTCCCGCCGCTTGCTTCCGCGATGATGTGCTGCTGCTCGGGATCGTCTTGAGGAGCAGACCTGCGGTACTGGGGGTGGTCGAGGTCCATTTGGAGTGCGGCGTGGAGGGGTGCTGGGTAGCGAGTGCGGTCGCACCAGGTGAGGGCCTGGTGACTGAGGCGGGCTGCAGCGACGGCGAGGGCTTCCCGGTCGTAGCCGCCCTGGGTGTACATGGGGGTGATCTCCCGCGTGGTCATGGTGTACCAAGGGGAGTTCATTTCGTTTTCTTCGTAGTCGCCGTTGGCGCCCGTCTTGGCGAGTTCGGCGCGCCAGCGGGTCTTGTGCTGGCCGTACCGCTTCTTTCCGTAGTTCCTGGGTTCGGTGAACAGGAACCACGGGTGTCCTTCAGGTTTGCCCTGCGGGTGGTACAGGTCGCTGGAGGTCTTGATCATTTCCTGTTCGCCGTTTTTCTTCGTCCTGGTGACGTAGGCGAGGCGCGGCATCTCCGCCTGGAAGCAGTTCATGCGGATGATGCTGGCCGGGTGGGTTCCCAGGCCCTGGGTGGGGAGCCAGAGGCGGTCATCCTGCGTGTTGGCCGAGGTTCCTTGCTTGTTGTTGTGCAGGCCCGGCCACGCTCGGCGGCAGGCGTGCCCGTCGACCATCAGGGTATAGGGCAGGCCCATGAGTTTGTTGGGTAGTTTCTGGAGGGCGTCTCGGACATCCCTGCCTGCTTGGGCCCAGCGCGCGGTGTCGTCAGCGCCGTCTTCCTTGTGGAGGGGGTAGTTGAGGGAGTGGAAGAGGCTCTGAGCCTCGTTGTAGTCCCTCCATCGGCCTTCGGGGTCCAGGTTGGTCCAGGCGATGTGGCGCCACGTCCCGCCGGGTGTGCGTGAGGGGATCAGGCAGGAGGCGGTGATGATGCGCTTGGGCTGTCCGCGGAAACGCCGGTCGGCCTGTTGTTTGCGGATGTGGATGCCGCAGAAGGCCATGCGCGGGATCCGGTAAGGATCGTCGGGATCGTAGAGGGCTTCCTCGAAGCGGTGGTCGACGACCCCGATGGAGCGGTGGAGGTCGAGGAGGCCCATGAAGACCGGGTGGTCCTTCCATGGTGTGCCTGGGGCGCTGATGGGTTTGATCTCGTAGGGGAGTTCGCCTTCCGTTCGCTGGTCTTTCTTCTTGTAGGCGCGTTTGGCGCCGACCAGGTACTGCGAGGGGGAGCCGGTAGCGGACAGCGCCCGCCGGGTCTGGAACTTCGCGTCCCCGGTGGCCAGCTCCCTGGTGATCTCCGTGGCCTTCTTGGTGGTGTTACCGTCGTTCTCGGCTTCGGGCATTTGGGTCTCGCACCAGGCTGCGAGCAGCCAGCCTTCCTGGGCGACCTCGTTTCTGATCTTCTCCAGCTCGCGGATGCGGTTGATGTCGGTTCCGTGCTGGAGGAAGGCGTCGGCCTTGTGGAACACGACGTCGATGCCTTCGCCGAGGGCGATGGGCTTCTTCGGCTTGGGGTCGAGGGTGTGGGGGTTCAGGCCGTACATGTGGGCCAGGCCGTTGAGCATCCGGATCCGGGTCTGCTGCCGGTACCACAGGCACACGAAGCGCACGCCCTTGTAGCCGGCCGCCGTCAGCGATGCGCGGACGCTCTCGGGCGAAGGGAGGCCGAAGATGTCGACAAACGGCATCGTCCCCTGGTGCTCTTCCTTCTTCGCCTTCTTGGCTTCCTTGGCCGCCTCGTCGAGCTGCTCGAAGGTGCGCTCGGAGAAGATGTTGCCGTCCGACTTCAGTATGACCTGCTCCGCGACGCCGTTGAACACGGACTTCACGTGGTCGAGGAGCATGCGCAGGTGGTGTGGGCCGGCGCCGTCGCCGACGGCGAAGCTCCGCTTCTTCGGGAGGATCGGCCGTACCCGGCCGGGCGCGGGCAGGGTGAAGGATGCCTTCCTTCCCCTGGCCTTGGCGTCTTCCAAGGTCTTCTTCTCACTGTCGGCGCGTTCTTCGATGGCACGGAGGGCCGAGCGGTCGGCTTCCAAGGCGGCCAGGATCTCCATGGCGTGCCGGTTGGTGCGACGCAGGCCGCGACCGTCCAGGGGGACCGTGAGGACCGGTTTGTTGTCGGTCTGGTCGACCATGACGGTCTTGGAGTAGATCAGGGCGTTGTTGATGCGCCGCATGTGGGCGTCGAAGAGGAAGACCGGGTTGGTGAACGCGGGGTAGGTGACCATCTTGGTCGACAGGTAGGAGAGGGCGTACTCGACGTCCTGCGGCGTGGGGTCGGCCGGCCAGTGATCGCCGATGTTGGCGATGGTGTCGGGCTTGATGGGGTGGCCGTGGCCGGCGAAGGCGGGACCGATCGGGTTGTTCCAGGCGATGAGTTCACCAGTGCTCGTCGGCCGGTAGCGCACCGCGGCAGGGGTGTCCCCGGTCTTCCAGCTCTTGGTGTATTCCTGGGTCTCGCCCTTGTCGTTGAGCTTGGGGCTGCCGTCCTTGTGCCTGCGGATGTCCTTTACAGGCTCCACCGGGTAGTCCAGGAAGTTTTGGGTGGCCAGCTTGATGGCCAGGAGCCAGCGAATGGCCTCGTAGGCCCAGCCGGGCGGGTCGGGGACCTCTTTGCCCTCCTGGAGGGGGAGATGTTCCTTGAGGGGCAGGCGCTGCGGTTGGGTCGCGACGACCTTGGCCGCGACGTCGGAGCTGACGGCGAAGGGGATGTCGGCGAGCGGCACATCCCGGCAGATCCCCTCCAGGTAGGTGAAGATCGTTTGCAGGTCATCGGCGTCGACGGGCTCAAGCGTGACCATGTAGCGCAGCTTCCGGTCTAGGTAGACGTATCCGCCGGTGAGCTGCTTGAGGACGGTTGTGACGATCGAGTACGGGATGAGGAAGTAGTCTTCTTCCTTCCCTACCTCTTTCATGCTCTTTTTGGTCTTCTTGACCGTCTCGCCTAGTGTCCTCCACGCTTCCTGGGTGTCGTCGCTGAACTCCCACACGTGGGCGTGCATGCCGTCCAGTATCTGCTCGGTGCAGTGGAAGGCCAGGGTGTGGGCGGTCAGGTCGCGTGATGTGGTGCGTGGCGCCATGTGAGCGCTTCCCTCGTTTCTTTCCCCGCCTTGCCCCGCCGGGGCAAGGGCGGTTGGCTGGTCACGTCTGGTCGGGGTTGATACCCGCGTAGGACAGGAAGGAGGACAGGGCCTCGCCGTACAGCTCGTTCATGAACGCACGCTGCTCCGGCGTCCAGTTGCCGTGGATGCGGCGAATGATCGTCGCGAGGTCGGAGCTGAACTCCGTTCGGTGGAGCGCGTAGTCGACGATGTACAGGTTCATGTCGGTGTCACCGCGGCGCGCGCGGCCGGCAAGCTGGACGAGGTCGATGAGCATTCCTGCGACCAGCTCTTCTTGAAGCTCGTGCGCCATGTTCGTGAATCGGCTGGGCGAGCGCAGGATCCGTACGATCTGCTGGCGAGAAGCCCTCTCCGCTGTCTTCAGGGCGGCCACTGGGTCGCTGTTGCCTTCCCCGGGGAGGGCGTTGATGCCCGCGGCGTTGATGCTGCCGTGCATCCACTCGATGTCCTCGATGCTGAGGACCGGCCGAGTACATAGGTAGATGTCGCGGACCGCCGACCGGGTTTCGACCAGGATGTTCAGCCCGCGGGCGATGATCGCCAGAGGGACGATCAGGATCTCCCCCTCGTCCGGGAACCTCTCCAGCTCCTCGCGCACCATCTTCCGTACGAAGGAGGGGATGTGCTGTTCGTAGTCCTCCGGTCTGCGGCCCTTGACCACCACACACACGCGGTGCCGCAGCCCCTCGGCCTGAGCGAGGCCGGCGGCCAGATAGGCGGCCTGAGCGTAGGAGTTGACGGCGAGGATGCACCGTGCCCGCTCTTGTTCGACCTCCTCCAGGAGTGCCAGCCGGTCGTTGAGCACCTGCTGGTAGAGATTCTTGCCCAGGGTGCGCAAGGCTTCGGGTTTCGCTTCGGAGTAGATGCCGCCGATGCTGATCGGCTCGCCCGCGCGATCGCCCGTGGTGTACCGGACGGGGCAGGCTTCGGTGACGATGGACTTCGGCCTCGTGTCGGGGATCCACCATTTCACCGGCGCGTGGATGTGCTCTTGCACGGCCTGTGGGAAGTACGCGGTCGCCGACAGGCCGAGCACCGGACGTTCCACTCCAGCCGCCATCAGCGCTGTCAGCCCGCCGAGTTCGGACGTGAAAGTGTGCGGGTCGCCGGCGACCGTGCGGACCAGGAGTTCCGATTCGGTCTCCCTGTTCTCCAGCCCTCGGGCCTGGTAGCCGTTGATGGTGTGCCCGAGCATCGCCAACGGGTAGAGGCCGACCACCGGAGAGTCCTTGATGCTGTCGAGGATCTTCCGCACCGATCCCAGGTCCAGGTGGCGAAGGCTCTGCGAAGACTGGCGCGTGTGGCTCAGGGCTTCGTCGATCTCCTTCAGCACGGTGCGGGTGACCAGGAGGTTGACCGCAGCAGCCCGTCGGTCGCTGTCGGGTACCGCGGTCCGCAGCAGGCTGTTCAGCTCCTGTTGGACGAGCTGAAGGTGGTCTTCGCCACGGGGTGCGGACAACGCGTGCAGCGCTTCCCGGACCGCTTCCCAGTCGGCTCCGTCTGGTAGTCCGGATTCCGTGGGACCGTCGTGGAGGCCGTCGTCGCGCCACCGGTGGGGCATGAGGGCGTCCAGGAGCCGGAACATCTCCTTGCTGATCTCCCCGTCGTCGACTTCTCCAGGGAAGAGGGCCTGCAGCAGTTCACGGTCGCGTGAGCGGGCCAGCCGCCACCCGTCGTTACCGCCCCCGCCGGCCGGGTTGTCGCGGGTGTCCCGGGGGTTCATGCGCAGCCGGTTACCAAGGGAGAGAAGGAGGAACTCCGACATGAAGCGGGCCTGGCTGACCGGCGACAACAGGCTGCGCTCGTAGGTGGTCGGCAGCCGTTTGGCATCTCGGTCCAGTTCCCGCAGATCGCTCTCGCGTTTGCGGGAGGCGAGGGTCAGCTCGCTGGTGCACCGGCTGATGGCGTTCTTTTGGAAGGCATCCACCTCGTCGATGACCACCAGGTCGCAGGCGCGCAGGATCATCTCCAGCACCGACAGACCCCGTGTGCCGCGGGCGTTGCCGCGCCACTGGGCGCCGTCGAGGACCGCACCGATCCGCAACGTGCCAGAGATGAGGTTGGCGTGGTTGGTGACGATGACGGCTGCGTTCGTCGCCTCGTACAGGGGGGTGAACTTGCCGCACACCGGGATGTACGGGCAGGCGTACGAGGATTCGTCGGAGCCTGGGCGGCTGAGCGTGAGGCAGTTCTCCTCACCGGCCCGGTAGAGGCTGGGCGGGTCCATCAGTGGACGCTGCGCGCAGCCGTAGGCCAGGTGTGCGATGTCGGCCTTCTCCTTCGGTCCCCATGCGGTGATCAGGCCGGACGTCGCGTAGGCGGCGTAGTCCAGGGCGCGCTGGTGCCGGCTGGAGGGGGACATCAGGGGGACGCAGGAGGTGAACTCCTTGAGGTGGCCTTCCTTGTGCAGGTGGACGAGGTCGCCGTTGATGTCCCAGGCCATGGCGAGGGTGGCTTTAGCGTCGGTGACGCCCATGGCCACCTTGATGCCCTTCATGGCTGCCCAGGAAGCGATGGCGCGTACCAGGACGGTCTTTCCGCTTCCGGTGGGGGCGTTGATGATCTGGAGGAGCCCGGAGGTGATCTCCAGCTCGGCCACCGGTCCGTCCTGGCTTTTCAGGGCGGACAGGAACTTCTTGAGGACCTTGTGCAGGTAGCGGAACTTCTTCCCGCGTCCTTTCAGGAGCTTGGTGACGTCTTTGAGTTCCTCGACAGGAATGGAGATGTTCTCGCGGTGGGGGCGGGTGGTGAGGTGCGGCAGCGCCTCGTGCCCTGCGGGGCCGGTGAACAGCGGAGTCTTGGCGAACTCGATCTCCCGGTTGGTGGTCCCGTGCTCCTTGCCGAGGTAGGCGGTCCGGGTGCGGTAGCGGCCGGGGCCGGCGAACGGCAGCGCCCGGGGCCGCTTGCCGAAGGAGAAGAATCGTTCGGTGATGTCCGTGGCGTAGTCGAGGAGGTCCTCGCCGACCCGGGGGATGACACCTTCGGCCTGGTAGGGATCGTCGCTGGGAAGGAGGAAGGACCCGCCGGACTTGTCGGCGCCTTCCTGGTCGAGGTCCATCACGCCGAGGAAGGTCAGGGCGGCGGCCTTGAACTTGCGCGGGTCGGCAAGGTCAGCCGGAAGCAGCCGCATCACCCGCGCTACGGTGTGCCGTTCCCGCATGGTGCACTTCGCCCAGGTATCCCACGCCTGCGGCTTGCGGTACGCGAAGTATGCGGCATCTTCGAACGCGGCGATGATCCTGCCCTCGCCGTCAGTGCGCGGAAGGAAGTGTGCTGCCAAGGCCAGGGAGGCCAGCAGTCCGGCCTCCTCTGCTTTCAGTTCGTCGCTCACCGGGCAGCACCCCGCGTGACGGTCTCGACGACCAGCTCCAAGAAGTCTGTAGCAGTGGCGGCCTTCATCCCGTGCCGACGGCATTCCTCGGTGAGCTGGGGTATCTGGCTCTTGCGGTGGTCCGGCACGACGATCCATCCAGCCTTGCCTTTGTCGCCACCATCCGCCCGCAACTTGCTGACCAGGTGGTTCGACCACCGGTAGTCCTTGAAGTCCACGGCGAAAAGCGTCTGTTGCGTCTCCTGTTCTCCGCGCGCGACCAGCAGGTCGTAGATGTCGTTGTCGGGCCACAGCCTCACCCAGGCACCCGTCCCCTCAAGACGCTCACGCAGGACCTCATATAGGCGGACCTCAGGTAACCCGGGGATGGTGGTGTACCGCCACACGTCCCGCACGAGTGCCTTGTAGCCCTCCACCGGAAGAGCCTCCGGGATTCCGGGCACGGTCCCGGTATACAAGGGCCGGTGCCGGGCGTCCGGCGTGCGGAACTCGATGGCCTGATCAAGCACAGGGATCTGTCCTCTGACGGGAGTGAAGATGTAGGACGCACCCGTCTCCGCATGCCATGGGTACAGGCACTGCATACTCCCCTGGGCCCTTTGGCCGTGCCCGTGCACTTGGATCTTCATCGGCCACTTGCAGGCCGGGCACCGGAACCAGTAGCCCTGGTAGGACATGTGAGCGGGGATGTCTTCGTAGAAATCCATCGCCGGCGGAGGGAGCCTGAGTTTCTTCAGCTCATCGATGGTCACCGCCGGGTGCTTGACGAGGTTTCCCCGGTGGACGTGGTAAAAGTTGCCCTTCAGCGAGGCGTAGACCGTCTCCTGCTTGTACTCACCCTGCAGATCAGTGACCGTCACCCGACCACGGAGCCGGCCAATCTTCTGCGCGGCTCGGATGACCTGAACCACCTCATACCGGTAGTCGTAGGCGTCCTCGGTGGTGTAGCCGTCCTTGTCTAGGAACCGCAACGCGTCGAGCCCGGGAGGCGAGGCCCAGTCGGGCATCATCCCCTTGAGAGCTCCGGCCTTCTCACCGTCGAGCCGGTCCACCAGATCGCCAAAGCGCACCGCATGGCCGGGACCTGCGGCAGCCATGAGAAGCCCCTGCGCCTGCATGATCTGCTCAAGCCGACCAGCACCGTCCAGCTTCGCGTTCGTCAAGGCATCGCCGCAGACAGCGAATGCCTGCGCCGCATCCAACCCCGGCCCCACAAGCCGCTCTTGCTCCCCGGCCTTGTTGCCACCGTCGTCTTGCTCATCGGTCACGATCGACAACTCTATGACAGTGTTCTGACGTAACTGCCATACAAGTAAGGGAAATTGCCATAACCGGCTAGAACGCAAGCGCGAACTCTTCGCACTTCAGGGCGACTAACCTTCTCCAGAAGGTGTAGCACCCCCTCAGCAACCGTCAGTCAATGCGCGTAACATCGACATCCGGGTACAACTCCTGGTAGGTGGCCAGGTAATCGCGGATGTGTCGCCATCCCGACTCGGTGGCAAACCACCTGTACGGCCCGTGGTCGACATCGGCCGGATGTCGAAGCTCAATGAAGCCGCGCGACGGGGACCGCCCGGCAGGGCTCCTGCCGACCGCAAGGAAGTGAGGCCCCCGGCCCGCAAGTGAACCGTCCACCCCTTCCTCGCCGGCGGCAGCTACACGCACCAAGATCCGCCACAGCCACCGCGACAGCAGCGGAGGCGGAGGACCCGCCTCCCGGGAAACGCCGAGTGCGAAGCGCGCCACAGCCCTTCCCTGGCGCGTCAGTTCCACACGCGTCCGAAGGACCTCCCCCACTCCCTGGATATGGACGCGGTCCCGGTAGGTCACCACCAAGCACCGCCTCTCCAACGCCGCGACGGACGATCCCGCTCCTGGGTCGTGGACGCCCTCTTGCCGCAGCCGGTTCTGAATGCGCGTGTGCCCGACGAGCGCCGGCGATGCGTACAGCGCCAGGTCCATGCGTCGCCATTCCGTGGCTTTACGCCCTGCTCCACCAAGGAACCGGCGGCGCTTCTGGTCTTCCTCAGCCTCTTGGTCCTGCCAGAAGATGCATGTCAGATAGGTCCGCTGTCGGCTGTTGAGAGCGTCCCATGCCTGCTGAAGTACCAGGCTGCTCCCCCTCTTCTCCCGATCCGGAAGCACCGGGACAACGTCATCGGGCCGCGTGCGACGCCAGGCGTCCATCACCACGCGTTCGTGCACCCCGTACGCCTGCGCCATGAGGCGAACCAGTCGACCAGCCCCTTCCGGTGACATCCATGCCCGGTTTCTCACGGCCTCACCGCGCTCCAGATCCCGCAGTTTGCGCCGCTCAACATGAAGCCTCTCAGCGCCACGCTTCCGGCCCATCAACCGGCACGCCTCGTCTGCGCTCAGCCCCGCGTCCCGTCGAAGGTCTTCAAGGGTCTCCGTTCCCCTCTGTCGCTCCAACAGGTTCTGCGCATCACAACGCAGAACCCGAAGAAGCCCTCCAAAGGCCCGGCCGCCGGGCGCATGCACGCCAGCCTCCCAGTACCGCACGGCACGCTCTGAGACACCGACAGCAGCAGCAAGGTCATCCAGGCTCAAGCCCCTCAGCTGGCGCCACTGGGCCAGCGCTTGAGGAGAGAAGGAAAGCTGCGCCATACCCCCTAGCGAAGCGCGACGAAGACTTCGTCGCAACTAACAAGACGCCTATGGTCCAGGAGATGTCTCTGTCTCGTCGGTCGGCGGCAGGCCCGCACCCGGGCCGTGACGAAGGAGGACGACAGCGATCGATCGAAGTAGGAGCCGTCCCCGGCCCGTGGGCGGGAGCCCGGCTCGACCTCATCAAACGCGAAATCGCCCCCGGCACGGCGGCTCCGGGCACCCGCTGGTCCAGAGGCAGGGTGCGACGTGAGACTGCACGACACGACGCTGTACGCCTCCCTGTTTCGCTACGACGACAACCTGCTGGTCAACCCGCACGTCTGGGGTCAGCCGGCCAGCGCCAATCCACTCCTCCACCTCAAGAGGACTGACGCCACAGGGTGGTTCGACAACTACGCTCAAAACTTCAAAGCAGTGTGGGCCGCCGCGCGGTCCTGGACTCCCGACCAGGAGGGGACAGCCACCCATGGGCAGGACTGAGTACTACAACGACCCCAACGCCCCGAAGGCGAACACCCTCATCCCCGCCAGCAATCTGCTCGTCGTCGACCACGACGGCGCGATCCTGCTGCAGCGACGCCGCGACACCGGCCACTGGGCACTACCTGGCGGAGCACAGGACATCGGGGAGACCGCGGCACAGTGCGCGGTACGCGAATGCCTGGAAGAGACCGGCATCGTCGCCGAGATCACCGGCTTCCTCGGCGTCTACACCAACCCCCACCACATCGTCGCCTACACCGACGGCGAGATCCGCCAGCAATACGAGAACACTTACATCGGTCGTCCGGTCGGCGGTGAGCCCACCATCAACGACGAGGCCGACGGCGTCCGTTTCGTCCAGCCCGCGGATCTCGACCAGTACGACATCCATCCCAGCATGCGCCAGCAGATCGGCGACTACCTCGCCGGCACGTACCCCTATCTCGGCTGAACCGCCAACGCCGCATCCACCCGCTCCACAGCGGCGAAGATCTCCGGCGCCGCCTGACGGATGAACCGACCCACGACGCTGTCCGCCCCGTAGCGGCCCACGATCTCCTCCACCCGGTCCTGGGCAGTTGTCGGTTCTCCGTCGGGCGTTGTCGACATGTCGCAATAGACCAGCGCATCCACCAGCAGAGGCTCCTCCAACAATGGGAACTCCTCCTCCAGTGCCTCACGCAGCCCGCACTCCTCGGCCTCAAGCAACGCAAACGAGTGGTTGGCCGCCAACCGCACCAGCCGTTTCATCGGCGCCGTGCTCATCACGGAGGAACCAGGCACCATCGAGCGGATGGAAGCCCGTCGCCGCCAGCCGGCGGCGCATAGCCCACGTCGTGAAGCGTTGCCGCAGCCACCAGCAGGTCGGCGTCCTCGCCGAGCATCCGCCCAAGATCGGCTGCCCGACGCGCGACCCCCATGGTGTGCGCCCACCGCCGAGGAAGCACCCCTCATCCCGGTCGGCTACCGGCGTGTTTTGCCCTTTGGAGAAGCCCCCTTTCCCTCAGCGACGTCCTTCTCCAACGTCTCCAGCAGCTCCGGGTCCAGGACCAGTCCGGTGGCGTGGTGATGAGCGCGGGCGGACGTGGAGTCCACGCTCACCAGGTCGAGCTCCGCCTGCCCGCGCGCTGCGGCCTCGGCGATCAGTGCTTCCATCAGCTCCTGGAAGACTCCCGCTCGGGCCCACAGGTGGAACCGCCCCGTAGACGGTGGACCAGGACCCGTACTGCTCGGGCACGTCCCGCCACGGACTGCCCGTATGGAACCGCCACATCAGGCCGTTCACCGGTCGCCGCAGGTCGGGAATCGGGCCGCGTTCACCCAGCGGCAGCAACGGCTCGATCATCGCCCACTGGTCGTCCGTGAGAGCACCCCGAGCCATCCCGCCTGTCTACCGTCCCGGGCCCAGCCGGGACAGCAGAACAACAAACTCGTGATCTGGACTCAGCACACGCCCTAGTACTGCAACGGTCTTTGGCGTGACGGTTGGGCAGGTTGGTCGTTGGTGTGGTTGTGGGTGGGGATCTTGCTGATGTGAGGGTGTGGGCGGGTGAGTTGGAGACAGTGCATGGGCGGTTTGTGCATCGGTTCTCCAGGTCGGAGCCGCGGGAGTCGGCACTGGCCTACATGCGGGGGTTGATCGCTCCGTTGGAGCGGAAGAACGGGTGGACGCTGGCCGAGGAGGCCGGCCATGCGGGCCCGGACCGCCTCCACCGGTTCATGAACCGGATCGAGTGGGATGCCAACGAAGTCCTGGCTGACGTACGGGACTACGTCGTCGACAACCTCGGTGACCGGGACGCAGTCCTCATCGTCGACGACACCGGATTCCTCAAGAAGGGAGTGCGGTCGGCGGGAGTGCAACGGCAGTACTCCGGCACGGCCGGACGGACGGAAAATTGCCAGATCGGGGTCTTCCTCGCCTACGCCACCGACCGCGGCAGAACGCTGATCGACCGTCGCCTGTATCTGCCCACGTCCTGGACGGATGACCGCGAACGCTGCCGCCAGGCCGGCATCGACGACACCGTCGCCTTCGAGACGAAGGTGGCGATGGCCAAGAAGATGGTCCGCCAGGCGATCGCGGACAAGATCCCGTTCCGGTGGGTGACCGCCGATGCCGCCTACGGCTACAGCAAAGGCTGGCGCTTCGAGCTCGAGCAGGCCGATGTCTTCCACGTCATGGCCACCACCCGCCACGACACCGTCGTCACCCGCTGGGCCATCGACCACCCCGTCCACGACCTGTTCACCGACCTGCCCCGGCAGAAGTGGAAGCGCCGGTCCTGCGGGAAGGGCGCCCACGGACCGCGCGTGTTCGACTGGGCACGCATCGAGGTCCGGCCCTGGCACCGCCCAGACCGACGGCACTGGGTCCTTGCCCGCCGCAGCGTGAGCCGCCCGCACGAGATCTCCTACTACATCGCCTACTGCCCCGCCGAAACGACCCTGGACAAACTGATCCACGTCGCCGGCAGCCGTTGGGCCATCGAGGAGTGCTTCCAGACCGCCAAGGGCGAGTGCGGCCTGGACGACTACCAGGTCCGCCGCTACCCCGGCTGGCACCGCCACATGACCCTGGCCATGGCCGCCCACGCCTGCCTGACCATCCTGCGGGCCCGCGCACTCGACGCCGGGAAAGCAGAAACGGATCCTCCCCCCTCATCCACCTCAGCCTCGCCGAAATCCGACGCCTGATCACCCGCCTCACCCACCGCCAACCCCCACCCATCAGCCACGTCCTGCACTGGTCCCACTGGCGCCGCAAACGCCAACACCAAGCCCGCACCAGCCACTACAAACGACGAGGACACAGCCCATAGAACTGCCCAACCATCAGCACAAACACCGTTGCAGTACTAGCCCGCCTGCTGCCCGCGTCGAAGCGGCCCGCTTCCGCAGCCGCGCTCACCTCAACCACGGCGCCCCGGCGGCGACATCAGCCGCAGCTCTGCACTCCGCCACACCTGACCGTCACCGTCACCGGAGCCCGTAATGAACGATCACACCGGCCGCGCCAGCCTGTAAACAGCCGAAGTGTACGCCGTAGCCCATGAGTTCGTCCGGCTGCGTGTCGAGATCAACGCCCGATGCCTCGAGCGGTCTTGTGGATCTCACGGCCGCGCCCAAGCAGCTCGCCACCCTGAGCGGACTGATCCAGAACTATCCGACGAGTTAATCGAACGCGCCGTAGACAGCGACCCTGGCCTCGGCCAGTCATCGACGCCGACACCTCGGCGACCGTGCCTGCTGCCCAGGCCATGGAGAACTACACAGCCGCGTAGCAGAGCTGGGCTCCCCGCGCTGCTGGGCCGAAGCCGCCGCGACGGTGAACATCCGGGACGCCCGAGTGACCGCATTCCACATCGCCCACGAGCAGGTGGAGATCGTGCGTGGTGATAGTCGACGAAGGTCGCGAACTGCGAGACTCGGGCGACCGCTTGGACAACGCGCTGCCACGTATCGCGGCCGCCGCGATGCGAGTCATCACGGCTCACGGCGCGGCCTTGGCCTTCTCCGCCGACCACTCATGGTGCGGGGACGTTCTGCAGAGGCTGCTCCTGTACTACGAGAGGATCCGGGTTCAGCGCGTGTGGGTCCAGCGGATGCGTGCGTCCAAGGGCCCTGTCGGACGCGATAACAGCCAGCGTGGTCTTCTCGCCGGGGGACCACAGTTCCGACCAGGAGTGACCGTCGCACACGGCGTCTGCGGGGAGTGTGACCGTCACCGAGTAATGCTCGCCTGGCGCGAGCCGGAGCGCGTGCGCCACGCCGAGCTGGGTCCCGCTGAACGTGGGGGTGGGAACCCCGGGAGAGGGGGCTGTGTTGCTGTCCTGGCCCGCGACGATCTTTCCGTCCTTGAGAAGCAGGATCCGGGGAGCGGTGGGGGTCAGGGGCACCGGGATACTCGCCGCCTTCCTCGCCGTGAGCGTGACGGTGATTTCCGGCGCTCCGCTGGGTGTGCGTCGAGGGGAAGTGACACGGAAGTCGAGGGCGTCATTGCCGGTCTCATGCGCCACGGGAGGCTGGATGGGGTTACCGCATGCATAAGAGCGGGCTTGGTGCGGGAACGGTATACCGCTCGGCGTGGTCTCTTGGCCAGCTGGGCGGACGTTCGGAGCCGCGGCAGGGGAGAACATGATGGCGGCCCCCCATGCTGCGCTGCCAATAAGGATGATCCCGAAGGATGCCGCGGTGCCTCCAAGCAGTCGACGGCGGTTCCTGATCTTTCCCGCCACCGCCTGCAGGGAAATGTCCAGCGGACCGATGTGGTGGGCGGCGTCGGTCACGCCGCGCCGGATCTGCTCTTCTCCGGTGTCCATCGCGGTACCTACCCTTCGGACGTAACGTGCCATGCGGCGGCCAGCCGCTTCCTGGCGTCATCGAGGTGACGCTTGACCGTGCCGACGCCGCAATCGAGGAGGGTGGCTATCTCCTGCAGCGGCCGGTCCTCGTAGTAGAACAGGACGACGCACGCCCTTTGGCGCGGCGAGAGCTCTTGGAGAAGCTGGACAACGTCTGCCCGTTCGGTAGACGCATCGGCGGCGGGGCTATCTCGCCGATCCGCTATCCGGGGCATGATCTCAAGCCAGCGTCGTCGCCGCGCCGTCTGGTCCAGGTGATAGTGGAGCATTGCCTTGCGCACGTAGGCTTCCAGCGCGGGCAGGGCCCAGTCCCGGCGAGGACGGGCGAACACTCTGATGAGCGCCTCTTGGACGAGGTCCGAGGCGTCTGCCTCGGAGCCGCACAGTAGGTAGCCGTAGCGCTTGAGGGCGGTACCTCTGCCCTGCGCGAGCAGCTCAAGCGCCTCCTCCCAACTGGGCACCAGTCCTCCTCAGGTTCGAGCTCACACGAGTAATACGAGTGAGAGACGGGAAAGGTTGGGGGCACCCGGCATGCTGGTGGCCGTTCTCTGCTGCTGCGGAGGAACGGCCACCAGCATGCGGGAGTGTCTCAGGTCGCAGGGTTCAGCTGGGCATACCATTTGCTGAGAATGTCCGGCGTCTCGGTCCAGTAGACGGTCGGGCCCCCCTCAGAGTCCTCGGCGGACATGATGCCGCGTGACTGCCGCTCATTGGAGCCTGAGATGGAGAACACGGCCCCACCGCTGTCGCCCGTGTGGATAGCCCACCCTCCGTCGGTTTTCGTCCCTTTGACGCCACGAACGGTGACCGTCTCCCCGTCATCGTATTTGAGGTTCCAGCGTATGTCGTCGTCAACGACCTTGATGCCGCAGGGAACACCATGGCCGGAGAAGTACGACCACGCTCCGTCCTGGCACACAAGGTCCCCAGCATGGGAGTAGGCCGAGCTGGTCATTGGCACGTACGAGTTGAGGTCGCCTTCGTCTGAGTTGCTCGTATTCCCATCACCCGAGTCAATGATCTCGCTGTCGGTCTCCGGTTCTTGGCCGACGACGTCACCCACATAGTTCGCGCCAGTGGTGTTCCCATCGAACTGCCCCTTGTCCCCACCTCCCGTATAAACTTGAACTCGATCGGGACCTCGGAAACAGTGGCCGGCAGTCACGAGGAAGTCGTGCCCTTTCGAGACGATCGACATGCCCGCGGTGCAATAGTGGACGAAATTGCCATCGACGCTGCTCAGTACATCACCGGCGATGAACGGCTTCTTGTCGTTCCATCTTGCGTCCGACCAGGTAGCGGGCTTCTTGGGAACCCCCTTCTCGAAGGTTATCTTCACGTGGGATGCGTTATTGAGAAGAGAGCTATGCCCTTTGGCAGCGAAGGACTGCTGCAGCGCGCTCTGGGCCGAGGCAGGATCAGCAACGGTGGCCTCAACACCGGACCCATCCGTCGCTACGGCGGCGGCGTAGATATCCACGGGGATTTGGTGACGGAGGGATGCCTTCATCATCTGGTCTGCCGCAGCATCGAGTGCCGCATGGCTATAGGAGGACCGTTCCAGTCGCGCCAGTCTGACGTCACCCCCTGCACGTCTAGCCTCCTGAAGAAGGCCCCTGCCTGCTTTGAGATCGGTGACGTACACGACTACTTGGTTGCTTGGGGCGTCGATGTAGACGTTCGAGTAGGTACTCGCAAATCTCCGCTTCCCTGTGCCGTCTACAGCCCCCGCTAACGCACGCAGAGGGTTGAGGAGCTTCTGCTGAGCCGCAAGCGGCATTCGAGCGATTTCCTGGATCGACTTGACGTTGTGCTGGCGCGATTCGGCAGAGACTGTCGGCGCAGCAATGCTCGTAAACGTCAGGCCGAGTGCGACGGCAGCAGCTTTACCTCGGAAGTGCATCTCATTCCTCCGGTTATGAACGGGTGCATGGATAGAACAGTTGCTCTCTTGCGCGCCACAAGCTACACGCCGTCACACTGGTTACTCGCACGAGCATTCGAAAATTTTGTCCGCCCTTTACTGGATGTCTCGCCTCGTGCCGGATCCTCCAACTTGGCTGGTTTTGAACCAGATCCACGACTCGATGTGGGCGACGCCGCCACGCCCTGACTCCGGGCTCCGACCTCTCGCGGGCCCGTGCATAAAGGAGTTGCGCACTTCTTGCCGCTGTTCACCGGCCTGTTGGTTGCAGAACTCCAGCAGTGGGCTGAAGACCATCGCTGCGCGCTGTCGTCGGCTAGAGCCTGTTCCAAGTTCAGTTCGCAGGGCGGGTGGTCAGCGATCCGGCCAGTGCTGGAGCAGTGCCCCGACCGCCGCCGGGAATCAGTCGAGGCGATGGATGGGCCAGTCAACTGCCGTGGCATTCCTCCTATGTGGGGCGTAGGGCTCACCCGCCTCCTACCGATCTAGGACGGCTTGCGTCCTAGATCGGGTCTACCTTCGTTCGACCTTGTTGGAAGGCGCTGTCCGTACAGCACCCGACTGGAAGATGAGCGAAATGGCGACGTATGTACTGGTTCCCGGCGCCTGGCTGGGCGCGTGGGTCTGGCAGGACACAGCCCACGCATTGACGAAGCTCGGTCACCGAGCACTGCCGCTCAGCCTGACCGGGCTGGGCGAACGAACGCAACACGGCAGGCCCGACACCGACTTGGACACTCATATCGGAGACATCACCGCTTTTGTCGAGGCGCTGAACCTGTCCGACGTGACGCTCGTGGCGCACAGCTACGCGGCAGCGCCGGTGAGCGGCGCCGCCGGTCGGCTCAGCCGACGGCTGCGGCGGCTGGTCTACGTCGACAGCGCGCCGTTCAGTGAGGGCATGAGCTTGCTCGGACTGATGCCGCCGGAGCGGGTGGCGAGGATCCGACGACAGGTAGCCGAGGACGGGGAGGGCTGGCGGCTGCCGCTGCCTCCGTTTGAGGAACTGGGATCCGAGCGCACCCTCGACGGGCTCGGACCCGCACAACGCCGGCTGCTGCGGGCCCAAGGCATGCCGCAGCCCTTCCGTACCTTTGAGCAACCGTTGGCCAGCGTCGCCACGCTCGGCCCCGAGGTGGACCGTGTGGTCGTCGCCTGCCATGACTTCACCGCGATGCTGGACGCCAGCGAGCCGCTGCTTGCCGGTCTGAACATGTCGCCGTGGCGCCGGTTCGACCTGGCGACCGGGCACTGGCCGATGCTGTCGGTCCCGGGCGAACTGGCGGCGATCCTCAACGAGGTCACGTGCGACCACGCCGACTGACGTCGTCTCGACAATACGTCGGGGATGACCAGTAGAAGTGCTGTGTGCGGGGTGATCTGAGCGAAGCCGAGTGGGAATTGGTCGAGCCGCATCTACCGTTGGGCGAGCGCGGGCCGATCTCCAGGCTGCGTCGGCACTTCAATGCGGTGATGTGGCGGTTCAGGACGGGGAGTCCGTGACGGGACATCCCCGAGCGGTACGGGCCCTGGTCGAC
Organism: Streptomyces sp. YGL11-2; assembly: GCF_050054615.1. Lineage (NCBI taxonomy): Bacteria > Bacillati > Actinomycetota > Actinomycetes > Kitasatosporales > Streptomycetaceae > Streptomyces > Streptomyces sp. YGL11-2. The sequence continues at coordinate 31,633 of NZ_JBNHIN010000047.1, forward strand.
CGTCTACGGTCGGTTCCAGATCCGGGTCGCCGCCGGGACCTTCCTGACGCTGATGGACACGATGATCGCCGAGGCGGCGAGTCGCGGGCAGGTCGACTTGTGCCTGGTCGGCGTGGACTCCACGGTGTCCCGCGCGCACCAACACGCTGCCGGGATGGCCGTCGGCCCGGAGCTCCTGGCGGAACTGGAGAAGACCGCCGCAGAGGAAAAGGGAGCTTCACGAAAGTGGCGAAACGCCCTGACGGCCGCGGCGGCAGCCGACGCCGCCGACCCTGAACGGGAGCAACGCCGCCGCAGACGGCGGCGCCGAAAGGCCCGGCTCCGTGCAGCCAAGCTCGGGCGGTTGCGTGGCGGACTCAGCTTCCGCCACGCGATGGGTGGCTGTGTCGTCACGATGACCAGTTCGCCCCTCCATTCCAGGTTCTTGGGTGCCCGGATGCCGAACGCCCACGCGGCGTGGTGAGCGGTGTGCTCCTTACCGCCGTCCCAGGGCTCCTGCAGGTTCATGCCGCAAGGGCAATTGCCGCTGCCCAACGTCTCCACAGCACGGAATTGGACTGGGGCCGCGCCGTAGCTGAGGCCCTGGTCTCGGCCGCCCGCCCAGAGCCGGATGGGCGATTCTCCCGACTCGACGTAGCCGGTCCAGCGGTCCGCCCACCCCGGGGACCGGTCGGGGAACATCTCCCGTCGCTGCCTCTCGGCAGATGACAGCGTGGGGCGAACCCACACGCTCCCCGCGGTCGCCCGACCGTTGAGGCGCACTCCGCACCCCTTGGCCTTGCCGCGCAAGAACCTCAGGAACGCGGCAGGCGGCGAGCCGAAGTCGACGCCGCGGACCAGCTCCCGCTCGCCGGGAGCAAGCCAGTCGTCGATGGGCAGCGCCAGCCGGTCGGCGAGCGCATGGAGCATGGTGTAGTCGCGATCGAGTTCGGCTACGCGCAGCGCCTCGACCGCCGCCTCGACGTGGGGGAACTGGACGAGCAGGTCGACATAGCGTGGACCGTTCCCCCACGAGAAGCCTCCCGGGTAGCCGTCGTACCGAATGCGGTCGATAGACGCGTCACGCGCCCTGTCGTGGGCTCCCGTGTAGGCAGCGGGCAGCTTGGGGGCATGTCCCAGCGAGATCGCGGCATCGACGTACCCATCGCGGTCGAGGTTGACCGTGGCGTACCAGCGAGAGGCTCGGACGCAGATCTTCCGGGAGCGCCAGTCCCGTGGGTCGGGGTCGAGGTAGGTAGTTCGCTCGGTCATGTGCTCTGCTACTTGTGCTTCCTCGCCACCTTGCGTGCGATGGCCGCGGGCTTCGGGGACATACCCCTATGCTGCCCCTACGGGGCCCGCTGGGCTGCCGCTCCGGTTCACCTCGTCCGTCTCTTCCATATCCGCCTGGCCAACGCGGTGGTGTACGTGAGCAGTTGAAACCTCTTGGGGTACTGCGAAGGCCAGCAGGCAATCACCGCTTCCAGTGGCCTCGATTTCATGACCGAAGAGACGGTTACCGTGTTGAAGAACTACGACTGGCAGATCCGCAACAGGGGTTGATCCAGGTCAAGTTGGACTGGTCAAGCGACTCGCTCGTCATGGGCGATAGCGGCACCGAGATCACGCTTCTGACCGAGCCGCGCCGGTACGGTCCCGCCACGTGAGTGCGGCAATGTAGCGGCGGATCCCCGGTTACCGAAACCGGGGATCCGCCGCATCCTTAGAGATCCACCGCCATTCCCTGACCGACACGACGAAAGGCAGCACGGCAACTACCAGCCCACAACTGCACATCCCTGCCACGCGCGACCGGGCCAGCCGCTGATCTGCTACGCCGCGGCGTAGCTGAGCTGGAACAGGTGCTGTGCATGCTCCAGGTCCCGCTCCGTACGCAGCTGCACTTCTAGGTCGCCGGTGCCGTGGTGGCCGAGCCCTGTCACGTCCCGAGTGAAGCCGGGAACGAGGTCGACCTCCTTCGGATCGGCCTTGAGGTAGACGAGGAGCTTGGTCTGCTGCGGTGGGCACACGCACGCGAAGTTCCGCAGCCGCTGGTAGGCCGTGTACTGCTGGCGCTGGACGCGGGTGATGTCGTGCCCGAGGCCAAGCAGCACCTCATCGGTCGCCTCGGCCAGCTCGGCCAGGGCTCCGTCCTGCCTGCGGTCGGGTGGCAGCGAGGCTGCGCGCCGGCGGACCCGTTTGGCCGTGGCCGAGTGTCCCGCGACGGAGGCCACGGTCTCAAGGCCGATGTGGTCGCTGCCGAAGTATCGGTAGCGGACCAGGTCGATCGAGCGCCGGTGCTCGCGTACGGCGTGCGCGTCGTAGCGGGTGAAGTCGCCGGCAACGCAGATGAGCCTGGGGCTGCTCCACACGACCTGGGACGCGGCCGTGGCCCCGAGCCGGTCGCGGACCAGGTTCCGGAAGGCATCCTTATGGGCCGTGAGCCACGCCATGTAGTAGAGGCCCTGGTTGATCACGCCTGCGTCTTTGTCGCGCTTGTACTCGACGATCACCGGGGCGTTGTTCTCGTCGAGGCCCAGCGAGTCGATCCGTCCGCCGTCGACGCAGTCGATGACGTATTCGCTTGCCAGGAACCGCACCCCCAGCATCGTGTCCATGTGCGTCTCGATGAGGTTCTGCACATCCGCCTCGACCTCAGCAAGTCGCGGCGCGACCTCCGTCACGCCGCCTCTCGTGTTGAACAGCTTCAGCCCCGACACCGTTCCCTCCTCGGCTACGGGCGCTGCAACAACCGACGGTGTCCGTTGATTCCCGTCACTGTCCTGGGAGGTTGTGGACGGTGGCGGGGTTCGCTCGGCTACTTGCGCTGTTGCTCGATCAGTTCGAGATAGCGACTGTAGTGGGGATCGGTGACCTGTTTGTCGTGGACGAGAGTGCCCTCCTCCATCCGGTAGGTGCGGTCGCGGTCGCCCTTGAAGGAGAGCCAGTTGAAGCTTGTGGTGACCCATGTGTCGTCGAAGACGAGGACTTTGGCATGGGTGCTTTTGAGCCGGCTGAAGACGAACTTCTCCTTGTAACGGGCGGCGAGGTTCTCCAGGCGCCGGATGGCGAGCGGGTCGGACTTGTTGTCATTGTCTTCGTAGCCGTACGCGATGTGCACGGTGACGCCGCGCTGGAGGCGAGTCTCGAGCTTGCTGAGGAACTCGGTAGTAATGATCGCCTTCTTAATCCACGGGGAGATGATGAGGAGCCGGGCCCGGGCCTGGGTGAGTGCCTGGTCGAGGAGGTCGGGGTGCTCAAAGACACCGATCGCCCGGATTTCGTGAGCAAGGTCCGCTGGTTCGGCAGGGTCCCTCTGGCGCGGGATGGGGCCTGGCGCTGAGAGATGCACGGCTGCCTGTTCGGTGCGGTGCTGTGTGATGTCAGGCAGGGCAGTGCGGGCCTCTTCTAGTTCCGGTTCCAGGACCGGGCGTTCGGGAGCGGGCTCGACGGTGATGCCGAGGGCCTTGGCGCCACCCTGTGAGATGAGGGCGAGTTCGTGGGGATGGCTGAGTTCTCCGTCGACCACGATGCCGAGCTGGATGTCGGTGCGGTCGGCGTCGGCATAGACGAGGATCTTGGCTGGCATCACCCGTCGGGCCTTGTCCTGGGTGAGGTTCTTGATGAGCAGGACGTCGCGCCGGGTGTTCCCGCTCTCGCGCAGGAGCGTGTTGATGTCGTCGGCGGAGATGTCGCCCGTCTCAATGGGGCCGTGGTGGGCGGCGGGCAGAAGAAGGACGCCTTCTTCTTCAGCCTGGCCACGGGGACGGAGAATGTTGCGTTCGTAGGGCCGAGCCTTGCGCAGCAGCTGGTCGTAGACAATGGGCTGGTTGACACGGGCGGGGGTGATGGCCGCATGATCACGTGCGGCTTGCTCGCCGCGCCGGGTCAGCCGCAGCGGCCTGGCTGCGGATTCTGTTCCGGGGTAAGGGCGGCCGTAAGCGAGGTAGTCCTGGGAGAAGTGCTGGGCGAGGGTCTGGGTGACCATGCGGTCTGGAAGTCCCAACAGGCCGGTAATGGCCGTCTCGCTACTGACACCGTTGTTCACCAGGCGGAGCAGGAATTCGTCGAGGAGGGGCAGGTCCTTGCGCTCCTGGGCGAGGACGTCTGCGGTGATCAGGGATACGGGCAGGCCGGCATCGACGATGGCGACGAGCTCGAGTCCGGGGCGGGCCTGGTGGTATCGGACGGCCAGGAGGCTATCAGCGCTGAAGTCAGGCATCGCGAATCTCGCACTCCTCGGGATGGTCGTTCAGGTAGCGCAGGACGTCGCGCAGGGCCCCGGGCTTGCTGTGACAGAAGGCGGCGTCGCCAATGACGGTGAGGCCGAAGCGGGCACGGGACAGTGCGACGTTGATGCGCCGCCAGTAGGACTGGCCTAGGAATCCGAACTGGGAGCGGTCGTTGCTGCGGGTGACGCAGAAGACGGCGAGGTCGCATTCGCGGCCCTGGACGGCGTCGACGGACAGGACTTCGTAGTCGAGGTGCTTGAGTTTGACGGAGGCCAGGCGACGGGAGAGTTCTTCAACCTGGCGTCCGTAGGGGGCGATGACCAGGACGTCGAGGGTGCGTCCGTCTGGCGGCTTGATCACGTTCTTGGCGATGGCCTGGTCGATGACCTCGAGCCGGCGGACGGCGAGCTGGGCTTCGGTGCGGTTGGAGATGCTGGTCTCGGTGGACGTACGGTCAGACTCGCGCCGATCGGGCCGCTTGGAGGTATCAAGCCACAAGACGGGCTTGCCGATCACGTCGTAGCCGGGCAGCACATGGTCGTTCAGGGAGAGCAGTTCCTCTTTGTAGAAGCAGGCTGAGATCATCTTCCCGATAGCCGGGGTCATCCGGTACTGCTCGCGCAACAGATGCCTGACCGGCGGCTCGGTATGGCGGACCAGGTAGTCGAACAGGGTCGTCGTGACCAGTTCGGGGATCAGTTGGTGGTCCGCCATGATCTTCTGTTCGCGCAGCAGGTCCTCGTCGACCGGCGGAAGCTGTTTGGTGTCGCCGACCAGCACCCACCGTTGGGCGCGCGCGAGCGGAACAAGGGCTTCGGTTGCGGTGGCCTTGCTCGCCTCATCAAAGATGCACAGGTCAAACTCGATGTCTCGGGCCGCGGGGTGGCCCAGAAATCCCAGGGCGGTGCCGCCGACGACCTGCTGGGTGCGCAGGAACGTGGTGATCAGGTTCTGGTCTGTGCCGATGCGCTGCAGCCATTCGCCTTGCAGGCTCAGCAGCCCCATCAGGTCGCGTCCCGCTCCTCCGCTTCCGAGCAGTGCCTCGACGGCGTCGCGTGCGTCGGCGGGGGTGAGGTCTTCGCGCAGGGTCAGCTCACCGGTGATCATGCGCTGGGCCTGGGTATAGAGCTCGGTGCGCTGCTGGAGGAGGTGGTCGCGCCGGTCCCGGAGGGTAACTGCCTCTTCGCCGAGTTCGCGGGCAGAGGTGGTGCGTTCGGGGGCGGGCTGGCTGGTGAGGTCGGTGAGCCTGTCGGTGACGTGGTCGAGGGTGGCGGCGAGCACGGCGAGCTCTTCCAGGAGAAGGGCGGCCTTGAGGTGGCGGCCTTCGAAGCCCTTGCGGGCGGCGACGGTCTCGAGGTAGCGCTCGGCGCGGGTGCGGACCTGCTGGGTCCAGCGTTTGACCTGCTTGTCGAGCAGGAGGGACCGCACGCTGGCGGCGACCTTCGGGTCGTCGGGCTTGCCTAGGCGCACGATCCCGTTGATGCCGGCCTGTTGGAGGCGCAGCAGGGCGTTGTCGATGGCGATGTGGGTCTGGCTGACGATGAGAATGCGGGCGTGGGCGTTGCGTTTGAGGGTCTGTTCAACGATTTCGGCGATGACGGTGGTTTTGCCGGTGCCCGGTGGCCCCTCGACCAAGAGCAAGTCCTGGCTGCCCAGGGCATGGGCGACGACCGCGCGTTTGCTTTTGTCGAGGTCGTCGCGGAACCAGGTGGTGATTTCTGCCGGTTCGCGCACGCTGATGTCGGCCGGGTTGTCGATGATCTGGCGCAGGGTGCGGTTGGCTGTCTGCCCGGCTGCGACACTGGACAGGGCGTCGCGCTGGCGGTTCAGCGCGGTCTGGCTGGGGCCCAGGAAGGGCAGCAGCACCCCGTGCCGGGGCAAGACCGCGTCGGGGCGGTTGAAGCGGACCATCAGGGTGTCGTCGGTCTGGGCGGTGACCTCGCCGCGCTCGACCGGGCGGCTGTAGGGGTAGTGCGCGACCGACCACTCCTCCCCCACCAGGTTCGCTTCAGTGGGCAGGGCGAGGTGGAAGACGCGGGTGCGACCGCTGCCAGTGACCCGTTCGTAGTCGAGGTTCTGCCGCCCGCCGGCCGCCAGCTCCTCGCGGGCGTCGAGGAGGCGGCGCCAGCCTTCGAAGAGGTTGCCCAGCTGGTGGTCCTCCCGTGCCTTGGCTGCTTCCTCCCGCGCGGCCAGGTGAGCATCCAGGCTGTCGAGCAGCAAAGTCAGGCCGCCGTAGGCGGGGTCCTCGCCGGGGTCATCAAAGGTCCAGGTAAGCACCGGTCCCAGCTGCAGTGACCGTTCCCGCCGCTTGGTCATCCACTCTTCGGAGCGGGCATCCGCGGAAACGATGACGCACCGGTCGCTGTATGCCTCGTCCTGGACGAGGCGCAGGAACCAGGAACGGCCGAAGATCCGCAGGGTCGTCCTGTCGCTCTCGCCGGTCTGCGGAATGTAGCCGTAGTCCACGTGGACGATACGGGACAGGTCGTCCAGCACGATCTGCTTGGCTCGGTCCCAGGGGATCTCTGCGCCCGGGACGACCTCGCAGAGCGCCTCGGCGGCCTTGCGGGTCAGCTTGAGCCAACCCGCATTGGCACGGCGCGCCTGGCGGTTGTCCTGTGCCTGCTCGGCGTCGAGCAACCGCTGTTCAAGCACGGCGGCGTTCGCAGGGCGCTTCTTGGGGTCGAAGTCGACGCAGGACTGCAGCACGGTGCGCACGTCGCTGTCTAGGTCGAGGTCGGCCAGCACCTCGAACAGGTCCGCATAGTCACGGGCCTTGCCGCCGGACAGGACCTGGAGGGCCAGTACCCCGTAGCCGTAGACATCCCGCACATAGGGGATCGTGTCTTCCTGCTCGGGTGGCGCGTACAGGCTGGAGCGGAACTCCGCCACTGTCTCGTCCGTTGGGTCAACCGCCTTCGAGCGGAGCTTCGCAATGCCGAAGTCGGCGAGCTTCGGTGTGCCGTCCTCTGTGAGCAGCACGTTGCCGGGCTTCAGATCACGGTGCTCGATCTCGTGCGCGTGCGCGTGCGCCAGGGCAGCAACGAGGGGCTTGCCGGTCCGGGCGAAGAAGGCCGGCCAGCCGATCGGCCGTCCCTGTGCCATCTCGTCCTTGAGGCTGCGGTCGACCCACTCCAGGGCGATGAAATAGCGACCGAGTTCCGCGTCGAAGCCTGAGTCAAGCATGCGTACGATGTTCGGGTGCTGAAGCGACTTGAGCGACTTGGTCTCGCGCTCCAGGAAGACCTGGATCACCTCGTCGTCCCGCTGCTTGAGCAGCTTGACCGCCGCGTAGTCGCCCGAAGACCTGCTGAGGTCAACCGCCTTGCGTACCTCGGACAGGCCGCCGGGGCGCGGATCTTCGGGGAGCAGGAGAAAGCGCTCGTTGATTGTCCGTTCCCCCACGCACTACTCCTTGCTCAGCACCCTCAGCCGGTGCGCCCCAGCCGGAATAGCTATCCTGTCACCGCTTGGCTTCTGGCGTGGCAGTTGCCGTCAATTCCTTTCCGCAGCCGGTGGGATGGGTGCTGCTGACGTGGACAGCGGCCGATGTTGAGTAGTTGCCCGCCGACTTCCAAATGGCTGGTGACGAGCAACAAGCCTTACTACCAGTTGTGTGCGCGTCCTCGAGATGTGGGTCGACCCTGAGCAGCGCGGCGCCGACGAAGGGCGCATGTGGGACCTGGAGACCGAGGAACCGGCCGCCGAGATCCCACTGTCGAGGCCCGCCGCACCCCGCGCAGCGTGCATCGTCCCCCTGCCCGATGGCCACCACGCTGTGGCCATCGCCACCGCCCGCGAGATCACTCTGTGGAACCCGCACACCTGGACCTGTACAAACCGCTTCGACGCCCTGCAGACCGACGCGATGACAGCGTTCCCGCAAAGTGACGCCACCTGGCTGCTCGCCACCGGCAGCGGCACCGGCTTGCGCCTGTGGGACCCACGGTCCGGCCGCCTGGTCCACACCTTGCTCACCGCCGCCCCAGTTACCGATATCGTCCACACGCTGGCCGATGGCCCGCTGCTGCACATCGGCGGCCCCGCAGGCAGGGCCTCCCTGAGGTGGCGGCCGAGGACACACGCTTCGTAAGCAAGCCGTAAGTCCGGTGAACACCGCGGTGCGGTCAAGGTCTCTCCCCCCCGTGTTCACGCGATGCCCTCACCCGTATCGCTCTCCGCCCCCGGGCTCAGGGCGACGCCCACCTAGGCCCCAGCGTTCAGGGCACTGATGCCAAGATCCGGACCACACACGGACCAGCTCCCTACCGGTGACGGTCCCTGGCTGTCATATCGGCCGGTCAGAGCCGCTACGAGCGCTGTACCACCAGCAGACCAAGAACCTCCTCGTCTCCTACTCGCCGAAGAAGCTCGGGTTCTTCTAGAGGCCGTGGAACGCGCGACGGGCCACAGGTGCCGGGCCGAGGTGAATCCGTTTCACGGCTCCTCTCGTATACGTGACTGATGGATGGTTGGGGGACGCGAGGAAGGGGCGAGCATGGGAGTTTTCGCAGACCTGACCCCTGCGCTGGGCCGTGGCCGTCACGACCGTGGGACGACCGGCAGGCGCCGGGGCAGCGACGGGCATGACCACGACCGGGATCGGCGCGAGGGTCGGCACCACGACCGGGACTTCGACCGGGACTTCGACCGCGACTTCGACCACGACAGGGGCCGTGGAGAGGGGTTCGGAGGGAGGTACTGAGCACTCGTGCGCTCTGTGCGCGGCCGGGCTTCCCGCCCGGCCGCACCAGTCCGTGAGGCGACATGAGCGACACACGGCCGTACGCGCCCTCCCACGGGGACGCCCCGGGCGACGGCACGGGCAGGGCGAAGACGCCTCCGTCCGCGGCGAGTCGCCTGACGCGCACGGTGCGGCGCCTGCTGTCCGTCGCCGAGGACCCCGTCGGAGCAGACGGAATCGTCGAGGCCGCGCCGCCGGTGGCCCTGCGCGACATCTTCCGGCGCTTCTGGCCGTACACGCGTGGCGGCCGGCGCTGGCTCGTGGTGATCCTGGCCTTCGTCGTGCTGGGGCCGGTCGTCGACGCGGCCGAGATCTGGCTCTTCAAGATCGTCATCGACGACATGCTGGTCCCGCGCGACCTGCGCCTCTTCGTGCCGATCGCCCTCGCGTATCTGGGGTTCACGTTCTTCGCGGGAGCCCTCGCCTTCGCCGACGACGTGACCTCCACGTGGGTCGGCGAACGGTTCCTGCTGGCCCTGCGGTCGGATCTGTTCCGCCACGTCGAAGGGCTCTCACTCGGCTTCTTCGAGCGGCGGCGGCTCGGCGACGTGCTCTCCCGGGTGACCGGTGACGTCGACGCGGTCGAGACGTTCCTGCTCTCCGGGATCGTGAGCGCGATCGCACAGGTCATGCGCCTGGGCATCTTCCTCGGCGTGCTGTGCTACCTGCGGTGGGACCTGACGCTCCTGGCCCTGGTCATCGCGCCCCTGTTCTGGTTCACCGCCCGGCGCTTCTCCCGGCGGGTGCGAGCCGCGTCGCGGGAGCGGCGGCGCCGCAGCGGCTCGATCAGCGCGATCACCGAAGAGGCACTGGGCAACATCGCCCTCGTCCAGGCGTACAACCGGCAACGGTGGGAGCACGGCCGGTTCGAGCGCGAGAACCTCGGCAGGTTCCGGGCCGCCATGGCCTCCGCCCGTATCGGGGCCGTGTACACCACGGTCGTCGACGTCATCGAGCTGACCGGCGGCCTGCTGGTGATGGGGCTGGGCACCTGGGAACTGGCCCGCGGCCACCTCACCCTGGGCGGCCTGATGGTCTTCCTCACCCTGCTGAGCAGGCTCTACGGCCCGATCCGCGGCATCTCCGGTCTCGGCAACACCTTCTACTCGGCATCCGCCGCGGCAGAGCGGATCATCGAGCTGCTCGACCAGCGGCCCCAGGTCGTCCAGGCGGCGGCTCCGCGGAAGCTCGGCCGTACCCGCGGTGAGATCGTGTTCGACGACGTTTCCTTCCGCTACCCCGGGACCGCCCGGCCGGCCCTGTCGGATGTCTCGTTCGGCGTGGGACCCGGCGAGACGCTGGCACTCGTAGGAGCCAGTGGTGCCGGGAAGTCGACCGCCGCCAAGCTGCTGCTGCGCTTCTACGACCCGGACCGGGGAGCCGTTCGCCTCGACGGGCACGATCTGCGCGAACTGTGCCTGGACGACCTCCGGGACAACGTCGCCATGCTGCTGCAGGAGACCCTGGTCTTCCACGGCACGGTGCGCGACAACATCGCCTACGGCCGCCCCGGCGCGAGCGACGAAGAGATCGTCGCGGCGGCCCGCGCCGCCGACGCACACGACTTCGTCAGCCACCTTCCCGAAGGCTACGACACCGTGGTGGGGCAGCGCGGCCGGCTGCTGTCCGGCGGACAACGGCAGCGTCTCGCCATCGCCCGCGCCATGATCCGCGACGCCCCCGTTCTCGTCCTCGACGAGCCGACCACCGGCCTGGACGCGGAATCGGGCCGGCACATCCTGCAACCACTGCGGCTGCTGATGAGCGGACGCACGACGGTCCTCATCTCCCACAACCTGCTCACCGTGCGCGATGCCACCCAGATCGTGCTGCTCCAGCACGGCCGCATCGCCGACCACGGCACACACGACCAGTTGCTCGCCCGCAGCGCGGCGTATGCACGGCTCTACCGGCTGCACGGAACCGGCGGCACATCGCGGATCGAGGTTCGGCCATGAGCCGCGCACAGGCCCCGGGCCACCGCCACCGCCACCGGCGGCCAGCGGCCGGCGGCCGGCGCGACATCCGCGCACGTTCCGTAGGCCGGCCATCACCCTTGGCGTGCGGAGGCGTGCGGCGCATGCGCCGGGCGGTGGCACCGAGGGAGAATGGGTGCGTGGTCTTCCGTAGCCGCCAGGCAATCCCCTGGCCGGGGCGGACCGTACTCAAGGGTATGCAGAGGTTGCAGCTCCCCGTCGGACGCATCCCGGACGCGGCGCTGCTGGCTGGTCTGGCCACCGGTGATCCAGAGCTCGCCGACACGTTCGTCCGGCGATTCCAGCACACGGTCTTCGGCGTGGCCATCGCGGTCACCCGCGATGCGCAGCTCGCCGAGGACATCGCCCAGCAGACGTTCGAGCGCGCGTGGCGGCACGCCCAGGTCTACGACTCCCGCCGCGGATCGGTGACGACGTGGCTGACGACCATCGCGCACAACCTCGCCATCGACGCCGTCCGGTCGCGCCGGCCGGAGCCGGTGGCCCCCGAGGACCTAGACGCGCTCCTGGAGGCGGTGACCGAGACCCCCGAGCAGCAGGCGCTGGCAGACGAGGCGTCGTCCACCCTGCGGGCCGCGGTGGCACAGTTGCCCGGCGAGCAGGGCCGCGCCCTGGTGATGGCGGGCATCTACGGGATGACCGCTCAGCAGGTCGCCGACTGGGAGCACATCCCCCTGGGCACCGCCAAGACACGGATCAGGACCGCGATGGGAAAGCTGCGGACCACGCTCACCTCGCCGAATCCCCCGTATCCGCACCATCCCACCCCTGCGCATCCCACGGATCCGCCCCCCGCGTCTCCGGAGCGAGGCCGCCATGACTGAGGACCTGACCTGCGCACAGCTGCACGAGACCGGTGCCGAGCTGGCACTGGGCGTGCTCTCGGGCCGGGAACGGGCCGAGGCGGTCGCCCATCTGGACTGCTGCGCGGACTGCCGGGAGTACGTCCAGCAGCTCGCCCTCGTCGGCGACGGGCTGCTCGGCCTCCTGCCCGGCAGCGAGCCGCCGGCCGGCTTCGAAGCCCGGGTGGCGCGGCGGCTGGCCCTGGCCCAGGTCGCGCGCGACGGACGCGGGACCGAGCACAGCTTCGCGCGGCGGCGCGCGCGGCTCCGCGGCGGCGTACGGCTGCGGGTGGCCTCTGCCGCCGCCGCGCTCGTGCTCGGGGTGGGGTTCGGCGGTTGGGCCCTCGGCACGGCCATCGAGAACGTGGTGGCCGGCCCCGCACGGCCCGTCCAGGCCGGGGCCGGGATGCTGCATGCGAATCTGATCGGAGCCGGGGCGGCGCACCGGCAACCGGCCGGGGAAATCTACGCCCATCCCGGGTCGGATGGCTGGGTGTTCATGTCCGTCGATCTCGCCGACGCCGGGAATCCGTACACCGGTGACGTCATCTGCCGGCTGGAGCGAACCGACGGCACCACCGTCGGGCTCGGAACCTTCCACCTGCACGACGGGGACGGCTACTGGGGCGCCCCGGCCTCCGTGGACCCCGCCACGCTTTCCGGTGCCGTGCTGACCTCGCCCGACGGCCACGTCCTGGCAACCGCGCACTTCACCACACGGTGAACGCCGCCCATCACGAGGCACTCCAACGGGGTGCCGGGCACCTCCCGGGACCCCGTGCCGGCTCGGCCGGACGCCGATGACGACCCGTGCAAGAGCCGACGGCCGCGGACCACTTCGAAGGCTTCCTCACCGGCATGGGCTTCGCGGACGGGGATGTCCGGCGGGCGATGGTGGCCAAGCAGGTCGCCGAGATCGTCATCAAGCAGGAGCGGAACGAGACCGCCGAGGAGCTGCTGAGGAGGTTCGACCCCCCGGCGCGTTACACACCGGATGACGACATAACCGACGGGGCACCCGAGACCTGACCTTCGTGAAGGAGTAGCCCTGCCGTTCGCTTTGCGTCGCCCTGGCGCAGGTAATGAATGGCGCCGCGCGGATTAAAGGCGGAATCAGTTCGGTAAAAGGTTCCCCCGTATCCGGTGAGAAGTTCCTTGAAACTGTCGGGTGCGGCGTAGTGGGCCCCGAACATGCCGAAGACTGCTGCGCATGGCTACGACAGTCCTCGACACAACCGCCCCCGCCGGCGCCGGCGTCCGCCGCGCGCCCTGGCGATCGCCGGTGGGGCAACCTGCATACGCGCGACCGGCGCTGCTGGTCATCACCGTGCTGGCCGCCGTGCTCTACGCGTGGGGGATCAATCACAGCCAATACCACACCTTCTACGCGAACGCCGTGCGCAGTATGACGGAGAGCTGGAAGGCGTTCTTCTACGGTTCCTTCGACCCCGGCAATTCCATCACCCTCGACAAATTGCCGGGATTCCTCTGGCCGCAGGCGATTTCCGCCCGGATTTTCGGATTCCACCCCTGGGCGCTGACACTTCCTCAGGTATTGGAGGGTGTGGCGAGCCTTCTGGTCCTGTACCGGGTGGTGCGCCGCTGGGCGGGCTACAACGCGGCGCTGATCGCGAGCGGTGCGTTCCTGCTGACGCCGGTGGCGGTCGGGCTGTTCCGGACCGCCGTCGAGGACCCGCTGTTCACCCTGTGCGTGCTGCTCGCGGCGGAGGCGACCCAACGCGCCGCGGAGGCGGGCCGGTTGCGTCCGCTCGTCATGGCCGGCGTGTGGGTCGGCATCGGCTTCCAGTCGAAGATGCTGGAGGCGTGGGCGGTCCTGCCCGCGCTCGCCGCGGTGTATCTGATCTCGGCGCCGGTCCCGCTGCGGAAGCGGCTGACGCGTCTCGGGCTCTCCGCGGTGGTGATGACCGCCGTCTCCGCCTCGTGGATGGTGGCCGTCGCCCTCACTCCGGCCAACGACCGGCCGTATGTCGACGGCACCACGAACAACTCCGCGTTCAGCATGGTGGTCGGTTACAACTTCCTGAACCGCTTCTCGTCCCTGGGCATCAGTGCCGCCTCCACCGGCAGCATCAGCGCGACGCGGGGCGGCGGGGGCCACGGCGGGAGCCAGGGCGGCGCCGCGTCGCACGGTGCCGGGACGACCGAGGCGGCGGGTGCGCCGCGCGGCGGCGCACAGCACCCGCGGCAGGCCGGCGGCAGTGGCACGCCCGGTACGCACGCCGGAGCGCAGCAGGACGCCGCCCATCTGCCCGACCGGGCTCAGGGCGGCGGGCCCGGCGGCTTCGGGGGCGGCAGCCAGGACGGCTGGTCGAAGATGTTCGGCTCGGCGCTCGCGTCGCAGACCGGCTGGCTCTACCCGTTCGCCGCCGTCGCCGTCGTCTGCGGCCTCCTGTGGCGCCGCGGCAGCCCGCGTACGGACCGGATCCGCGCCGGGTTCGCCCTCTGGGGCACCTGGCTGGCCACGTACTTCCTGGTCTTCAGCGCGGGCAGCGTCGGCGGCCACACGTACTACATGGGCGTGATCGCGGTGCCGCTCGCCGCACTGACCGGTGGCGGCACCATCATGCTGTGGCGCGCGTACCGGGCCGGTGGACGCCGCGCCTGGGTGCTGCCCGGTGCGGTCGCCGCGACGGCGGCGTGGGGCGCGTTCCTCGCCGGCGAGTTCCCGTCCTTCCTGCCGCGGCTGGCGCCGGCGGTGGGCGTGCTGGGGCTGGCCGCCGTCGTCCTGCTGGTCGTCGCCCGGCCGGGCGGCGCCCGGTCCGGCGGACGGCTCGCCCTGGTCGGTCTTGCCGCGTCGCTCGCCGCCGTGCTGCTCGCGCCGAGCGCCTGGGCGGTGCAGGTCTTCAACCCGGCGTACGGCAGCTCCGGGATGGGCGCGGTCGGTCCGTCCGGCATGCGCGGCGGCCGTGGCGGCCATGGCGCGGCGAAGTGGCCGGGCGGTGCGCACGCCAGGGGAGGCTTCGGCGATTCCGGTGGCCGACTCACCTCCGACCAGCGCAAGTTGCTCGCGTACACCACCGCCCACCGCGGCTCGGCCGAGTACGTCTTCGCCACCGACGGCTGGAACAACGCGTCCCCGTACATCCTCGCCAAGGGCACCCGCATCCTCCCGCTGGGCGGCTTCAGCGGCCAGGTCCCGTTCCCCACCGAGGCCGACTTCCGGCAACTGGTGGCGTCGGGCAAGGTCCGCTACGTCCTGCTGGGCGGCGGGCGCGGCATGGGCGCCATGTTCGGTGGCGGTGGCCGCGGTTCGACGTCCGCCACCCGGATCGCCGGCTGGGTGCGGTCCGACTGCACCCGCGTCCCGGCCTCGGCCTACGGCGGTACGCAGTCCCCGAAGACCGCGACCACCGGGGAGGGCGGCACCGCGCAGACCCTCTACCAGTGCGGTCCGGCACGTTAGCCGGCCCCCGCACAAGGCACCGCCCCCGATCCGTGGAAACGGTCGGGGGCGGTGCCTTGTGCGGTGC
>NZ_JBNHIN010000047.1:46982-58359 GCF_050054615.1 Streptomyces sp. YGL11-2
AAGCCCCCCCCCCTCTGGGGGGGAATTGGTTGGGTGTGTTTCTTTGCTCGGTGCCGTACGGGGGTTCCGGATCGGCCGGGGCCTACGCGCCGGCCGATCCGGTCGGTGTGTGGACGCGCTCGGCCAGCCAGGGAAGCGCGGCGGAGAAGGCGCCGGACGCCAACTGCCAGGTGTGGCCGCCGGGTTGGTAGTGCAGGGTGCAGGAGATTCCCTTCTTGCCGGCGGCGGCGCAGAGCTTCTGCGCGTCGGCCGTCTGGCCGCCCATCCCGTCGCCGGGGATGTCCCGGCCGCCGAAGCCCATGGGGCCCGGCCGGCTCATGGTGCCGCCGTGCCGGTGCTGCCCGCCGTGTCCGCCCTGCCAACCGCCCTTTCCGCCATGGCCGTTGTTCGGTCCGCCGCGCCGTCCCGGTCCACCGGGCCGGTCGCCGGAGCTGCTGTTGTCGAACCAGCCCGCGGTGTCGGTGTAGGGGGCGTGCGCCGCCATCACGGTCAGCGGGTCGAACTTCGCCCACGCCGCCGCGCTGCCCCCGTAGAGGTCCTTGATGGTCAGCTGCTTGGTGCCGACGATCGGGCCCTCGTCCCCCGCGATGTCCTCGAAGCTGCCGAACAACTCCGGGTGCATGACGGCGAGATCGACCGCGCAGGTACCGCCCATGGAGAAGCCGACGACCCCCCAGTCGGCCGGGGCGGAGGAGGCGCCGAAGTGGGAGACGACATAGGACCGGACGTCCTTGGTGAGGTGGTCGGCGGCGTTGCCGCGCGGACCGTTGACGCACTCGGTGTCGTTGTTGAAACTGCCCCCCGAGTCCGCGAACACCAGGATCGGGGCCTGTCCGTGGTGGGCCTTGGCGTAGGCGTCGATGGTCGAGATCGCACCACCGGTACGGATCCAGTCGGCGGGCGTGTTGAACTCGCCCCCGATCATTATCAGCGCGGGCAGCTGCGGATGGTGGGCCCCGCTGAACCAGGCGGGCGGCAGGTACACATACTCCTCGCGGTGCGTGAAGTGGCTCGCCGTGTCAGGGGTGTTGACCGCCACCACGCGACCGGTGGTCATCGTGCTGCCCTTGCCCTGCAACGCGCTCAGCTGCGCGGCGTCGACCTGGTCGGGCAGCGGACCGGCGCTGATCTGCGCCCATGCCTCCTGCACGGTCGGGAAGTAGCCCACCCACTGGTTCAGCACCAGCCCCGTGCACAGCAGGCCCAGCGGGATCACCGGCACCGACAGCGCTCGCCGCCACCAGCGTGCGCCCCGCCAGCCCAGTACGGCGACGGCCAGCGCCGCCGCGGTGACCCCGATCCACACCCACAGCGACACCGGCGCCGGGTCGGTGGCGAGCGCGTTGGCGTCCACGTACCACTTCGCCAGCAGCGCGACGAGCAGGCCGACACCGGCCGCGACGGGCAGCCACAGCAGTCTCCAGCGCGGGGTGCGCCAGCCGATGACCACAACGAGCAGCACTCCGGCGACGATCTGGATCGTCAGCGGCAGCCAGCCGTCCAAGAGCGATACGCCGGCATGCCAGGACGGCGCGGGCGCGTTTCCGTGCGAGGGAGCAGAAAGATACACAAGCAGCCAGCTTGCCGGTGATCGACAAGGGCCCACCATATTCACCGAATGAGGAACTGGTGAGAATTC
Organism: Streptomyces sp. YGL11-2; assembly: GCF_050054615.1. NCBI lineage: Bacteria > Bacillati > Actinomycetota > Actinomycetes > Kitasatosporales > Streptomycetaceae > Streptomyces > Streptomyces sp. YGL11-2. Next base: position 48,622 of record NZ_JBNHIN010000047.1, read on the forward strand.
CCTTAAGGAGCGCCGCAGCAGGCCGCGGGCGGGCAGGTCAGGAGGGTGCGGAGGCCGGATCGATCATGCGGCCGGGCCACCGCTCCCACCACCCCCGAGCCGGGCCGCGTCCCCCTCGCGGCCCGGACGCCGGATGCGTCGGGGGACGTTCCGGCACCGCCGGCAACTGACGCTACATCAGGACAGGTTGTTCTCGATGGCCGCGATGTAGCGCTTGATCGAGTGGTCCCGGACGCCGGCGGTGGCGGGGGCGAAGGCGTCGGCGGTCAGGCCCTTGGCGCGGTCCGCCAGGTTGCCCAGCAGGCCCATCGAGTCGTGGAGCCTGCCGTCCGAGTCGATGTACCGCAGCGCCTCGACATGCGTGTAGACGGGCTCCGGCGGGAGCTGCGGCACGATGTCGTTGTTGTTGACGAAGCGGTACATGCGGTTCTTGAAGCCCTTGTTGTACGCCGCCGCCAGGACGCGGTCGCAGGTGCGCGGCTGCCCGTAGGTGTAGACGCCGTCCGCCTGGAGCCGCGGCTCCTCCAGATACATCCGTGCCCCGGCGAGCATGGCGAGCGCACCGCCGAGGCTGTGGCCGGTGAACCACACCGTCTGGTTGTCGGTGCGCAGATCGGCCAGGGTGTCCTTGACCTCCGGGAAGATCGACTGGAGCGCCTCGGCGAAGCCGTAGTGCACATATCCCGTGGTGGCCGGGCCGGGCCACGGGGTGGTGCCGGCGTCCGAGAGCCAGTCGCGGATCTCCGCCGGTTCCGTGCCGCGGAACGCGGTGATGATCATGTGGTCGCTGGCGGCGGTGTACGCCTGGGTGTCCTCTAGCGGAAACGGCGGGGTGAACCGCGTCTGGTGGTGGCGCACCTCGTCGAAGCCCCAGTTTCGTGCCTGGGATTCGATGGTGGCTTCGTCCTTGTAGGCCAAGTCGGACGCCTGGGCCAGCCAGTAGGCTAGGGGGAGGCTGTACCCGGTGGTCGCGTGGTGGTCGATCGCGGACGGCGCGGACATGGGGGCTCCTTTCGCTGCTCTGCTGCGGCGCACCGGCGGTTCGTCCCGGTGCGAGAAGGCTCCCTTCGTAGCGGCGGACGAACGGCCGGGGGCCGGCGCCACGCCCGTCGTCCCCCGAATGGCACGGGTGCGGGCGTGCAACCACCGTGCAACGTCGCAACGGGTTGACTGGGGCCCACCGCCTGCCGTCACGGCGGCCCCGGGGACCCGTCGGCGCCTCCGGAAACGGCCTCCGTGACGGCATCGGCGGTCCCAGACGACGGATCCGGCGACGAGAGGAACGACCATGGACCGGCAACCCGCGCGGATCGGGCTCACCGCCGCCGCCTCGGAACTGCTGCGGTCGCTGCGCGAGCGGCACGGACCGCTGATGTTCCACCAGTCCGGCGGCTGCTGCGACGGGAGTGCGCCGATGTGCTATCCGGCCGGGGAGTTCCGTACCGGAGCGGCGGACGTGCTGCTGGCCCGGCTGGCGGTGGCGGGGGTTCCGGAGCCGGTGGGCTTTTGGATGTCGGCCGACCAGTTCGCCCGCTGGCGGCATACGCATCTGACGGTGGACGTCGTACCGGGGCGGGGCAGCGGCTTCTCGCTGGAGGCGCCCGAGGGCGTCCGCTTCCTGATCCGCTCGCGGCTCCTCACCGACGAGGAGCGGGCGCTGCTCGACGACCGCGAGGGGTGAGCGCCGCGCAGAGGACTGGGCCGCGCAGAGCACTGGTGAGGCCCCGCGCACGGGGGAGGGCGCGGGGCCTCACCCTCAGGAACGGGTGCGCAGGTGCCCGGGTTCCCCGCCCCATGAAGATTCTGCGGAATTTTTTTCCGGGGCTGCGGATCGCGCCCCGTACGGCGCGCGCCGGGGCCGCCGGCGCGGCCGGGGTTCACGCCTCGTCCTGCACCAGCCGCTCCAGCATGTCCTGGAATTCGGTGTCGACCACCACACGCAGGCCGTCGCCGTCCGGCTCGCTCAGCGGTGTCATCACCCCGCGGCGCCACCAGAACACCCTGGGGCTGATCGCGCCCGCCGCGTCCTCGTGGCCGGCGGCGGCGAACTGCGCCATCGCCTGGAGGGCCGGGATGACCTGGGCGTCGTGGATGCGGTGGAAGGCCAGCTGGTGGCGGAACGGCATGGCGACCAGCGCACCGTCGGAGGTGAGTCCGGTGCCCATGACGCGCCGGACCAGGTCGTCCAGCACAAGCACCCTGCTGGCAGTGAAGAAGGAGTCGCCGAGCAGCACCTCGAACGCCGAGCCGTCACCGCGCCGCACCGTCTCGTGGCCCTCGACCGGCAGGGCTCGCAGATTGTTCATCGCGCGGATCCGCAGCTCGGCCACGTCCCCCAGGTCGGTCAGCGAGTCCTCGCTCAGCATCTGCACCGCCTCGGGCAGGTCCAGGGCGAGCACTTCCCGCAGGCCCGGCGCGGGCTCGCGCCCGTAGCGGAAGGAGTCGGAGGCGGGCAGCGTCTCCTGGGCGACGACGCGGGGGTAGAGGCAGGCCCGGATCTCGTCCTCGGAGAGGATCTCCAGCGGCTGGGGGCCGTCCATCGTGCGCAGCACCTTGCCGACGTGGTCGCGGATCAGCGCGGGCCAGCTGCGCTCGCCGCGGCGGTCGCGGTGGCAGACGGCGGCGAGGTTGCCCAGGCCGAACTGGCGGCCCGCGGAGTCGGTGACCACCGCGGCATAGGCGGTGACCTCCAGGCCGTGCTCGGCGAACGCCTGGCGGACCTGTGATCTGAAGGCGCGGCCTTCCCGCTCCGAGAAGAAGCCGAACTCCTCATCGCGTGCGAGGTCGCGGGAATCCCGCTTCGGTCCTCGGCGGAACAGACCCATCTCTTCCTCCTGGCAGCGGCCACGAGCGTCGGCCATGAATGGGCCGATCGTAACGGTTGCCCACGACACCGGCGCCGCCCTGCTGCCGGGGGCGGCGCAGGGCGACGCGGCGGGAGGAGGGAGGGGAGAGAGGGGTAGGGAGAGCGGGAGAGAAGGGAGAGCGGTGGGCGGAGGGGGACGGGCCCTAGCCGCCGATGCTCACGTCGATGCAGGCGTAGAAGGCGTTCGCGGTGTCGGCGATGTTCCAGACCGCGAGGATCTTCTGTCTGCCCGTGACGCCGTCGAAGTTGACGGTGTGTGAGATCTCCTCCGGGGGCTGGGCGCCCCCGCCGTCGAACTCGGCGACCTTCCGGCCGTTGGCGAAGTACTGCCAGTTGCTGGTGGCGTGGCGTGCCGTGAAGTGCCAGGTGAAGGTCTGGGTGCTGCCGATCGGGGTGACCTGCCAGGGCTTGGAGTCGTCGTCGAGGTCGGCGAACTGGCTGTTGCCGCCGCTGCAACTGGTCAGCCCTTTGGGCCCTTCGACGCTCTGCGGCTCCCACTTGATGGGTCCGCACTCGACGGTGCCGGCGGCGCACTGGGCCTGCCGGCTGGGCGGCGAGGAGACATAGCCGTGGGCGCTGGCCTGGCCGGCCGGCATCGTGACGACGAGGAGGGGGGCAAGTGCGCTGCCTATGGCGAGGGCCAGCCTTCTCTTCTTGTCCATGTCAACCCTTTCGCGTAGGGGGGTGGTTGACGCGAGGGTGTGCCAATTGGTCTAGACTTTACTCACTGACCGCGTACGGTCAAGAGGTCGCTCACGAAGGCCGTCCGCTCGATGCCCGGACGGCCAGTTCCGGGGCGAGGCGGACCGCGCGGACCGGCTGCCGGGGACCGGGAACGGTCGCCCCGGCCGGGCGGCGGACGAGCAACCGGGCCGCCTCCGCGGCGAGTTCGGCGAGCGGCTGGCGGACGGTGGTCAGCGCCGGGTCGGCGAGGCCGGCGAGCGGGATGTCGTCGAAGCCGGTGACGGCGACCTCGCCCGGAACGTCGACGCCGAGTTGGCGCAGCCGTTGCAGGGCACCGGCCGCGATCAGGTCGTTGGCGCAGACGACGGCGTCCGGGCGGGACGGCCAGATCCGGTCGACGGCGGCCCGGCCCCACGCCGCGGAGAAGTCGCCGAGCAGGGTGCGTTCAGGCGCGGCCGGGTCCAGCGCGGCGGCCCCCGCCTCGTAGGCCGCCCGGCGTTCCACCGCCGCGGACGCGGTGCCGGCGGCACCGACGAAGCACGGGCGGCGGCGTCCGGTGGCGGCGAGATGGTCCAGCACCAGGGCCATACCGGCCGCGTTGTCGACCGCGACCCAGTCGGCGACGCCGGGCCCGCAGCCGCGGTCCAGCAGCACCACCGGCACCTGGGCCGCGGCGCCCAGCACCGCCTCCCGGCTGCGCCGCTCGTCGGCCGGTATCAGCAGCAGGGCGTCGACCCGGCGGTCGAGGAGTTCGCCGATCCGGGCGGCCTCGGTCTCCGGGTCGTCGTCGCAGTCGGCGAGCAGCACGGCCCGCCCCTCGGCGTGCAGTGCGTGCTCCAACTCCCGTACGAGGGACGGGAAGAACGGGTTGGTGATCTGCGGCAGGACGAGTCCGACGATGCCGGTGGAGCGGCTGCGCAGCGCGCGGGCGACGTGGTTGGGCCGGTAGCCCAGACGCTCGGCGGCCCGCCGTACGGTGCGCGCGGTCTCCGCACCGACCGGGCGGTTGCCCGCCAGGACGCGGGAGACGGTGGCGACCGAACAGCCCGCGGCGCGTGCGACGTCTCGCAGGGTCACATCGGCCACGGCGCTGCGCCTTCCACTACGGGGCCGGTGCCGCACGGGCGGCAGCGTCCCGGATTCGGCGGCAAACGTTTTCACCGCGTGCGCTCATCCGTATCAGCTGTGTGCCTCCGCATACCAGGGGGTGCGCAGGTCAGCTCCCTCACACTTCATTGACACTTCATTGACATCTCCGCGCGTGATGAGCGAAATTTCCGGAGAACGTTTTCCCGAGGTAGCAGCCTGCTGCGGCGCGCCCAGAGATCGAGTTCACCCGCACCACCCCGTTCCGCAGAGCAAAGGGGCTCGCCCGTTGGCCAGAAAGATCATCCTCGACTGCGACCCGGGGCATGACGACGCGATCGCCATGCTCCTGGCGCACGGCAATCCCGACATCGAACTGGTCGCGGTGACCACCGTGGTCGGGAACCAGACGCTGGAGAAGGTGACCCGCAACGCGCTGTCGGTGGCGGCCGTCGCCGGAATCACCGGGGTGCCGTTCGCCGCGGGCAACCCGCGGCCGCTGGTCCGGTCCATCGAGACCGCCCCGGACATCCATGGCGAGACCGGCCTGGACGGGCCCGAACTGCCCGAGCCCGCCTTCGAGCTGGACCGCCGGCACGCGGTCGACCTGATCATCGACACCGTGATGTCCCACGAGCCGGGCGAGATCACCATCGTTCCGACGGCCGGGCTGACCAACATCGCGATGGCCGTGCGCAAGGAGCCGCGGATCGCCGAGCGGGTGCGCGAGGTCGTCCTGATGGGCGGCGGCTACCACGAGGGCAACTGGAGCGCGGTCGCCGAGTTCAACATCATCATCGACCCCGAGGCCGCGCACATCGTCTTCAACGAGAAGTGGCCGGTCACCATGGTCGGCCTGGACCTCACCCACCAGGCGCTGGCCACCCCCGAGGTCGAGGCGAAGATCGCCGCGGTCGGCACCGCGCCGGCTCGCTTCGTGCTGGAGCTGCTGGACTTCTTCCGCGCGGCGTACCGGGAGAACCAGGGCTTCGAGTTCCCGCCGGTGCACGACCCGTGCGCGGTGGCGTACGTCATCGACCCGGACGTGATGACCGTCCGCAAGGCACCGGTCGACATCGAGCTGCGCGGTGCGCTGACGCTGGGCATGACCGTGACGGACTTCCGTGCGCCGGCGCCCGCCGACTGCCACACGCAGGTCGCGGTCACGCTCGACCACGAGCGGTTCTGGAACCTCGTGGTGGACGCCCTGGAGCGGATCGGCGAGGGCCGGGCAGCATGAACATCTCCACCACACCGCGCCCCGCCGAGACGGCGGGCGGCGGATCCGGCGTGCGCATCGGCGTGCTGGTCGCCGCACTGCTCACGGCCTGCTTCGCCTTCCAGCTGAACGCCAGCATGCTCAGCCCGGCGCTGAAGAACATCGAGGACTCCCTCGGTGCCAGCTCCGCCGAGGTCGGGCTGACCCAGACCGCGTTCTTCACGTCGGCGGCGCTGTTCTCGCTGTTCCTGCCGCGGCTGGGCGACGTCCTCGGCCGGCGCCGGGTACTGGCCGGGATGCTGGGCCTGATGGTCGTCGGCTGTGTCGTCGCCGCGCTCGCGACGAGCATCCCGATGCTGTTCGCCGGCCGGATCATCCAGGGCGTCAGCGGTCCGGTCGTTCCGCTGTGCCTGATCATGCTGCGGGTCGAGGTCACGGAGCCCAAGCGGTACGGCACGCTGCTCGGCGTGATCACCGCGGTCAACGGCGGGATCGCCGGTGTCGACTCCCTGGCCGGCGGCTACCTCGCCGACCAGCACGGCTTCCAGTCGGTGTTCTGGGCGATGGCGGTCGTCGCGGCGCTGGCCACGGCCCTGGTCGCCACCCTGACCCCGGAGTCCAAGGCGCCCACCGCGTCCCGCATGGACTGGCCCGGCGTGGCGCTGCTGGTCGTCTCGGTCGGCGCGCTGCTGATCGCGCTGAACGAGGCGGGCAAGCTGGCCGCCGCCGACTGGCCGCTGGTCGGCGTCCTGGTCGTGCTGGCCGCGGCCGCCTTCGCGCTGTTCTGGCGGACCGAGAACCGCAGCGGGCACCCGCTGGTCGCCACCCACCACCTCAAGCAGCGCGGCACCTGGGCCACCCTGCTGACCACCGTGCTCACCATGACCGGTGTGTTCGCGGTGATGAACGGCCTGATCCCGGCGTTCGCCCAGGACGCCCAGGCCGGGCTCGGGATGTCCGCCGAGCAGTCCGCGTGGTGGACGCTGTCCCCGTACGCGCTCGCCGGGCTGGCCATGGGCCCGCTGGCCGGCCGGCTCGCCGCCACGTTCGGCTACGGCCGGATCCTGCGGCTCGGCCTCATCGGGTCCGCGGGGTCGGTCGTGCTGATGCTGCTGACCATGCACAGCCAGTCCCATGTCCTGCTGCTGGTCACCTCGGTCCTCGTCGGCATCACCTACGCGGGCGTGGCGAACATCGTGCTCAACGGGCTGGGCATCGTCCTCTCCCCCAGCGAGAACCCGGGCTTCCTGCCGGGGCTGAACGCGGGCGCGTTCAACCTGGGCGCGGGCCTGAGCTTCGCGGTCCTGTACGCGGTGAAGACCGCGGTCGCCCCCGCCGACCCGGCCTCGGCCGGCGGCTACACCGCGGGCATGATCGCCGGTGTGGTCATCCTGGCGCTGGCCCTCGCGACCTCGTTCCTGATCCCGAAGCCGGTGGCCGCCGAAGCCGGGAGCTGACGCCGACACCCGCGGGCACCGCCCGCCGACCCGGACACCGCGGTCGGCGGGCGCTCGCGTGTCCGGCGCCGGTACGCCGCGGCCCCTCCGGTTCTCCGTGTTGTCACCGCGGGGGGAACAGGGAGACTGGAATCGGAGGCAACGGAGGCAGCGATGGTCATGGAACACGGTATGGACAAGACCGGTCCCGCCCGGGACGACATGATGAAGAAGCAGCTGCGCGGCCAGATGACGGTGGACCGCTCACTGCGTGCGGACGAGAACCGGGAGCTGGAGCCGGCGGGCGAGGACCAGCCGGTGGCCGCGCCCTCGCCGGAGAGCGTCTTCCGGGGCGGCACCCCGCACGGCATGACCGAACAGGACGTCGGTCTGCGCTCCGAACTCGCGCAGTACCTCGGCCGCAGCCTCTACCCGGCCGAGCGGAACGACGTCATCCGGACCCTGCGGCGCAACCACGCTCCCGACCGCCTGGTCACGATGGCCGAGCAGCTGCCCGCGCACCACCGCTACGGCAACGTCCAGGGCATCGCCGAGTCCCTGGGGCTGGGGACGGAGGACCGGCGCTCCTGAGGCCGGAGCGCGTCCGGTGACGGACAATTACCACGAGGCACCAACCCGGACGAGGCACACCCGGTGCGACGACGCACCGGACGCGGAGACGCGGAGGAGGAGGGCGGCAATGTCCGACGACGCCATGGGCGACGAGGTCTATCAGCCGCCCAGATCCGACCCCCAGGACAACCCCAACGACCTCGACATGGAGGACGCCCTGGACGAGCCGGGGCTGGACGAGGCGCTGGACACCGGCTATTCGCCGCCCGAGCGCCCGTTCGTGGTGAACCACGAGGGCACCACGGCACAGGAGCAGCACGACCGGGAGACCCTCGCCCACCGGCTGTCCGTGGAACTCCCGGACGTCTGCGCACCGGAGGGCGACGGCATCGGCGACCTGCCGGACGGGACGGGTGAACCGTACGACGACCAGGTGGGCGCCGAGCGCGCCGGCCGGATCGTCAGCTACGACGACGGCTTCTGGCGCGGCAGCAGCAACGACGTCGTCGCCCGCGACGTCGGGATCGACGGCGGCGCCGCGTCCGCCGAGGAGGCGGCGGTGCACATCGCCCACGACGTCGGCGGTGTGGTCGAGGGCGAGATCTGACCGGCGCCGCCCGGCCCCGGGTCAGCGGCCCAGGGCGTTGCGGAGCTGCTCCTTCGTCATCGACGAACGACCCTCGATGTGCTGGCGCCGGGCCTCTTCGTAGAGCTGGTCCCGGGTCGGGCTCTGCGCCCGCTTGTCGGAGCGCTCGCCGCCGCGCTGCGAGGCGGACTTGGGGTCGCGGGTGGAGACCTTCCCGGGCCTGTGGGCCTCGCCGGCGCGGGCGCGTTCCTTGTTCACCGTCCGGGCGGCGACCTCCTCGGCGCGCCGTTCCGGAACACCCCGCTCCTTGGCGCTCTCCTTGATGTGCTCGTACTGGCGCTCCCGCTTGCCGCTGGAACCTGCCGGCATGACGCTCTCCTCTCTGGACTCTCCGGTGGACGGCGAGTGCCGTGGTCCGCACACCGCCCGCGGTTACCACTTCACGCCGAATCGCGGCGGTGCGCGAGGCGGGTTGATCCGGAAGGCGCGGGCGGGGCGGGGAGTCGGGACGGGGCTCCCGTTGCTGTTTCGGCAACGAACTTTGCGCTGCGCGAGGTCCGCGCCGGACCCTCTCCCGTACACCGACGGAGAAGGGGAGCACATCCATGGCTCACGGCAACGGCACGAGTGGCGGCACCGCCATCCCGGACCACGAGTTCTGGGACACGTTCTACACCGAGCGCGACCAGGTCTGGAGCGGGAACCCCAACGTCGTGCTGGTCCGCGAGACCCGCGGTCTGACGCCGGGGACGGCCCTGGACCTGGGTTGCGGAGAGGGCGCGGACGCGGTCTGGCTGGCCGGGCAGGGATGGCGGGTCACCGCCGCCGACGTCTCGCGGGTGGCGCTGGGGCGGGCGGCGGAGCACGCCGCGGCGGCCGGGGTCGCGGACCGGGTCGACTGGCAGTGGCACGACCTGGCGGAGTCGTTCCCCGAGGGCGGCTTCGATCTGGTCTCGGTGCAGTTCCTGCACCACCCGGGCGAGATCTTCCGCGAGCGGATCCTGCGGCGGGCGTCCGGTGCGGTGGCGCCGGGCGGGGTGCTCCTGATCGTCGGGCACGCCGGATTCCCCGCCTGGGAGGAGCACGACCACGAGGAGGCGCACTTCCCCACCCCCGACGAGGTCCTGGCGGCCCTCGCGCTCCCGGAGGACGAGTGGGAGGTGCAGCTCAGCGAGGAGCACGAGCGGATCCAGAACGCTCCCGACGGGCGGCCGACCACCCGCACGGACAATGCCCTGAAGGTGCGGCGCCGGGGCTGACCGGCGGCCGGGGGGGGGGGGGGGGGGGG
>NZ_JBNHIN010000047.1:58478-65955 GCF_050054615.1 Streptomyces sp. YGL11-2
CGCGGCGGTGTGTCCTCGGGCCCGTCAGGCCGCGGCGAGGCGCGGCAGCGGCTTCTCGTACAGCCAGGAGTGCAGCAGCGGGCGGACCGAGTACGCCGCGGAGCGTTCGGCGTGCGCGACGAACGCCGGGGTGTCGGCACTGGCACCGCGGTGGGTGTCGTGCCAGCTGCGGAGCATCGCGAAGAACCGGTTGTCGCCCATGGCGGTCCGCAGCGCGTGCAGGGCACAGGCGCCGCGGACGTAGACCCGGTCGTCGAAGATCCGGCGCTGACCGGGGTCGGCGAGCCGGAAATCCTGGTTGCGGGCCTGGAGCGAACGCCACGACTGCTGGGCGATCCGCACGGCGTCGTCCTCGCCGATGTGCTCGGACCAGAGCCACTCCGCGTACGTGGCGAAGCCCTCGTTCAGCCAGATGTCGCGCCAGTCGCGCAGGCTGACGCTGTTGCCGTACCACTGGTGGGCGATCTCGTGCGCGACCAGGGTCTCCGAGCCGCGGCGACCGTCGATGTGGTTGCTGCCGAAGACGGACAGCGTCTGGTTCTCGACCGGGGCACCGAGTTCGGCGTCCACCACCACCGCGCCGTACGCCTCGAAGGGGTACGCCCCGAAGTAGCTGCTGAAGGCGCGGAGCATCTCCGGCTGGCGGGCCAGATCGTGCTCCGCGTCGTCGGCCATCCACGCCGGGTACGCGTTGTGCAGTGCGATCGGCGCGTCCGCCGTGCCGACGTGGACCGTTCCGCTGTCGTGGCGGAAGCGGCCGGTGTAGAGCGCGGCGAGGTACGGGGCCATGGGACCGGGGTGGTGGTAGGTCCAGCACTCCTGGTGCCCGGTGCGGCGGCGTTCGAGCAGGGTGCCGTTGGCGAGCGCGTGGTGCCCGTGCGGGACGCTGATCCGGAAGGTGAACGCGGCCTTGTCGTCCGGGCGGTCGTTGCACGGGAACCAGGACGGGGCGCCGAGCGGCTGGGAGGCGACCAGCGTCCCGTCGTGCGGGTCGCCGGTCCGGTCCCAGCCGATCGGGCCGAACGGGGAACGGACCGGCCTGGGCCGGCCGCTGTAGCCGACCTCCACGGTGAAGTGCGCCCCCTTGGCGAGCGGGCGCGGGGTGTCCAGGAACAGCTTCCCGTCCTTCTGCCGGGTGCGGACCCGGTTCCCGTCGATCCGGGCGCTGTGCACGGACAGCCGGGACAGGTCGAGCTCGACCCGGTCCAGGGACCGGTTGGCCACCGCCTTGATCCGGGCCCGCCCGTTCAGGCTGGCGTTGACCGGGTGGTAGGCCAGGTGCAGGTCGTACGAGGCGGTGTCGTGGGCGTAGGTGCCATGGCGGGGGAAGTAGCGGTCGGTGAGCGGTCCGGCGAGACCGTCCGCGACCGTCGCGGCGAGCGGCAGCAGGGCGGCGCCCCTGATCAGGGCGCGCCGACTGCATCGGGTCACGCTGCCGCACCGCCTTCCGAGCGGGCCCCGGCGGGACGCGCCGCGCGCTCGCCGGCGATCGGGTTGCCGGCCCACCGGGTGTGCGCGGGCACGCTCTCGCCGCGCATGACCAGGGAGGACGGTGCGATCGAGGCGCGGGCCCCGACGGCGGTCCCGGGGAGCACGATGCCGTGCGGGCCCAGGGAGGAGCCCTCGGCGAGGTGGACGGTGTCCAGCCGCATGATCCGGTCGTGGAAGAGGTGGGTCTGCAGGACGCAGCCGCGGTTGACGCTGACGCCGTCCTCGACGGTGATCAGGTCGGTCTCCGGCAGCCAGTAGCTCTCCAGCCACACCCCGCGCCCGATCTTGGCGCCGAGGGTGCGCAGCCACCAGTTGAGCACCGGGGTGCCGGTGAACGCGCCGGCCATCGACGGTACGGCGAGCGACTCGACGAAGGTGTCGTAGAGCTCGTTGCGCCAGACGAACGACGACCACAGCGGATGCTCGCTCGCGGTGAACCGGCCGACCAGCAGCCACTTCGACAGGGTCGTGATGAGCAGCGCCGCGAGGCCCGAGGCCAGCATCAGCGGGGCGCCGACCAGCGCCGCGAGGCCGAGACCGCCGTTGGTGAAGGCGGTCTGCTCGGTGAGGAACACGCCCTCGGCGAGGAGGACTCCGCAGATCAGCGGCAGCACCCGGCACATCTCGACGGTGGCGCGAGCCATGACCAGCTTGCGCGGCGGCGCGAAGGTGCGCCCCGGGTCGGCCTGGGCCGCCACCCGCGGCAGCGGCATGGCGGGCCGGCCCAGCCAGGACATCCCGGGCTCGCCGTTCGCCGGGGCGTTGGAGAGCACACCGACCAGGCTGTGGTCGGGCACGTCGTGGCCGGGGTCGACGATGCCGGAGTTGCCGACGAAGGCCCGCCGGCCGATGCGGACGCGGCCCAACCGCAGCCAGCCGCCGCGGATTTCGTAGGGCGCGACCAGGGTGTCGTCGGCGAGGAAGGCGCCGTCCTCGACGTGCAGCAGGGACGGCAGCGGCAGCACGGTGGAGATCTCGACGTGCTTGCCGACCTTGGCGCCGAGCAGCCGCAGCCAGTGCGGGGTGGCGAGGCTGGCGTAGATCGGGAAGAGGCTGCCGCGGGCGCCGTCCAGAAGGCGGGTGACCAGCCAGGCGCGCCAGGCGACCCCGCCGCTCGTGAGGTGCAGACCGGGCTTGATGCCGCGGCCGAGGAGCCGCACCACGGCGGCCGTCACAAGAATCGAACATCCGGTGGTCACGATCGCGAAGACCGGCGCGGCCGCCATCAGGCGCACCGCCGCGGTGGCGAGGGTGCCGCTGTCGCGGATCAGGAAGTACGCGCCGACCAGCGCGGGGACGCCGCTCAGCAGGGCGAGCAGCGGCAGGCCCAGCAGGGAGAGCGCGTAGGCGGCGCTCCAGCCGATCGAGCGCCGCCAGCGCGGGGCGGGCCACGCGGTGTTGGAGATCCGCTCGGCGGCGCCGGCCGGGCGGGCCGGGGAGCCGGTCCAGCAGTCGCCGTCGGGGATCTCGCCGTCCAGGCAGCCGCCGGCGGCGAGTTCGGCGCCCTGGCCGACCACGGCGCCGGGCATCAGCATGCTGCGGTGGGCGACCCGGGCCCCGGCCCCGATGCGGACCGCGCCGATGTGCAGGGTGTCGCCGTCCAGCCACCAGCCGGAGATGTCGGCCTCGGGCTCGACGCTGGAGCCGTTGCCGAGTTCGGCGAGGCCGGTGACCGGCGGCATGGTGTGCAGCGACACGTTGCGCCCGACGGTGCAGCCCAGCGTCCGGGCGTACAGCCGCGCCCAGGGCGTGCCGAGGAGGGACGGGATGCCGAAGGCGGCGACGACGCGTTCGGCGGTCCACAGCCGCAGGTGGGTGGCGCCGCCGCGCGGGTAGGCGCCGGGCTTGATGGAGCCGGCGAGCATGCGGGCGCCGACGGCACCGATGGCGCACCGCATCGGGGCGCTGAAGAGGACCACCCAGCCGACGATGATCAGCCACCAGGCGGTGTGCGGGGCCCACGCCTGCGGGGCGAGCCAGCCGAGGATGTTGTCCGCGAGCGCGAGCCCGACGAGCCCGCGCAGCCCGGCCACTCCGTACAGGCCGGTCTGGACGAGGAACTGGACGACCGCGGTACTGCGCGGGACCGGGCGCACCGGGCGGGCCTCGTCGACCGGGCCGCCGAGCGATTCCAGGTGCTCGGCCATCCGGTGCAGCACGGGGTGCCGGTAGAGGTCGGCGACCGAGACGCCGGGGTGGTGCTCGCGGAGCATGGACGCCATGCGGGCGGCGACCAGGCTGGTGCCGCCGAGGGAGACGAAGTCGCTGTCCGGGCCGGGCCGCACGCCGAGCAGTTTCTCCCAGATGTCGGCGAGGCGGGCGGCGGTGCCGTGCAGCGCCGGGCCGGCGTGGTCACGGCCGGCGTCGTGCGCGGAGGGCAGCGGCCAGGGCAGCGCCTTGCGGTCGACCTTGCCGGACGTCCGGGTCGGCAGGCTCTCGACCTCCGCCAGTACGGGCACCATCTGGCCCGGCAGCCGCTCCTTGAGCAGGGCTCTGGCCTTGTCCTGCTGGAAGCTGGAGCTGTCGCCGGAGCGCTGCTCGGGAACGACGTAGCCGACCAGGACCTGGGTGCCGGCCGGGGTGGTCTGGACGGCCGCGGCGGCGCCGCGGACGCCGGGCAGGGCGCTGAGCGCGGCGTCGATCTCGCCGAGCTCGATCCGCCGCCCGCCCAGTTTGACCTGGTCGTCGGCGCGGCCGACGAACAGCAGGCCCGCGCGCTCGGCGCGGACGAGGTCGCCGGTGCGGTAGGCGCGCGCGGTCCCCAGGACGTGGTCCGGCCGGAAGCGGTCGGCGTCCTTGACGGGGTCGAGGTAGCGGGCGGTGCCCACGCCGCTGATCAGCAGCTCGCCCTCCTCGCCGTACGGCACGGGGTGTCCGGCCTTGTCGACGACGGCCAGCTGCCAGCCCTCCAGCGGCAGGCCGATGAGTACCGGATCCCCCGGCAGCAGGCGGGCCGCGCAGGCGACGACGGTGGTCTCGGTCGGGCCGTAGGTGTTCCACATCTCGCGCCCGGGATGGGCGAAGCGGTCGACCAGCGCAGCCGGGCACGCCTCGCCGCCCACGATCAGCAGCCGGACCCGGCGCATCGCCTCGTCCGGCCACAGCGCGGCGAGGGTGGGCACGGTGGACACCACGGTGATGCCGCGCTCGACCAGCCACGGGCCGAGTTCATGGCCGGCCCGGACCAGCGAACGGGGCGCCGGCACCAGGCAGGCGCCGTGCCGCCAGGCGAGCCACATCTCTTCGCAGGAGGCGTCGAAGGCGACGGACAGGCCGGCCAGCACCCGGTCGCCGGGGCCCAGCGGCCGGTCCTGGAGGAACAGCGCGGCCTCGGCGTCGACGAACGCGGCGGCGGAGCGGTGGCTGACGGCCACGCCCTTGGGCGCGCCGGTCGAACCCGACGTGAAGATGATCCAGGCGTCGTCCTCGGGGCCGGGGAGCCGCTGCGCTCCCAGGGGCCGGGCCAGGCCCGGCGGCTGGGGGTTTGGTCCGAGGACGCCGCAGACGGCGGCCTCCCGGAAGACGGTGGCGGCCCGCTCGTCCGGGTCGTCGGCGTCGACGGGTACGTAGGCGGCGCCGCTGCGCAGGATGGCGAGGATCGACAGGTAGAGCTCCGCGGTACCGGACGGCACTCGGACTCCGACGCGGTCGCCGGGGCCGATCCCGTAATCCCTGAGCTGCCGTGCGCGGCGTTCGGTCTCGATACACAGGTCGCGGTAGGTGATCACCTCGGAGCCCGTGTCCAGGGCGATCGCCTGGGGGTGTGCGGCGGCGGTTGCGTCGAGCACGTCGAGCAGGGTCCGCGGGTGCGGGGTGGTGGCAGTTCGGTATACGGCCCGGTCGGGCAGGTGCTCTGGTTGCTCGAAGGATGATTCGAGAAGGGGCGACGACATCGATATGCCTCTGTTGTTCGGTGCCGGTGGGTGAAGACCCTCGGACGTTCGCCCCTACAGATGCCGCTGACCAGGCGCGAGGTTCGCGTGCCGGACCAGAAATCCGCAAATCGAACATGTTGTGAACACGCCCGCCCGCCACTTAGGCAGGCGGCACCGCGTGACAGCCCCTTACCCCTGACCGCCGCGTTAGGAAAAATTGACTTGCTACGGGGGTTGTTTTCGGGCCGTGACGACCCATCAGTGCAAAATCGCAGGTCAGGGGCTTGCTGGCGATCGGTTACGGCCTCACCGGTCAAGCCTTGGCCAATAGATTGCGCAACTGCGCAATTATTCATCGAGTTCTCATGGCCGCCTCATGAACCTGTCACCACGGCGCCATACCCTCGAAACGCCGCGGTCACACCTCCGTCCGCCAAATCTCTGCGGATCCCGGCCACTTGAACCCGGCTACTTGAAGATGTTCACGGCGCGGGCCACGACCAGGACGACGGTCAGCAGCGAGACCGCCGACTGCAGCAGCATCAGCATCTTGGCCCAGCGGGTGAGCGGCATCACGTCGGTCGGGCTGAAGGCGGTGGCGTTGGTGAAGGACAGGTAGAGGTAGTCGGGGAACTGCGGCTCCCAGTGCTCCGGCGCCAGCTCCGGTGTCTGCATCTGCGGGAAGAGGAAGTCAGGGTAGGTCCGCTCGGCGTGTATCCGCGCGACCGGGCCGCCGCGGTCCCACTCCCAGTACCAGAGCGCGAAGACGATCACGTTCGTCAGCCAGATGCTGCCGCCGGTCGCCAGCAGCGGACCCGCGTCACTGCCCTCGGTCCCGCGCACCAGACCGATCACCAGATGCACCGCGGACCAGCCGTTCGCCGCGCTGATCATCGCGATCAGCACCAGCCCGGCCCACCGGTAGAGCGCCGAGCCCCGTTCGATCCGGTACGGGTTGGCTGCGACCAGCGCGATCAGCAGCGCGGTCTCCAGGGTCGGCAGCAGCCACTCCGGATGGATCGCCAGCCGCTCCGGCAGCGTGAACTGCAACGCCACCGCCGCCAGCACCGCCAGCGTCGAGGGCCAGCGGGGTTCGCCCTTGGTCACCCGCCGCCAGGCGGGCAGCAGCCGGCGGCCCGCCTCCTCTATGCCCGTGACGGCGGGCGCCAGCAGCGCCTCGATACGGGCCAGCCGCTCGGAGTCGACGTTGCCCGGTTGGCCGGGCTCGGGGTGGTGGGACATGCGGCTCATGCTCGCCGCCGGCCGCGGCGGGTGTCCAGCACCCGAACTGTGGGGGAGCCCACTACCGACCGCCGGGTTAAGAGTCAGTCAAAAAGTTGCGTTGCCGCGCAAGTGTGGGTCTACACTCGTACAGGTTTGAAGCGAAGAGGTCACCTCGTTCGGTGAGGCGTCGTCACGGACACAGGCCACTGATCCCACCCGTCGAGAGACGCTCCGGATCAGGACAGGTCTCCCCGGCCCAAGGGGTGACCCCAAGTGGCTGCCCCCGCGAAGGGGATTACGCCGTGACGTGCCAAAGCTCTGACGAGTTGGGGTGAGCCAGTCGACGGAGACTGGTCCGCTCCTTGCCGAGTCGACGACGGCGCACCAGGCGCCCCGGCCGGAAGGAGGCGAGAGACATGGATTGCAGTTGCAGTAGTCCGGGCCATCATCGGCCCGCCATCCGCCTGTCCTCGCACTCTTCCGGCACGCGGTAACCACCTCCCCTGCGCGGCTTCCCCGCCGCTCCCAGCGCCCGCACGGCCCTGAGCCGTGACGGGTCGCCGTGCTGCGCTCCCGCGCAGGGGGGATGACTGCCGCGTGCCTCCAACACCTCTCCCTCCGGGGGGACTTGGGNCTCCCAGCGCCCGCACGGCCCTGAGCCGTGACGGGTCGCCGTGCTGCGCTCCCGCGCAGGGGGGATGACTGCCGCGTGCCTCCAACACCTCTCCCTCCGGGGGGACTTGGGAGGTACACCATGACCGACACGACCGTCCGCACCGCGGTCCCGACCCAGCGCTCCACCGCCGTTCTCGATGACGCGCACGTAGGCGACATCCGCGGTGCGCTGGGCACCATCAAGCTCGACGACACCGCACCCCGCACCGGCC
>NZ_JBNHIN010000048.1:0-28426 GCF_050054615.1 Streptomyces sp. YGL11-2
TCCTCGGACGGGGCCCGCGCGGCGTTTCCGACCGCGGCATGGCCGGCCGGGCCGCCCGCCGAGGCACGCCTGGCGGGCATTCCGTGGCGGTCGCGAGGACGGTGCAACGGCCGTGACTTCGGGAGGTGTTGGGGGCGGCGCCGTGGTGCCGCTCATGGCGATCCTGGTGGTGGCTACTGGCTGAGCGGGGTGTGCGGCAGGCGCGCGGGGAGGGGACTGGTGGCCGGGAGCGGGAGACGCCGCGCAGCGCCGGCCGTTGATTGGTCTGGCCCGGACGGTCGGGTTCCGGTCAAGAGACGGCAATGGTCTTCATCTGGAGATTGATGTGAAAATCGTTGCCATCTAGCTTGGGGCAGCGCCTATACCGGAGCACGCGACCAGCGTCCGGCTTCGCCTGAGGGAGCCCCGCATGAGCACCGCACGTACCGCCTGCGCATCCCGATTCCCGCGACCGTTGCACAACCCCCCGGTGGCCACCGTCACCGAGGCGCTGACCCCCGCCGGCGCGAGCTTCCGGCAGTGGCGGACCGCCCAGCTCCAGGGCATCGAGCAGGCCCTGGCGAAGGCCGCCGCGCGATGAATGGGGTCATGCGCCCGGGAGCCGGTCTGGGCGCGCCGAGCGGCGTCGCCCCTGGACGCGATGCCGTGCCGGTGTTGGAACTGCGCGACGCCGCCGTGCGGTTGGCCGGCCGGGACCTTTGGTCCGGTGTGAACCTCACGGTCGGCGCGGGCGAGTTCAGCGCGGTCCTGGGGCCGAACGGGGTCGGCAAGTCCACTCTGATCAAGGTACTGCTCGGTGCCGTACCGGTCGCCGGGGGTGAGGTGCGGGTCCTCGGTGCCCGTCCCGGCCGGGCCGGGCACCGCATCGGATACCTGCCGCAGCGCCGCAACTTCGATGCCTCGATGCGGATCCGCGGCATCGACGTGGTCCGTATGGGACTGGACGGCGACCGCTGGGGCCTGCCCCTGCCGCTGCCGGGTCCGCGCCGCCGGGCAGCCCGCGCACGCGTCGACGAGGTCGTCGAACTGGTCGGAGCGACCGCCTACGCACACCGGCCCATCGGGCAGTGCTCCGGCGGCGAACAGCAGCGGCTGCTCATCGCCCAGGCCCTGGTCCGCCGTCCCCAACTCCTCCTGCTGGACGAGCCGTTGGACAGTCTGGACCTGTCCCACCAGGGTGGGGTGGCCGCGTTGATCGGGCGCATCTGCCATCAGGAGGGCGTGGCCGTGGCGATGGTGGCCCATGACGTGAATCCGATACTGCACCACCTCGACACGGTGGTGTACCTGGCCGCGGGTGGGTCCGCCACCGGCAGCCCGCAGGAGGTCATCACCTCCGCCACCCTGACCGCGCTCTACGGGACGCCGATCGAGGTGCTGCGCGCCTCCGACGGGCAACTGGTCGTGGTGGGACGTCCGGAGACCACGGGAGAGTGCCGTGCTGCCGACTGACGCCGCCGCGCCGACCGGGACCGTCCAAGCCTTCCTCCTCGCCTGCGGCTACCTCTTCGTAGCCCTCTACAAGGGGTTGCTGGAAGGGCCGCAGACCATCCTCTTCGGCACCTTCCTCGGCATCACCACCCAGGTGACCGTGCTGCTGTGCGTCGGCGCGGCCGTCCTTGCGATGCTGGCGCTCATTGGCCGGCCGTTGCTGTTCGCGTCCACCGACCTACGGGTCGCCGCCGCCCGCGGCGTACCGGTCCGGGGGCTGTCCCTGGCCTTCATGGTCCTCCTCGGGGCGGCGACCGCCGGGGCCAGTCAGATCACCGGCACGCTCCTGGTGTTCGCCCTGATGGTGATCCCCGCCGCCACCGCCCAGCACCACACCGCCCGCCCGGCCGCCGGCCTCGCCCTGGCCGTGCTGGTCTCGCTCACCGCCACCTGGGCGGGACTCACCGCCGCCTACTACTCGCCATCAGAGCCAGGTACTCCCGGGCTCGCGCCCCGAGCGTCCCAACAGCCGCAGCGGACAGCGCCCACCGACCAGTACGCGGTTCGCACACAGCAGGGCGGGCGACCACCTTCATGGGGCGTGAGGCATGACGGTCCCACCCGCTCAGGCTCGGGCACGGAAACACGGGTAGGGCCACGTCCCAACGAGGACGTGGCCCTACCGGCACCGCGCTGTGTGAAGTCAGAGCGCCGCGTACGTACCCCGCCCGGG
This sequence comes from Streptomyces sp. YGL11-2, assembly GCF_050054615.1. Classification (NCBI taxonomy): domain Bacteria; kingdom Bacillati; phylum Actinomycetota; class Actinomycetes; order Kitasatosporales; family Streptomycetaceae; genus Streptomyces; species Streptomyces sp. YGL11-2. Next base: position 2,165 of record NZ_JBNHIN010000048.1, read on the forward strand.
GCGCGTGACCAGCTTCTGCTGCTTCGCCACCCGATCGAGAGTGTTGCGAACAGACTCGATCTGGCCGGGAGTTGCCTCGCGTCCGAGGGCCTCATTGATCTCACGGGCACGCAGCGGCCCGTTCGACTTCCGGAGCACCTTCAGCGCGGCATCGAGGAGCCCCCCTGTGCTCTCAGCGGCCGGTCGTGCGGGCGTGGCCGGCTTCGAAGCCGCCTTCTTGGCCCGTGCCGTTGCCGGCACAGCGGCCTTCTTCGCGGCGGCCTTCTTGGCGGTGCGCTTCTTCGCCGTACCGGTCTTGGCGCGCGAGGACGCCGCGCGCGGCGACGGCACGGCCGCTGCCGCCACACCTGCCGGCTCCGCCACCGGCTCGGGCCCGACAGGCACCTCGGGCGCCGGGGAGTCCTGCCCGGCGCTGTCACCTGCCGGTTCCACCGACTCCGGTTCCACGGACGCCGGTGCCGCCGACGCCTCTGCCACCGGAGCGTTATCCGCCCCGACCGTGGCGAGGGGCGTGGACTGCTCAAGAGGGGCAGCGGCGCCAGTCAGCACACGCAGGTGCTCCAGGGCGTGACGCGCGGAGGTGACGCGTTGGACCACGTCGTTGAGTTCGCCGCGCAACTGCTTTTCCTGTGCCTCAAGCTCCGGCAGCGTGCTTTCGAGGCTTTCGATGGTCTGGTGGAGAACTGAGTCAGTCATGGGCTTCCTACCCTCGCAGCATTGAGCGTGATCGCCAGTCACCGTACCTCTCCTTGGCCTTCAAGGCACGGGGCACGGCAGTCAGTCTTGCACTGTGACACTGCCTGCCCATGGGATCGAGGCAGTATTCCCTCAGGTTGCCGGCTCTCCATGCGCGGTTGACGGGCGGCAAACACATGTGGGTCTGTGGTGGTTGATGGCTTGACGATGCCAGGGACGGACGGTGCCAGGCGACAACCGTGCCGCGGCAGCGAGGGGTTCCGGCAGCGATATGCCCCGGACATCAGATGGCTGAGCGGTATCTCCAGGCTGCCGACCGGAATCCCTCCCGCTCGACCCGGGAGACCCGGCTGTCCGTATTGCCGAGCGCGGCGGCCAAGTCCCGCTGCGGCCAGCCATTGCGCCCGCGAGCCCTGATCGTCAACTCCCGAGCTTCCGTGCGCTCCCCATCACCCGGGAAGCTCCCGAGGCCCCATGTCCCACGGCGTGAACGTGTGCCACAGCAGCGGCGGGAGAAAGCGGGTTGGAGGGGCGTCATGTTTGCGCCCGGCGGGCATGCGGCACGTCGTCGCGGCAGGCGGTGCCAAACGGAAGGGGACCATTCTCCCGAAGGCCGTTTCGCTCCCCACCCGAACTTTCCACTCCTGTCCTGTGGTTGGCTTCTGATGGAGATGCGCAGCGCCGGCGGACGCAGTCCCGACTCGGCGCACAGACATTCCAGACACGGCGCGGCGGCCATGGAAGCGCTGTGGACCCTGCACCACCACGTGACCACCTCCCGGCACCCGCACACGGTCCTGGCCAAGTCCGTGAAGAAGGCGGCCGCCCGCCCAGGTCCGGCTCCGTCCTGATCCTCTCAAGACGGCCTGGGAATCGGGGTGTTGACCGTCCGCCGCGTGCGGTGGGCGGCGGTGGGACAGCAGCGGGCGGGCACCGATGCCCTGGGGCGGCGGTCCGATGCACGAGGGAGGTCGGCCTCCGACCGTGTCTCCCAGGCTCAGTCGGTCGGAGTCCCCTGGTGGAAGTACATCCGCCAGCCCGTCTCCGTCAGGCGCCACAAGGAACTGCGCCATGACCGGCGGCCCTGATGGTCGGCGAAGTACGTCAGATGAACGATGCCCGGGGCAAGGACGACACCGGTCATGTCGCTGACGTTCACCGGAGACTCCGAGGACACAGTGCCGGCACTCGTCACTGTGAGGATCGACTCCGCATCCCACCGACGCCCGGAGGCCCCGATCTCGGTGAACTCCGGGTCGAGAAGTTCCAGGACTCGCGCCGGCGAAGCACGCACCTCGGGTTCGAGAAGCCGCAACTCCCCGGCAAGGGCCGCTTGCACCGTCTGCTCACTCTCGTCCGCCATGCCGGAACCCTATGGAGACCGCATCCCAGGGGACAGCGAATTGCTCCCGCGACGACGGTTGTCGAGAGTTCGAGGTGCTGTTCGTGCACAGTAGTGGGGTGTCCGAGGGGCCCCTGCCTGGTGGTCAGGTCAGCGGGAGTTGGGCCGGCACCGCTCATCATGGGGCTGGCACCGCTCATCATGTCGAAACGCCCGGCGAGTAATGACCGTTCGATGGTGGGATGCCGTTGTGCGCTGCGGGTTGCGGACGCTATCGCTGGAGCAGGGCGCGTGCTGCCTGGGCGATGTGGGTGTGGGAGATGCCGGCGGCGTCGAGGAGTTCGTCGGTGGTGCCGGAACCCGGTAGGACGGTGTCGGCGAGGTGGGTGAAGGCGGGGTGGTCCCCGGTGGCGGCGAGTGCCGAGAGGACGGCTTCTCCGATGCCGCCTTCGGGGTGGTGGTCTTCGACGACGACGAGGGCGCCGGTGTCCTGGGCGGCGCGGGCCAGGACGTCGGTGTCGATGGGCTTGATGGAGTACAGGTCGATGACGCGGGCCTGGATGCCGTCGGCGGCGAGGTGTTCGGCGGCGGCGAGGCATTCGTGGAGGGTGACGCCGGCGCCGAGGAGGGCGACCTGGTCGTGCGTACTGTGGCGGAGGGTTTTGGAGCCGCCCACGGGGAACGTTTCGTCGCTGCGGTAAAGGACGGGGTAGGCGCCGCGGGTGGTGCGCAGGTAGGAGATGCCGTCGAGATCGGCCATGGTGGCGGTCAGGGCGGCCGCGGAGGTGGCGTCGCTGGGGTAGAGGACGGTGGAGCCGCGGATGGCGCGCATCATCGCGAGGTCTTCCAGGCCCATCTGGGAAGGGCCGTCGGCGCCGATCTCGACGCCGCTGTGGGTGCCGCACAGTGCCATGGAGATCTGGGAGACGGAAGCCATACGGATGAAGTCGTGGGCGCGGGTGAGGAAGGCGGCGAAGGTGGTGGCGTAGGGGCGGTAGCCGCGGACGGCCATGCCGACGGCGTCGGCGATCATCTGCTGTTCGGCGATGTAGGTCTGGAAGTACCGCTCGGGGTGGGCCTTTTCGAAGTCCTGGGCGTGCGTGGAGTTGCCGACCTCGGCGTCCAGGGCGACGACGTCCGGGCGGGCGCCGAGGGCGGCCAGGGCGCCGCCGAAGGCGACACGGGTGGCGACCTTGTCACCGACGTCGAAGCGGGGCAGCTCGACGGGGTCGGCGGCCGGGGCGGGGCTGGGTGTGGTGGCGGGCGGCTGGGGGCCGCGCACGCGCAGGTGACGGATGCCGCCCAGTTCGGCGACGGCGCGGTCGGCCATGTCCTCGGGGAGGGACTTGCCGTGCCAGCCCTCCTTGTCGGCCACCTCGGTCACGCCGTGGCCCTTGACGGTCCTGGCGACGATGACGGTGGGGGCCTGCCCGTCGGCGGCGGTCGTCAGGGCCCGGTCGATCGCTTGGAGGTCGTGCCCGTCGATCACGATCGCGCGGCAGCCGAACGCCTCGAAGCGGCGGGCGTAGGTGGCCGTGTCCCATTCCAGCTCGGTAGGGCCGCTCTGTCCGAGGCGGTTGACGTCGATGACGGCGGTGAAGTTGGCCAGCCGGTGGTGGCCGGCTTTGTCGAGGGCCTCCCACACGGACCCTTCGGCCGTCTCGCTGTCCCCGCACAGCACCCACACCCGGTAGGGCTGCCGCTCCAGCTCCCGGCCGGCCAGCGCGATGCCGACGCCGTAGGCGATGCCCTGACCTAGGGAACCGGTGGCGACGTCCACCCAGGGCAGCACGGGGGTGGGGTGGCCCTGCAGACGGTGGCCGAAGCGGCGGTAGGTCGTCATCAGCTCGTCGTCGCTGACGGCACCGGCCGCCTTGAACATCGCGTACAGCAGGGGAGAGGCATGCCCCTTGGAGAAGATCAGGTGGTCGCCCGCCGGGTTGTCGGGGGCGTCCCAGTCGTAGCGCAGGTGACGGGCCATGAGGACAGCCATCAGATCGGCCGCGGACAGGCTTGAGGTGGGGTGTCCGGAACCGGCCGCGGTGCTGGCGCGCACCGAGTCCACCCGCAGCTGTTGCGCGAGTTCGAAGATCTGGGGCAGGTCGCTTCCGGGCCCGAGGACGGTGGTCTGCGCTGCGGTCATGGTGGGGGCCTTTCGTGGACGGCCGGTGGACGCCGGGTGAGGGCCGCCGGTTCGGGGTGGCCGATCACCGTCCGGGCAGGGTAACCGCCCCTTGGCCGATGATCAGGCAGGACGGCCCTGGCGGTGTGTTCGAACGCGGCGGCGGGCTTCGCGTACCCGGCTTCGTCCGGTGCGGCGGGTTTGCGTCGGCCTGCCTGCCGAAGCCGGCCGGTCGGCAGATACGGTGCAGACGTGCAGATCAACGGGGCGGAAGAACGGCCCGGGACCGTGCTGCTGCTGGCAGCCGCCCCGGCAGGCAAAGGCAGGTTCGCCGACGCGAGCAGCGTGCTGCCCATGCTCGCCGCCGTGCCCCCGGCCGCGTGGGCGGGCACCACAACCGCCACGCTCATCGAACTGGCCGACCCCGTCGACCCTCAGGCCGTCCTCACCCATATCCGAGGTGCCGCCGCCGCGGAGGGGCCGCTCACCGTCGTGATCGTGGGGCAGCTGCAACTCGACCGCAAGCAGCGCGCCGTCCACCTGGCCCTGGCCCGCACCACGCCCGCCACGGTCCGTTATACGGCGCTGCCGTGGGGCTGGCTCGTCCAGGAGCTGCGACAGCGCCGCCCCGGCACCGTCACCACCTTGTATGCGGACCTGGCCGCCGACGCCGATGTCTGGCAGCTGCTCAAGGAGGGGCCGCCGCTCGCCCTTCCCGGCGGCACCCGCGTCTACGGCGTGATCACCCCGCCCCCGCCCCGCCGGCTGAACGCCCAGCCCCACTACACACAGGCCCTGGCCCAGATCCTGCGCTCCGGGCAGCGCTCCGGCCCGCACGCGCTGCACTGCGAGGCCCTCCGCTCCGCAGGGGTCGCCGAGGTCGCACTCGTCTTCGACGCGGGGCCCGCACCCGTCAACGCCCCTGTGCCGTCCGGGAATCCAGCACCGGCCGCCCCCGTCCCGATTTCCCCACCACCGTCCCAACAGGCCACCTCGCCCGCCCGCATACCCGCTGACGCCCTGGTCCCCGTCGAGGCGGATCCGCACGAACGGATCGCCGCCCTCTCGAAGGCCGGCCGTCACCACGAGGCGGCCGAACTCGCAACCGCCGCCGAACGGCTCGCGGTGCGGACGTACGGCGCGACCTCGTTCGCCGCGGTCCACTGGGTCGAGGTCCGGGCGTTCCTCGCGCTGGTCGCCCAGGACCCCCGCCTCAGCTGCCAGTTGTGGCTCCAGGCCGCCGAGGCCCGCCTCGACGCCCTGCAGCAGGCACCCACCGCCCAGGACGTCGAGACCGCCGTCGACGGAGCCCACCACCAGTGGATGCAGCTGCACGACGCCGTCGACGCCCGCGCGCTCGCACCTCAACTACTCGCCCTGCGCAGCCGGGTGCCGGGGCGTCGACGTACCGCTACCGAATCCATCGAGAAGATATTGGAGCGGCTCGACAGCCTGCCCGGGGCCTGACGGACCGAGGCCGACGCCGGCCGAACTCCTCGGAACCTGCCGGCGGCAGCGGACCGGCCTCGGCCGGGGAACGGCCGGCTTCAATGGTGCTGGCCGCGGCGGCTCTTCAGCACCAGGGCATCCGAGAACGAGCCGACGTTCGTGGTGCGGTCCCCGGGGAGAGCCGCGGTCAGCATGGCGCGGTACGCGTCGGGGCGGAACTCGGCGAGGGGGAGGAAGCCGTCGCGGAGATAGCCGGTGGGGGAGCCGTGGCCCCGGCCGTTCGTTCCGTCGACGCGTCCGGCGTACTGGTGCGGCCCCTTGGTCATCACGTCGACGAACATGTCCGCGAGCGGGGTCATCATGGCCGGGGTGATGCCGTACCTGCCGGTGAGGTACAGCCGGTACAAGCCCGCGCAGTCCATGCTGCCGTGGTTGGAGTCCTCGCCGGTCGCCTGCGACGGGGAGTAGCCCCAGTCGTAGGCGGGCTTGCCCGCGGGGTCGGTGTGCTTGCGGGTTGCGGAGAAGAACCAGTCCACGCTGGCCTTGACCAGCTGGTCGTAGTGGGCGACGCGCGGGGCGTCGTCGCCCAGCAGCTGGTGGTCGATCGCCAGGTTGGAGAAGCCGTAGTCGAACATCATCTGCTGGTTCCAGGGCACCGGCTTGCCCCCCTGATAGGGCGAATCCGCCGCGAAGTACTGGCGGTTGCCGCGGGAGACGTCCAGCAGCCGCGCCAGAATGTGCTGGTCGACGGCGACGTCGGCTTCCGCGACGAACCTCTTCGCCCGGTCGAGATAGGTGGCGCCGTATCGGTGCGGGTCGCCGGTCGGCACACGGTGGTGCCAGATGGCGGGCGTCTGGAGGATCTGCCGGGCGCAGTCGCCGAGGTGGCCGACCGGGTCGCCCTGCTCGCCGCCGGTGCCGACGGGCTGAGCGGTGACGTTGTTCGGCCAGGCGGGGTCGACCTTGCCGGTCCACAGGGTGTGCCGGCCGACCGGAGCGGGGGCGAGGTCGTTGCGCTCGGAGAGCACGGCGTCGCAGAAGCCGATCATCCGGTCGAGTATCGCCGTGTCATGGGTGACCTCGTAGACCCTCCCCATGGCCTTGACCGCTTGCCCGCTGCGGCCCTGGGCCCAGTTGTTGCCTGCGTTGTCGGGGGCCGGAGTGAGAGTCCGGACGTGTGCCGTGAACGACGTGACCTCGTTCGGCGTCACCGGGCCGTCCGGGCCGTCGATACGCATCGCCGGGCCTCCGCCGGACGCCTTGTCGGGCGCATCGGGCCCTGGTTTCTCGGCCGGGTCGGGGGTCGTCGAGGCGTTCGCCGTGGTCTTCTTGCCGCCGCCTGATCCCGTCAGCACACCGCCGAGTGCCATCGCGGCGCCGAGTACGCACAGGAGCGCCACACAGCCGAGGATCATCTTGACCCGTTTGGTTCTCACAGATCAGTCGACGGCGTCCGTGCGCTGCCGGTTCCGGCACCGGCTGTGCTGTTCGCCATGCCGTTGCGGACCCACGGAGCATCCAACCCGCATGGCCATCACGACCTCACCGCCACGCCGCCCACTCCTTCACCGCGAACCGGTCGCCCACGCGCCGCACTTCGGCCGCGCCCGGACCGGGGAAGTGCGCGGGGAACAGCAGCGCGCCCCGGTCCGCGGCCTCCCCGAGCACCCGGCGCCGGCTGTCCCGTGCGCGGGGCTCGTCCTCGTCGAAACCGGGGCAGTCGTCCGGCTCCACGATCTGTAGTGGGCTGTGCAGCAGATCCCCGGCGAACACCGCCCGGTCCGTGCCCGACCGCAGCCATACGACGGAGGAGCCCGGCGTATGGCCGGGGGCGGGCTCGATACGCAGCAGGGCGTCGATGTCGTGGTGGTCGCCTTCCCACAGCACGGTCTGTCCGGCCCGGTGCACCGGAGCCACGCTGTCCTCGAAGACGTTGGCCATCTGGGGGCCGGAGCGGGTCCGGTGTCCGTTGGCCGGGTTCCAGTAGTCGAAGTCGGCGCGCGAGATGACGTATTGGGCGTGGGGGAAGGTCGGTCGCCACCCTCCGTCGTCCGCCAGGCAGGTGTTCCAGCCGACGTGGTCGCCGTGGACATGGGTGCAGATCACCGTGTCGACGTCCTGCGGGCGGACACCCGCAGCGGCGAGCTCTCCGAGGTAGGGGGTGCTCAGGTGGTGGAAGGCCGGCATGGCCGGGCGCTCCCGGTCGTTGCCGATGCCGGTGTCGACCAGGATCGTCCGGCCCTCGCTGCGGATCAGCCAGGTCTGGATCATGATGCGGACCTCGTCGGCGGTCGGGTCCAGGAAGGCGGGGGCGAGCCAGCTCTGGTGCGTCTGCCAGTGCTCGACGCGTACGCCGGGGAAGACGTAGTCGCGGGGGCGGCCTCTGGCGGGCAGCTCCACCACACGGGTGATCTCCACATTCCCCAACGTGATGGTGTCCATGTCCCCAGCCTGCGCGCCGGACGACGCAGGCGCTATCGGTCGGACCACCGCACCTGGGGATGGAGCGGGTTCGGTGGGATTCGGCTGGATGCGGTCGGTCGGCGACGCACGGCACCGGATGGGAACCAGACGGTGACGATGGTGGTGAGCAGGCTTCTCTCGGGATCGGGATCGGGCCCGGGGTCGGGTTCCGGGTTCGGGGCCGGCCCGCCCCGTCCGGCCGGGTGTCTGTTTCCTTCAAGACGCGGCGTCCGTGCGCGCCTACGCTGCCGACCATGAATTCCGCGCCAGCACCCCAATGCGATGTCATCGGCCTTGTCGTCTCCGATCTGGCCGCTTCGCTCGCCTTCTACCGGCGTCTGGGGATCGAGTTTCCCGAAGGATCCGAGGAGCAGCCGCATGTCGAGGCCGCACTGCCGGGCGGGCTGCGGCTCGCCCTCGACTCCGAGAACACCGTCCGCTCCTTCCACCCGGCATGGCGTCCACCGACGGGTGGCGGCCGGGTGGGGCTGGCGTTCCGTTGTACGGGTCCCGACCATGTCGACGCGGTGTACGAGGATCTGGTCGGCGCCGGATACCACGGTGAGCTGAAGCCCTGGGACGCCTTCTGGGGGCAGCGTTACGCCGCGGTACACGACCCGGACGGCAACGGCGTCGACTTGTTCGCGCCACTTGCGCCACGTGCCGACGCCTCCGCTTGAGTCAGCGCGCCACCAGGCCGGTGAGGGAAGTTCCCGCCAACTCCCGTGCCTCGCGCGCCAGGTGAGGTTGATCGGCGAAACCCGCCAGGGCCGCCGTCTCCGCGAAGGAGACGCCGGTCCGGGCCAGGGCGAGGGCGCGTTGCAGGCGCAGGATGCGCCCCAAGGTCTTGGGGCCGTAACCGAAAGCGGCCAGGGACCGGCGGTGGAGCTGCCGTGATCCAAGACCCACCGATGCGGCGGTCGCGGTGACGGAGCGGCCGGCCGTCAGGGATGTCACGACCGCCCGCGGGAGCGGGTCGGCGGGGCCGGCGTCGGCCGCGAGCCGCAGCGCCAGGTCTTCGAGGGCAGAAGCCGGGTCGGGCGCGGCGTCGACCCGTTCGATCGCGCGGCGTGTGCTGGCTCCGGGCAACAGGTCGGTGAGGTCCACGCGTCGGTCCCGCAACGTGTGCGCAGGCACGCGGAGGAGGGCGGGCGCGGTGCCGGGGAAGAAGCGGACGCCCGCCCACGGGCCCCCTGCACCGGGACCAGGGCGGTAGACGCGCGTGTCGGGCCCGGCAACCAGGATCCTGCCCTCCGTCCACAGCAGATCCATGCACCCGTCAGGCAGCACGGCCACCACCTCCCGCTCACCGGGACGGACGGCCTGCCGCGTCCACACGACCGCGTCCGACAGCCGGGACGCGCGCTCCGCATACGCGCACGACACCTCGCAGATGCTACGCCGTACCGGTGCGATGCCGCGGGGCATGGGCCCACTCACCGACGCTCTCGCGCGCCGGGGTTCCCCACATCGCGCTGTCGCCGAAGTCTGTGTCGGCATCGCCGACCGCAGGCGCGATCACGACGAGATCTTCGTACGGGATCCTCGGGCGAACACTTCGAGGGGCGGCTTCCGTGCGACCGCCGTCGGTGCGGACCGCCCGTGAAGTCGCCGTCAGGCACTACGGCGTTCCCAGATAGGCGTTGAGCGCGGCCGCGCCCGTCAGCATCGCCAGTCCCCGCGTCGTCAGCCGGTCGTGCCACTCCCGCAGCGTCGCCTGGAGCGGCTCCGGTCCGCCCGCCGTCCGGACCTGCTCCAGCACCTGCGCGATCTGCTGCAACCCGTGGCCGCCCCGCCGCAGTTGGTGAGCCAGCAGCACATCGCGCACGTCGGCGGGGGTGTAGACGCGGTAGCCGGTGCGCGGGTCGCGCCGGGGCACGGTCAGCCCGGCTCGCTCCCATTTGCGCAGCGTCGCCGGCCGGATGCCGAGCCGGTGCGCCAGCGGCCCGATGAACGTCCCACCCGGCTCCAGCTCACCCGGCGGCACCAGGTCGCGCAGCGCCCCTGCCACGGACTCCAGCGTGCTCCGGTCGCCGGCCAGTTGCGCGTGGTCCTCGTCGATCAGCCGCAGCGCCTCCTCGACCGTGCCGCCGTTCACGGCCCGCATGATCGCGCCCGCGGTCGTGTGGCCGTGCGCGGGGACCAGAGCCAGGAACGTCCGCAACGCCGCCGCATGGCGCGGAGCGTAGGCGCGGTAGCCGTGCGGCGAGCGCTCGGCCGGCGGCAGGATCCCCGCCTCCTCGTAGTTGCGCACCGCCTGAGTGGACAGGCCGTGCTCGCGAGCGAGATCGATGGGCCGCAACCGCATTTTGAAGGTACGTCCTCGTCTACGGGGAGAAATGCTGCAGAAGTTTACATCGAAGGTTCAACGATACGGTTGATGGCATGACGTCCTCGATCCAGGACGCCGCCCGTCCCTTCACCGGCGGCGCCCTCACCACGCTCCTGTCCCCCCACACCCGCCTGCTCGGCCTCGGCGAGCCCACCCACGGCGTCGAAGCCTTCCTTGAGCTGCGCAACGAGTTCTTCCACCACCTCGTCGCACACGAGGGCTACCGCTCGATCACTGTGGAGAGCGACTGCCTGATGGCCCTGGCCGCCGACGCGTACGTCGCCGACGGCACCGGGACCCTCGGCGACGTGATGAACCACGGCTTCAGCCACGGCTTCGGTGCCGCAGCGGGCAACCGCGAACTCCTGCGCTGGATGCGCGACTACAACGAACGGCGTCCGCCGCACGAACGGCTCCGCTTCTACGGTTTCGACGGCCCCCTGGAGACAACCGGCGCCGCCAGCCCCCGCCCGGCCCTGACCGCACTGCACGACTACCTCGCCGCCCACCTCGACCTGGCCTGGAGTCGCGAGTCCCTCGACGAGCTGCTCGGCCCCGACGAGCACTGGACCGACCCGGCCGTCATGATGGACCCCGGCCGGTCCGTCGGCCGCACCCCCGAGGCCGGGGAACTGCGCCTGGTCGCCGACGACCTGTGCGCGCTCCTCACCTCGCACGCCCCTCACCTGACGAGCGTCACGTCCCCCGACGACTTCTGGCGCGCCGACCTGCACGCCCGCACCGCCACCGGGCTGCTGCGCTACCACTCCGGCATGGCCGACACCGCGCCCACCCGCTTCAGCGGGCTCATGGGCCTGCGCGACGCGATGATGGCCGACAACCTCGACGCCATCGTCCGCCGCGAGGCCCGCCGCGGCTCCACCCTCGCCTTTGCCCACAACCGCCATCTGCAACGTGACAGGAGCCAGGTGCAGTTCGCCGACAAGCCGCTGCGTTGGTGGAGCGCGGGCGCCATCATCGGCACCCGCCTCGGCGACCAGTACGCCTTCGCCGCCACCACCTTCGGCACCCGCGGTTCCGATGTCCCCCACCCCGACACCCTCGAAGGGCTCCTGTCGGCCCTTCCCGACGCCCGCACCGTCATCGACCCCGCCCGCCTCGCCGCTGCCCTCGACCGACAGCCGCCGCCGCGCGTCCCCGTCGACCACACGTACTTCCCCCTCGACCCGGCCACCACCGACCAGATCGACGCCATCCTCTTCGTCAAGGACATCTGAGTCCCCCACGGTGGTGAGGCGTTGACAGTGCCAGTTGGTTCGGTGCCCGGCCGCCCGGTGCGGGGCGTGGACCTGCCGACCACCGGAGCGCTCGGACGGGGTGACGCCGACCGACCGGGCGCCCGGTGGGGGGTGCGTGCGCGGGCGTACGGCAGGGGAGACCCCCAGCGGCCCGGTCCCGGTCGACGACACAGCCGGCCGGCAGCGCGGGCCGCCCGTGAGGAGCACGGAACGGCCCGCCCTGCCCGCGCCGTTGGCGCGTCAGCCGCCTACTGCGGTGTGTCGGCGCTGACCGTGGTGTCCGGGACGCAGACGATCCCGTCGAACGCCTCCAGGGCGGGGACCGGGATGAACGCGGTGTCCAGCCGGGTGCGGACGGGCTCCGGCAGTCCGTGACGACGCGCGTACGCGCGCAGCGCCCGCGTGTCCACCAGCGCCGGTTCCCCCGGCACGCCCGCGAACAGCGCCTCCACGCTGTCCGGCATGGCGTCGGGGGTGGCCGCCCGTCCCCAGCGCATGCCCAGCGGATGGTCCCGGTCGGGCACGTTCTCCACCGTCATGCCGCCGTTGCCGGTCAGCGCGAGGGGGACGTAGTCCGCACCCAGCGCCCGGGAGAGCAGATTGCCCATGGTCGTCAGCGCCAGGGGGCCGTCGTTCTGGTTGGCCGAGCGTTGGATATGGGCGTTGTGCCCGACGAGGACGACGCGGGTGCCGGGCCCGGACCGCTCCAGGAACTCCAGCAGCGTGTCGGCCAGATAGCGTTCCCGGGCGGCGAAGCTCAGGCTGTCCGGCGCGCCCGCGAGCGCCTCGGCCATGGCGCGCTGGGTCCGGTCGGTCGTCACCGCCGCGCGGACGTCCGACAGCGCGATCCCGTACGCCGCGGGCCCACTGCGCTCGGTGTAGATCTCGCGCAGGTCGGTGAAGCGGCCCAGCAGCCGGGCGAGCGCGGTGGTGAGGCGGTCCTGCACCGCCGGGTCCAGGCCGAGCCTGACGTAGGCGGGCACCATACCCGTCCCGCCCGCGATCGGCTCGGAGATCTCCAGTGCGCTGTTCAGGAAGCGCAGCGCGCCGGGGTCCACGGTCGCCAAGTAGGCGGCGACCGGCTCCAGTACGGGCGCGAGCGAGCCGCCCGCCATGGGGATGTCACACCCGACGAAGCGCACCGGGTGCGCGGCGCCGGCGTTGTGCCGGCGCAGCCACCGCAGGGTGTCCCGGCATTCGACGGGCTGCCCCAGGCCCGTCACGGAGGCGCCTTCGCCTCCTGCGCTGTCGCCCTGAGGACGGCTGCTCCGGGGCGCCAGGAGGTCGTCGATGTCGCCCGGCCCGCCCTGGACCCACGCGTCCACCGCGCGGCCCTCGGCTGCCCCGTACTCCATCGCGTAGACGGTGAAGCCCAGTTGCTCGACGAGGAAACGCAGCATGCGGTGGCGCAGCAGGGCGAACTCGCGGATCTGGTGGGAACTCTCGCCGAGGGCCACCACCCGAGCGCCTCCGACGAGGTCGCGCAGCGGCTCCAGGTCATCGAGCGGAGCTGCCATGTCCGCTCCGGGGCCCAGATCGGCCAGTCGGGAGGAGTGCGAGGTGACCCACCGCGTCAGTTCGACGGGGGCGGCGGTCAGGGTCGGCTCGGCCGGCGGAAGGAGATCGCGCAGATCGCGATGGTCTGCGCGGGTGCCGTGGTCGTGGTGGGTCTGGTCGTGGTGATTCTGGTCGTTCATGAAACGTGCTCCGCGGTGTGAGTCATCATCGGAGCCGGGCAGCGTCAAGCACCGCACCGGCGGGAAACCGGAGTGCGGCGAAGCTGTCGGAATGGTTGAACGCAGCTCGCCGCTAGGCGGCGCTGCGGGGCTTGAGGAACCAGCTCTGGCCGGTGCACAGGAACATGCCGGGAACCGTATCAAGAGCGGTCACCGCACGCATCGCGGTTTTCCGGCGGGCGTACGGCTGCCGACCGGCCGCCTCCGGCAGGCCGTCCCGGCTCCCCGCAACCGGACGGACCCCCGAGGGAGCCGGTACCGCCTGCCGGCGGCGAACAGGCGGGACTCTGCGCGGATTCCGAAGGCGCTGGGGTCCGGTCGCGAGGGGGAGTCGGTTGCCGGGGGAGTCGCTGATGGACCGAAAAGCCACTTGCACAGGGGATAAAGGCCACTTACCACGGCGAATGCGGGATCGCGCGCGGGAGTTGTCCGGCCGCGCCCGGAGCGCCTGCCGGTCGGCCTGGAACGCCGTCGGAAGTCCGGGAAAACCGCGGCCACGCCGTGCGGACGGCACACGTTATGGTGCTTCCGCAATCCGTTCAGGCGTGCTCAGACGCGCGGGGAAGAAGAAGGTCTCACGGTGTCCGATCTGGGACGACTGATAGCCGACCGCTACCGGCTGGTAGAGCGTGTGGGCCGCGGCGGCATGGGCACCGTGTGGCAGGCCGAGGACGAACTGCTCGGCCGACGCGTCGCCCTGAAGAAGCTGCACGTTCCGCCGCACCTGCACGACGACGAGGTCCAGCGGCTCTACGAACGCACCCGCCGCGAGGCCCGCAGCGCCGCCCGGATCACCCACCCCAACGTGATCGTCGTGCACGACGTCGTCGACGACGAGGGCCTGCCGTGCATCATCATGGAGTACATACCCTCCGTCACACTGGGCGATGTCCTGAAGCAGCGGGGCACACTGCCACTCGGCGAAGTGACCCGGATCGGCCGCATCATGGCTGTCGCGCTCCGCGCCGCGCACGACGCCGGAGTGCTGCACCGGGACGTCAAACCGGCCAACGTTCTTCTCGGGAACGACGGACGCATCGTCCTCACCGACTTCGGGATCGCCGTGGAGCCCGGAACGCCGTCGCTGACCAGGACCGGCGAGTTGGTCGGGTCGGTCCAGTACCTCGCGCCCGAACGCCTCCGGAGTGGGATCGCCGAGCCCGGGCCGGCCTGCGACCTGTGGTCCCTCGGCGTGACGCTGTACCAGGCGGTGGAAGGCCGCCTCCCGTTCCACCGGGACACCGCGATCGAGACCGCGTACGCCATCGCCGCCGAGAAGTACGAACCTCCGCGCGATGCCGGGCACCTGACCCCGGTGATCCAGGGGCTGCTGGTGAAGGACCCCGGCCAGCGCATGGACGCTCACGAGGCCGAACGCCTCCTCGGCCAGACGGCCACGACCACGGCCGCGACCGCGCCCCTCGTTCCGCCCACGCCGCCCGAGCGTGCGGACGACCCCGTGGACGAGACCGTGGCCCCGGCGCTGGTGGGCAGGCGCAGCCGCCGCACGGCACTGTGGATCGTCTCCGCGGTGGTGGTCGCCGCCACCGTGACGGGCGGTGTGCTGCTGTGGCCCGGTGGCGGTGCTGCCACGGGGAGCGCCCACCCGTCCGGGGCCGGCACCTCCGGTCCCCCTCCGAACCCCAGCCCCTCCCCACCGCCGCCGCTTCCTGCCGGATACCACCTCAAGACGGCCGACCAGGGCTTCTCCATCCCGGTACCGGACGGCTGGGCCCCCAAGAACGTGCCCGGTGGTGAAGTCGCCTACCTCGACCCGTCCGGGCTGGTCGGCCTGAGGGTGGACATGGTCGAGTTCGCGGGGTCCGATCCGCTGCGGCACTGGCATGAGACCGAAGAGGCCCAGACGCGTCGCGACAACCCGGGCTATGAGCGGGTCAGGATGGCTCCTACGACGTTCCGGGGGCGGCCCGCGGGGTACTGGGAGTTCACCTTCCGCGGCCAGGTGCGGGAGTACCGCGCGGTGGAGTTGGCTTTCTCCGACACCGATGGCACCCAGTACGTGGTCTACCTTTCCGCGCCGAACGCGCAATGGGACCAGTACCGGCCGGTCTTCGACACCGCCGTCAAAGGGATCCGCTTCCGTCCCTAGGCGCCGGCACCCGAGCGGAGTGGCCACTGGCAGTCGGCGCCCCGCGCGGCGGAACGGAGCACGTTCCCGCGGCCTTGAAATCCCGGGCTCTCGTTGGTCGTTCGACCGGGCGCGGTGCGTCAGGCGAGCAGGTGCTCGGCCACACCCGTGTCCGTGACGAGGCCGTTGAACAGGCCGGTCTTCAGAGCTGCCGCGGTGGCGGCGGCCCGCTGGGAGCCGTCGGCCAGGAGAACGACGTCGGGCACGCGGCGCAGTTCCTCGAAGCTGATGGCGATGATCCGTTCGGTGAGTTCAGGGGCGACGATCCGGCCCTCGCCGTCGAGGAGGTGACCGGAAACCTCCGCGCACGCTCCCAGGCTCCGGTAGTGCTCGCGCTCCGCGTCGCCGAGTGCGTCGTAGACGGTGGACAGTCCCGGCCCCCAGGCGCCGACCGTGATGACTGCCTTGGTGACCTGGCTGAACCGGCTGACGGCTTCGACGATGCCGGGATGCCGACGCAGGGTCCGGGCCGTCGCGCCGTCAGGCAGCAGCAGTGGTGCGTAGATGGGGTAGGCGACGCCTCGTGATATCGCCGCGGTTCGGCGCACCGCTTCCACGGCATTCGCGTCGACCGGCCGCAGCGGGGTCACGCCGCACAGTTGCACGACGGTGCACCGGGCCAGGGAGGTCAGTTCGGGGCTGAGCGCCTCGATCTCGGGACCCCAGATGAGCCCGAGGACGTCGTCCTCCGTGACGATCTCGGCGAGCAGGCCCGCGGCCACGGCGCCGAGGCGGCGGGTGACCAGCGCTGCACCGCCCGGGTCTTGTACCTGGGAGGTGAACACGATGGCGTGGCGCAGACCGTACCGGGTGCGCAGGGCGTCGGATCGTTCGGCGTCCAGTTCCGGGGGCAGCCGGATCTCCAGCCGGATCAGGCCGTCGCGGAGAGCGGTCTCCAGCATCCGGGCGACTTTGAAGCGGCTGAGACCGAATTCCTCAGCAATCTCGATCTTGGATTTGCCTTCGAGATAGAACCTCCGGGCCATGGCGGCCGTTTGCACGAGTTCTTCCGGGCCCGCGTGATGCGGTCGGGCTCCGGCCCTCGCCTTGTCCCGGGTCCTCATGGTGAACACCTCGGACTCATGACGGACACCTCAGACCGTGTCGGCGCCGGTCGCGCGGGGCAGACGGGCCCGAACCCATTTGCCGCCACGGGGATCCCTCCCGGACGTCCAGGACTCGGCAAGTGCCGCGATGATCACCAGCCCGCGTCCGGAGTCGTCTCCGTGTTCAGGCGCGCGCGGTACGGGCAGGACCGCCGATCCGTCACGCACCTCGATGTGGAGGACGTCGGGTTGCAGCGCCAGGGTGAGAGTGATCATGGAGTCCGACGCGTGCCGCACTCCGCGCTCGGCCAGCAGCAGCGCCGCTCCGTGGCGGATGGCGTTGGTCGCCAGTTCGCAGACGATCAGCACCGCCGCATCGATGAGTTCCTCGCCCTCGTCCCACAGGCGCAGGCACTCCCTGGTGAAGGTCCGTGCCTGCCGTGCAGCGGGCAGAACCGCTTTCAATTCGAGCGAGGCGGAGGCGACTTCGGTAGGTCGGAGCGCGTCGCAGTCGGCCACAGCAGACATTTCCTTGACCCTTCAAGAAAATCCGCGGTCCGCTTCGAGGGTGCCGCGCCCTCAAGGCGGGGTTCCTGCTGCAGTGCGGGGGATCAAGGATCGTGTGTGTCATCGACGACAGCGGACTCGGATATCCCGCACCGCAACTCCTACTCAAACGAGCAATTGCGTCTCATATGTTCACTTGCTCTTCCATTAGAACTCGATGTCGGGCGAAGTCAATAGGTCAGCGGGTATCAGATGCGGTTTTTTCAAGAATTGAGCGCATGGTGCACAAATGAGCAGACTGGGCCGGAATATCGGTGACCGTGCGCAACAATTCGGGAACGTTCAGTCCAGCCGTTCGCCGGTGCCAGGGTGGAAGAGGTGGATTTCGCCGGTGTCGCGGAGCCCGGCGGTGACGGTCTGCCCGATGGCTGGCGGGGTGCGGCCGTCGACGCGGAGGACGAACCGTTGGCCCGGGGCACCGAGGAGCGCCTTGCCGTGCAGATAGGCGTCGGCGCCGAGTTCCTCCACGAGTTCGACGGTGAGCTTGAAGCCTTCCTGCTCCGGGCCGACCAATCTCAGGGCCTCCGGGCGGATTCCGAGCGTGACCTCGGTGAGGTCGGCGGTGGCGGAGCGCGGCAAGGGGAGAATCGTCTCGCCCAGGTGCGCTCCCCTCTCGCTCACGGGCACGGTGTGCAGATTCATCGCGGGCGAGCCGATGAACCCGGCCACGAAGGCGTTCGCGGGGCGCTCGTACAGGGTTCGCGGGGTGTCGCACTGCTGGAGGACTCCGTCCTTGAGCACGGCGACCCGGTGGCCCATGGTCATCGCTTCGACCTGGTCGTGGGTGACGTAGACGGTCGTGGTGCCGAGCCGCGCCTGCAGGGCGGCGATGTTGGCACGGGTTTCCACCCGCAGCTTCGCGTCCAGGTTGGACAGCGGCTCGTCCATGAGGAACACCGAGGGTTCCCGCACGATCGCCCGGCCCATGGCCACCCGTTGACGCTGCCCGCCCGAGAGTGCCTTGGGTTTGCGGTCGAGGTACTTCTCCAGGTCCAGCAACCGGGCGGCCTCCGTCACCTTCTCGGCGAGGGTTTCCTTGGGCACGCCGCGAAGTTTCAGCGCGAAACCCATGTTCTGCGCCACGGTCATGTGCGGGTACAGCGCGTACGACTGGAAGACCATCGCGATGTCCCGCTCCTTCGGCGGTGCGTGGGTCACGTCGCGGTCGCCGATCGCTATGCGGCCCGAATCGATGTCCTCCAGACCGGCGAGCATGCGTAGCGCGGTGGTCTTCCCCGATCCCGAGGGGCCGACGAGTACCAGGAACTCACCGTCGGCGATTGCCAGATCCAGCCGGTCCACCGCCATCACCGGCGGTGCCCCCGGGTAGATCCGGGATGCCTGCTCGTACCGAACCTCAGCCATGTTTCCTCACTCTTCCTCTTTCCGACGGAGTTCCAATGGAGCCAACGGGAGACGGGACGGCAGGGCCTTACTTGACCGCTCCCATCGACAGGCCGCGGACAAGTTGCTTCTGGGCGAGCCAGCCGGCCAGGAGCACGGGCAGGCAGGCCAGGGTGGCGGCGGCGGCGAGCTTGGCCCAGTACAGGCCCTCGCTGGTCATGAAGCCGACGAGGAAGACGGGCATGGTCGCCGCCCGCACCGACGTCAGGTTGAGCGCGAAGAAGAACTCGTTCCAGGAGAAGATCACGCAGATCAGCGCGGTGGCGGCGATGCCGGGAGCGGCGATGGGCAGCATGATCCGGGTGATCTCCTGGCGGAGTGTGACACCGTCCACCCGGGCGGCCTCCAGGACCTCGCGGGGGACCTCCAGGAAGAACGAGCGCAGCATCCACACCGCGATCGGCAGGTTCATCGCGGTGTACAGCACGATCAGGGTGCCGACGTTGTCCAGCGCACCCAGATCGCGCACCGCGAGGTAGATCGGGATGATCGCCGCGACCACCGGCAGCATCTTCGTGGAGATGAAGAAGAACAGCGCGTCCCGCCATTTGCGGATGGATCTGATCGACAGGGCGTAGGCCGCCGGGACGCCCAGCGCCAGGACCAGGAGGGTGGAGAGCACGGTCGCCAGCGCCGAGTTGGCCAGGTACGGACCGATACCGCTGTCGAACACCGCCTTGAACTGGCCGAGCGTCGGCGAGAACACGAGGTGCGGGGTGGTCGTGTAGGCGTCGGACTCCTGCTTGAACGCCGTGAGCGCCATCCACAGCACGGGAAAGAAGAAGACCAGTCCGGCCAGCCATGCGCCTGCGGTCCAGGACGCGGTACCCAACAGGCGCCGCAGGGGGCCGCGTACCGCGGTACGCGCGGTTGCCGTGTCGGCAGGGGTGGCGGGGGCGGTGGTCATCACGCCCTCCCTTCGGTCGTGGAGAACACCGTGAACAGCATGCGCAGGGCGACCGAGGCGACGACGATGGTGCCGACGACGGTCACCACGCCGAGCGCGGACGCCTGCCCGACGTCGAAGCCGAGGAACGCACGTTGGTAGAGGTAGTACGGGAGGTTGGTGGTGGCCGTCCCCGGCCCGCCCTGCGTCGTCATGAAGATGACGTCGAAGGTGTTGACCAGGTAGATCGCTCCGAGGAGCACGCCCAGTTCGATGTAGGCGCGCAGGTGCGGCAGGGTGATCGCGCGGAAGGTCGTCCAGGGCCCGGCTCCGTCGACGCGTGCGGCCTCCAGCACCTCGCCCGACTGACTCTGCAGTCCGGCGAGCACGATCAGCATCATGAACGGCGTCCACTGCCACACCAGCACGGTGACGATCGAGGCCATCGGGAAGCGGCTGACGAAATCGACGGGCGCGACGCCGACCAGCCGGAGCAGGTAGTTGGCGATGCCGTAGACCGGGTCGAGCATCGTGGTCTTCCACAGCAGCCCGGCGACGGTCGGCATGATCAGGAACGGGGCGATCAGCAGGGTGCGGACGACGCCCCGGCCGGGGAACCCGCGGTCCAGCAGCACCGCGAGGCCGATGCCGAGCACCATGGAGATCGCGACGGCGAGCAGGGTCATCTCGATCTCCGTGAACAGCGCGCTGCGGAACGCACTGTCGGTGAAGACGTTGGCGTAGTTCCCCAGCCCGATCCAGTGCTGGGATCCGGGGCGTACCAGGTTCCAGGACTGGAACGAGAAGAGCACCGTGAAGACGAACGGGATCTGTGTGACGACGATCATGAACAGCAGTGCCGGTGCCAGTGGCAGACGGCGCTGCCATGCCTCGCGGCGTGCCGTCGCGGATGGTCGCGCTCCGGGCATCATCGGCCCGGGACGGGGTGGGGCGTGGGTCGCCATGACGCCTCCCTTCTGGTGTGGACGGTCCGGGTCAGGGGTGCTGGTAGGTACGGCCGACGGTCTGGGCGTACTGCTGGGACTGCGCCAACGCGGCGGGCACCGACTGCTGTCCGGCGATGGCGGCGGTGACCTGCTGGCTGACGCGGGTGCCCAGGTCCTCGAACTCGGGGATGTCCAGGAACTGCACTCCGGTGTACGGAACGGGTTCCACCGTGGAGTGCGCCGGATCGGTGCTGCTGATGGCGTGCAGGGTCGGTTCGGCGAAGGCGGCGGCTGCCTTGCGGTACTGCGGGATCCGGTACGTGGAGTTCCGGCTGCCCGGCGGTACCCGCGACCAGCCCAGCTTCTCGCCGACCAGCCTGATGTAGTCCTTGGAGGTCGCCCAGGACATGAACTGCCAGGCGGCCTGCTGGTGCGCGCTGGTCTTCGGGATGGCCAGCGACCAGGTGTAGAGCCAGCCCGAGGACGCCGTCTTCTCGACCGGGGCGGGCGCGTATCCGATCTTGCCGACGACCTTGCTGCTGGTGGGGTCCTCCAGTGACCCGGCCGCCGAGGTGGCGTCGTACCACATCGCCGCGGTGCCCTGGGCCATGTCCGTACCGCACTCGGTGAATCCGGCGGTGGGGGCGCCCGGTTCGCCGTCGCGGCGCAGCAGGTCGGTGTAGAAGCCGACCGCCTTCTGCACCGGGGGTGAGGTGAGCTGGGCGTTCCACTGCGGGTCGTACCAGCGGCCGCCGAAGGTGTTGATCACGGTGTTCAGCGGCGCCAGGTTCTCACCCCAGCCGGGGACGCCGCGCAGGCAGATGCCGGCCATGTGGTGGGCCGGGTCGTTCAACCTGTCTGCCAGAGCGGCCACTTGGGTCCACGTCGGATGGGCGGGCATGGTGAGGTGGTGGGCGGCGAAGACGTCCTTGCGGTACATCAGGAACGACGACTCGCCGTAGAAGGGCACCGAGTACAGGTCGCCGTGGGAGGACAGGGACGCGCGGACGGGGCCGATGAGGTCGTTCGGGTCGTAGCCCGGTGTGCGGTCGGCGTACGGCTGGAGGTCGGCCAGCCAGCCGTTGCGCGCCCACATCGGCGTCTCGTAGTTGCTGATCATCACCACGTCGAACTCGTGGCTGCCGGTGGCCACCGACTCGGTGATCTTCTGGCGTGCCTGGTTCTCCGGGAGGGTGACGTAGTGGACGTGGACGCCGGGGTGGGAGCGCTCGAAGGACGAGGTCAGGGTCTCCACGTCCTGCATCTGCGGGTTGGCGACGATCGCCACGGTGATGGTGGTGCCCGAGGCGGAGCCGCCGCTCATCGCGCCGGCTCCTGCGCACGCCGTGGCCGACAGCAGCACAGCGGCGATCGACGCGACCGCAGCCACGGCACGTCGCCCTGCTCGTCGGATTCGCATCCTTTTCTCCTTGCTGTCGCCCCCTACGGGGACTGCACGGGGGAGGGGGAAGGCCATGCGCGCTACCGGTCGCGCGCTGATCGGGGTGGTGGGTGAGGACCTCCGGGCGGCCGCGGCTGTGAGGGGCGTCCCGCCCTCGGGTAGCCGGCGGCCTGTTGGTCAGCATCTTGAATCGCATCTCGGATAATTTCAATAACTTCTCAGAGAGTGTGTGATGATTGGGGGTGTGGCGGGGGCCGCACAGCGGAAGCGAGGGGGTACGGGATGCGACCCAGCCGGGGTTCGGAGGCCGAGGTGGAGGAGCGCCGTCAGCTGGTTCTGCGCCAGGTGACGGACGAGGGCGAGGTCCGGATCGGCGATCTCGCCGAGCGCCTCGGGGTGAGCCTGATGACCATGCACCGGGACCTGGACAACCTCCAGGAACGGCAGCTGCTGCGCAAACGGCGCGGGGTGGCGTCCGCCTTCCCCACCGTCACCGTGGAGAGCGCGCTGCGTTTCCGCGAACACTCCAACGTGGCGATCAAGGAGGCCATGGCCGAGGCGCTGGCCGACCAGGTCACCCCGGGCGGCACGGTGCTGGTCGACTGCGGCTCCACCCTCTTCCCGCTCGTCCGCCGCCTCCGCGAGGTGGAGGGGCTGCGGTTGATCACCAACTCGCTGCGCGTGGCGTACCTGCTGAACGGTTCGGACGTACAGGTGACGCTGCTGGGCGACCGCTACTACCCGGACTTCGAGTCCTGCGCGGGACCGGAGACGCTCCGGCAGCTGGAACGCGTACGGGCCGACATCGCCTTCCTCACCGCCACCTCCATCAGCGAGGGGCGCCTGTTCCACCCCATCCGCGAGTACGCCGACAACAAGGAGGCGTATGTGCGGACGGCCGAGCGTGTCGTCCTCGCCGCCGACCACAGCAAGTTCGGCCGCACCGCGACCTACGCGTACGGCGATGTGAGCGGCTACGACCTGCTGGTCACCGACTCCGCCGCTCCCGCCGACGAGGTGCGGAGCATCGCGGACCTCGGTGTGGAGGTGTGTACGGTCGACCTCCGCGAGTGAGCCGCCCCGTCCACGGCCGCCGCCGGACCCGCCGCCTGGCCAACTGCCTTCAGTGAGGGGGGATCGGTCCCCTGCGCAAGCCCCCGCCCGACACCTGGGCGGGGGCTTTTCCTCGGTGAACAGCCGTTCCTGCGCGGGCAGTTGGAGCGCAGTCCGCGGAGGGGGCGAGGGTAGGACGTCGATCCCGGCACGGAACGGGAGTGGCGTCGCCGGGTACCTGCCCGATCGTCCCTGCGAAGCCGCCCGTGTGGCTGCCCCGTCGGCCATTATCAACGGCTCCCGGCGGACCGACGATTCAAGCACCGGCGGAGAAGGTGATGACCGTGGACCAGGCACCGCTTTCCACGCCGTCCGCAAAACCCACCCCCATGCCGGTCCCGACCGGCGGCGGCTCCGACGGGAGGCACCGCCCGCCCCGTTTCGGGCCGCGGCACCTGGCGCACACACGCCGATCGTCCGGGCCCGGTCACCACCCTTCACCCCGCACGCAGCAAGAGCTACCCGACTGGAACGGAGGTGGTCCCCAGCATGAACCACCCGCGAATCGCTGTCGTCGGCATCGCGTGCCGCTACCCGGACGCCGATTCCCCCGATCAGCTGTGGCAGAACGTCCTGGCCGGCCGCAGGGCCTTCCGCCGTCTGCCCGACGAGCGCATGCGCCTCGCCGACTACCATTCACCCGACCCGAAGGCTCCCGACCGGTTCTACTCGCCGAAGGCCGCGGTCATCGAGGGTTTCACCTTCGACCGGGTGAAACACCGCGTCCCCGGCAGCACCTACCGCTCCACCGACATGACGCACTGGCTGGCGCTGGACACCGCGGACCGCGCCCTTGAGGACGCGGGATTCGGCGGCGGAAGCGGACTTCCCCGGACGACCACGGGAGTCGTGATCGGCAACACCCTCGGCGGGGAGTTCTCCAGGGCGAATCTGATGCGGCTGCGGTGGCCCTACGTACGTCGCTGCGTCGGTGCCGCCCTGCGGGAACGGGGTTGGGACGGCAACCTGATCGCGTCCTTCCTCGCGGAGCTCGAAGAGCGCTACAAGAGCCCGTTTCCGTCGGTGGGCGAGGACACCCTCGCCGGTGGCCTGGCCAACACCATCGCGGGCCGGATCTGCAACCACTACGACGTGAACGGTGGCGGATTCACCGTCGACGGCGCCTGTTCCTCCTCCCTGCTGTCGGTGTCCGTGGCATGCGACGCCCTGGCCGGCGGCCGACTGGACGTCGCCATCGCCGGCGGAGTCGACCTGAGCATCGACCCGTTCGAGGTCATCGGCTTCGCCAAGACCGGTGCCCTCGCCACCGGAGAGATGCGGGTCTACGACCGGAACTCCAACGGCTTCTGGCCCGGCGAGGGTTGCGGCATGCTCGTGCTGATGCGCGACACCGACGCGCTGGCCCAGAAGCGCTTCCGCTACGCCACCATCGCCGGTTGGGGCAGTTCGTCGGACGGCAAGGGGGGCATCACCCGCCCCGAGGTGAGGGGCCACCGACTGGCGTTGGAACGCGCCTACGCGAGAGCCGGGTTCGGTATCGACTCCGTCTCCTACCTTGAGGGCCATGGCACCGGGACCGCCGTGGGCGATGCCACCGAGCTGCGGGCCTTCTCCGAGGCACGCCGCGCGGCCGACCCCGCGGCGCCGCCGGTGGCGATCAGCACCGTGAAGGGCAACTTAGGGCACACCAAGTCGGCGGCAGGCGCAGCGGGTCTGATCAAGGCCATCCTGGCGGTGCGCCATCAGGTCATCCCCCCGGCCACCAGTCACGTCCAGCCCCACCCGGAACTCACCGGTGAGCGGCCTGCGATACGGGTGCCGGCCACCGCCGAGCCCTGGCCGCCACACGCCCCCATAAGAGCCGGCGTCTCCTCGATGGGCTTCGGCGGTATCAACGCCCACGTCGTCGTCGAACACGCCGACGGCCTGCGCAAGGCGAAGCTCGGCACGGTCACCCGGAGGCTGGAACGCTCCCGCCAGGACTGCGAGTTGCTGCTGCTCGATGCCGACAGCGCGACCACGTTGAGGGAACGGGCCGGAAGACTCGCCGGGTTCAGTGCGCGGCTGTCCTTCGCCGAGCTGTCGGACCTTGCCGCCACCCTGCGAAACGAACTGAGCGGCGGGCCGCTGCGGGCGGCGATCGTCGCCGACTCGCCCGAACAGACAGTCGAGCGCTTCCGCAGGCTGCTCACCCTGCTGGAAAGCGGCAGGAGTGCGGTGATCGACGACGACGCCGGCGTCTTCATCGGCGACGCCACTTCGCCGCCGCGGACCGCTTTCCTCTTCCCGGGGCAGGGCGCCGGGCGTCGCGGGAACGACGGAGCACTACGTCGCCGCTTCGCCAGCGTCGACGAGCTCTACCGCGCGAACCAACCTCCCACCGCGGACGATCCGGTGGCGACGGCGGTCGCCCAGCCCCGCATCGTCACCTCGTGTGTGGCCGGCCTCCGGGTCCTCGACACGCTCGGGATCGAGGCGGTCGGAGCCGTCGGCCACAGCCTGGGCGAACTCACCGCACTGCACTGGGCCGGCGCGATGGACGAGGGCGCCCTGCTCGACATCGCCGCGGTACGGGGCCGCATCATGGCCGAGGCGAGTGACGGCAACGGGGCCATGGCGAGCATCGCGGCCGCCCCGGAACCGGTCGCAGCGCTGCTGGCGAGTGAGCCGGTGGTGATCGCCGGCTACAACAGTCCCACGCAGTCGGTGGTTTCCGGTCCGGCCCACGCCGTCCAACGGGTGTGCGAACGCGCGGCGCTCCAGGGGCACAGCGCAACCAGGATCGCCGTGTCGCACGCGTTCCATTCCCAGGCTGTGGCCCCGGCGGCCACGGCGTTCGGAACCCATCTCGCGGAGGTCGCGTTCACACCGCTGCGCCGCAGGATGGTGTCAACGGTCACCGGGGAGCCACTGGCCCCCGACACCGACATCCGGCGACTGCTGGTCCGCCAGGTCGTGAACCCCGTGCGGTTCAGCGAGGCGGTGGCCGGGCTCGCCCCCGACGTCGACCTGTTCCTTGAGGTCGGTCCGGGCCGGGTACTGCGGGGACTGGTCGGCGAGATCGCCCCGACCGTCCCCGTGCTGTCGTTGGAGACGGACAGCCCGTCGCTCTCCGGCCTCCTGCACGCCATCGGGGCGGCGTATGTCCTGGGCGCACCGGTGAGGTACGACGCCCTGTTCGGCGACCGCTTCACCAGGCCCCTTTCGCTGGACAAGGAGTTCGCCTTTTTCACCAGCCCGTGCGAATCCGCTCCGGACGGTGTGTTCGACACCGAGGAGACGGACGCCGAGCCGGCGTCCACCGCGGGGTCGGCGGCGAGTCCCGCCGACGACGGGGAGGGCGGAGGGGAGACAACCGGGTCGAACGGCTCGGGTGCCGGCAGCCTTG
>NZ_JBNHIN010000048.1:28450-36171 GCF_050054615.1 Streptomyces sp. YGL11-2
TCCACCGCGGGGTCGGCGGCGAGTCCCGCCGACGACGGGGAGGGCGGAGGGGAGACAACCGGGTCGAACGGCTCGGCTGCCGGCAGCCTTGAGGTGCTGATGCAGCTCGCGGCCGACCGGGCCGAGCTGCCCCTCGCCGCCGTCACCCCGGACAGCAACCTGCTGGACGAACTGCATCTGAGCTCCATCACCGTCGGCCAGATCGTGAACCAGGCGTCCCAGCAACTCGGACTGCCCGCCCCGGTGGCCACGTCCGCCTTCGCCACCTCCACCGTCGCCGAACTCGCGGCCATGCTCGACGAGTTGGGCGGCACCTCACGGGAGGACGAGCCGGGGCAGCGGGTGGCCCAGGGTGTCGGGCCGTGGGTGCGCGCGTTCTCCGTGGACTTCGTGCCGGCGGAGGCCGGACAGGCCGCCGCGCCGGTCGGGTCCGGTGCGTGGCGGTTGTTCGCGCCCGACGGGCATCCGGTCGCCCGCGAGCTGCACGAGGCGCTGAACCGGGCAGGCTGCGGAGGCGGCGTGGCACTCTGCCTGCCGCAGGACTGCGACGAGGGGCACGTGGCCGTGATGCTGGCCGCCGCGCGCGCGGCGCTGGCCGCCGACCGGCCGACGCGCTTCGTCACCGTCGGGGACCGACGCGGTGCCGCGGGCCTGGCCAAGACGCTGCACCTGGAAGCGCCGGACATCGTCACCACCGTCATCACCCTTCCACTGCCGCAGGACATGCCGGCCGAGCGGGTGCGGCAGGTGGTGCCGATGCTCGTCGGCGATGTTGCGGCGACCGTGGGATTCAGCGAGGTCCGCTATGACGAGGCCGGTCTGCGGACGGTGCCGGTACTACGCCCTTGGGCACTTGCCGCCGATCGGGCCGCTGCGGAGCCGCTGGTGCCGGGCGACGTACTCCTGGTCACCGGCGGCGGCAAGGGCATCACGGCGGAGTGTGCGCTCGCCCTCGCTCGCGACACCGGCGCCTCGGTCGGGCTGCTGGGGCGTTCGGTACCGGAAACGGACCCGGAGCTCGCCGGGAACCTGGCGCGCATGGCCGCCGCAGGGGTGACCTTCCGTTACGTCCAGGCGGACGTCACCTCGGCAGACGAGGTCAAGGAGGCCGTCAACGAGATACAGCTGGTGCTGGGACCGGTGACGGCGGTACTGCACGGTGCCGGCCGCAACGCGCCCAACTCGTTGGCGCACCTTGACGAGTCGGCCTTCCGACGCACACTCGCGCCGAAGACAGCCGGTCTGGAGTCGGTTCTCGCCGCCACCGATCCCGGAGCACTGCGGCTGCTGATCACGTTCGGCAGCATCATCGGGCGCGCCGGCCTGCGCGGCCAGGCGGACTACGCCACCGCGAACGACTGGCTCACCGATCTGACCCGCAGAATCCAGGACAGTCAGCCGGACTGCCGCTGCATCGCCCTGGAGTGGTCGGTGTGGTCGGGCACGGGCATGGGCGCGCGGTTGGGTGTCCTCGAATCCCTCATGCGCGAGGGAATCGAGCCGATTCCGATCGACGAGGGCATCGCCGTCCTCAAGCAGGCGATCGCGGACCCGCACGCCCCTACCGCGCTGGTCGTCATGGGGCGTGCCGGTGCGCTGCCGACGCTGACGGTGGAACACCGCGACCTTCCCCTCCTGCGGTTTGTCGACCGAGTCCAGGTGCACTACCCGGGGATCGAGCTGGTCGCCGACGCGGAGCTGTCCGCCGGCGGTGACCTCTACCTGGCGGACCACCTGCTCGACGGAGATCTGCTCTTCCCCGCGGTGTTCGGCCTGGAAGCCATGACGCAGGTCGTCTCGGCGCTGACCGGCCGCCCGGAAGCGCCCGTTCTGGAGGATGTCGAGTTCCCGCGGCCCATCGTCGTCCCCGTCGACGGCACGACGACGATCAGGATCGCGGCACTCGCCAAGGACGACACGGTCGTCCAGGCGGTCGTCCGCAGCAGTGAGACCGGCTTCCAGGCCGACCACTTCCGCGCCACCCTGCGGTACCCCGGGGCGGCACCGGCGGAGGACCGACGAGGTCCGGACACGGGCCCGGCGCTGCGTCTGCCGCTCGACCCCGAGCGGGAGCTCTACGGTCCGGTGCTCTTCCAGGGACCCCGGTTCCAACGGCTGCTCGGCTACCGGCGGCTCACCGCGCAGCACTGCACCGCCGAGATCTCCAACGTGCCGGTCGCCGACTGGTTCGCGGGCTTCCTGCCCAGGGACCTGATCCTCGGGGATCCAGGCACCCGGGACGCCCTCATCCACGCGGGCCAGTGCTGCGTGCCGGAGGCGACCCTCCTCCCCGTCGCCGTCGAACGGCTCCGGCTCGCCGACCCGAACACCGTGCGCGATGCCGACACCGTCACGCTGCATGCGGAAGAACGCCGCCGGGACGGCGACACGCACGTGTTCGACCTCGACGTACGTGATCCGGCAGGACGGCTCGTAGAGCGCTGGGAGGGGCTGCGCCTGCAGGCGGTCCGCAAGAGGGACGGCACGGGCCCCTGGGAGCCGACACTGCTCGGCCCCTATCTGGAGCGACACGTCGAGACGGTACTGGACCGGGTACCCCGCTGTGTCGTGTGGCCGGACGGCGACGAACCGGCCGACGGGCTGTCCGCCCGCCGGCGGCAGACGGCCAGGGCGGTGAGTTGCGCCCTGGGTCGGGAGACGATCGTGCGGTACCGCCCGGACGGCAGGCCGGAAATCGACGGCGAGTTGGCGGTCTCCTCCTCGCATGGTGCCGGGACGACGTTCGCCGTGGTGGGCACGGCACCGGTCGGATGCGATGTGGAGACCGCCGTGGCACGGCCGGCCGAGGAGTGGAGCAGACTGATCGGCGCCGCCGGGCTCACGCTGGCCCGACTGCTGGCCGGGGAACGCGGCGAGGCTCTCTCGCTCGCCGCCACCCGCGTCTGGGGTGCGATGGAGTGCCTGCGGAAGGCCGGACACGCCCGCCCTCAACTGACGGCCGCGACAAGGGGAAGCAAGGACCGCTGGGTCGAGCTGCATGCCGGGAAGGCGAGGATCGCCAGTTTTCCGGCCACGCTGCGAGGGCGTGCCGAACCGGTGGTCTTCACGATACTCACCGAAGGGGACGACTGACCTTGCAGCCCTACTACGAGTACCGCCACCTGGTGGGATTCGAGGAGACCAACCTCGTCGGGAACGTCTACTACGTCAACTACCTCAGATGGCAGGGACGTTGCCGTGAGATGTTCCTCCGCGACAGGGCGAGGGACGTACTCGACGACATTCGGGGGGACCTCAAGCTCTTCACCCTCAGATGCGACTGCGAGTTCTTCGCCGAGATCACCGCGTTCGACGAACTGTCGATCCGCATGCGCCTGGAGGAGGTGACCCAGACGCAGATAAGTTTCGCCTTCGACTACGTCCGGCTCGGCTCGGAGGGCGAACGGCTGGTGGCACGCGGACGCCAGCGCGTGGTGTGTATGCGCGGCCCGAACAACGACACACGGCCGACCCTCATACCCGATTCACTGCGCAAGGTACTGGCCGCCGTCGCGAGTGACGGCTAGCCCCCGACCCACCGGACAGGCCCTGGGCATGCGCGTCGGCGTTGCCACAACGGGCGGGTGGCCAACGGAATTTCTTCACCGCGCAAACGTCGTCGGGGTTCCGTCGATGGTGTCCTACTCGGAAGGCGTCCGCATGCTGCGACGACTCGGCCTTTTCCTCTCCCGTCACGCACCGGCCGTCCTGGCCGTGGCCGGAATCCTCACGCTGGCCGCGGGGGCTGCCGGGTTCGGTGCGTTCGGTGAACTCAAGGCCGGCGGATTCGACGACCCCAACGCCCCTTCGGCCACGGCCACACGGCGCCTGGAAGCGAGGTTCGGCGGCACCGACAACCTCGTCCTGCTGGTCCGTCCCCGCCGCGGCACGGTCGACACGCCCGCCGCGAAGGCGGCGGGGCGGGCCCTCACGGAGCAGGTCGCCGAGGCCAAGGGGGTCAGCGGACTCACCTCCTACTGGCGCACCCCCGCCCCCGGCTTGAGGTCCCGTGACGGCCGTGCCGCACTGATCCTGGTCCGGTTGGCCGGAGACCAACAGCAGGTGAGTACCCGGGCCGACCGGCTGATCGCCGAACACGCCCGGGGCGGCGGGGCCGACCGCGAGCTCACCGTCCTGGCCGGCGGGCCGGCGGGAACCAACCACGAGGTGACCGGCCGGGTGGCCGACGACCTGAGCGCGGCCGAGGCGATCGCGGTTCCGGTCACCGCGGTTCTGCTGATCCTGGTCTTCCGCGGACTGGTTTCCGCCCTGATACCGCTGACCATCGGAGTGGTGGCGATCCTCGGCACCTTGGCCGAGCTGGCGCTGATCGCCCGCCTCACCGACGTGTCGGTCTTCGCCATCAACCTGACCACAGCCCTCGGTCTGGGCCTCGCCATCGACTACGGGCTGCTGATGGTCAGCCGGTTCCGCGAACTCGCCGTACAGCACGGCGAATTGCGGGAGGCGGTCGCCCTGACCGTCGCCACCGCGGGCCGTACCATCCTGTTCTCCGCGGCCACGGTCGCGGCGGCGCTCACCACGCTCCTGATCTTCCCGCTCTACTTCCTGCGGTCCTTCGCCTATGCGGGGATCGGTGTGATCGCCGTCGCCGCCACCTCGGCGGTCCTGCTCACCCCGGCGCTGCTCACGGTCGCCGGCAGCCGCATCGCCCGCACGAAGACGACACCCGACGGCCCCCGACGTGCGGAAGCGGGATCCCGGCTGTGGGGCCGGATCGGGGAAGCGGCGGTGCGCCGGCCGCTGCGCTTCGCACTGCCCGCGGTCGCCCTGCTGCTGGTGGCCGCCACGCCGCTGCTGCGGGCCGGGTTCGGCACCCCCGACGAGCAGGTCCTGCCGAGGAGTTCGGGCACCAGGCAGGTTGCCACCGCCCTGCGCCACGAGTTTCCCAGCGGCACGGGCAACCCGGTCGAGGTGGTGGTCGAGGGCGGCGCCCCGGTAGCCCGCTACGCCAGGGACCTCGCGGCCCTGCCGTCGGTCGCCGCGGTCGAGACCGGCACCGGTACGTTCACCGCGGGCGCCCCGAACGCCGTCCCGCCCGCCGACCCCCACCTGGGCGTTCCCGGACTCCAACACCTCATCGTGCGCACCGGCCTCGACCCGTCAAGCGGCCGTGCACAGCGCCTGGTCGAGCGCATCCGCGCCCTCCCGCCGCCGGACGGATCGACTGTCCTGGTCGGCGGGACCACCGCCCAACTCGTGGACACCAAGGCGGCTATCGAGGCTCGACTGCCGTTCGCCGTGGCGATGATCGCCGTCACCACCTTCGTCCTGCTCTTCCTCTTCACCGGCAGCGTGGTGCAGCCGCTGCGCGCGCTGGCACTCAACGCCCTGGGGCTCGGCGCCATCCTCGGAGCCATGGTGTGGATCTTCCAGGAAGGCCACCTCTCGTCGCTCCTCGGGTTCACCGCCAGGCCGATGGACACGGCGATGACGCTGCTGATGTTCTGCATCGTCTTCGGCCTCTCCATGGACTACGAGGTCTTCGTGATCAGCCGGATCAAGGAACTGCGGGACCAGGGCCTCGCTACCAGGCAGGCGGTGCCACAAGGGCTGGCCCGCAGCGGAGGGATCATCTCGGCCGCCGCCGCGCTCCTCGCGGTGAGCCTCCTGGCCTTCACCACGAGTTCGGTCAGCTTCATGCAGATGTTCGGCCTCGGCAGCGGTCTGGCCGTGCTGCTGGACGCGACGCTGATCCGCGGCGCGCTGACACCGGCCTGCCTCGCCCTGCTCGGCGATCACGGCTGGTACGCGCCCGGGTGGCTGCGTCGGGCCCACCGGCGGATCGGCCTGAGCGACGCGCCCGCATCCGCGACACCGGCAACGGCACCGTCGGCCGGATCGTGATGACACCCGCCGTACGGCGGGCGCCGGCGACAGCGATGATGCCCGTCCGGGCTGCTGTCCGGGCCGGGCCAGGGCGGAGCGTCGGGTAATCGCTTGCGTTTGTGCGGTGGACGACGAGAATCGCCGCGTGCACATCCTTTCGTTCCCCGAAGCAGCGACTCCGCCCGAACTGCGGTTGCAGATGCGGGAGATCCAGGAGCAGGCGTGGCCGTCCGCACCCGGGTCGGTTGCTCCTCCCGACGCTCCGGCCCACGATCCCGCACTCCGGCCGCTGTCGATGCTGCTCGTCGACGACGGGACGGTGCTGGCCGCCTTGGACATCCTGTCCAAGGACGTCGTCCACGCGGGCGGACGCTTTGCCGCCGGCGGGCTGAGCACGGTGGTGACACGGCGGGAGACCCGTGGCCGCGGGCATGGCCGGCGCCTGGTGGCAGCGGCCCGGGAGACGATGATCGCGCGGAAGCTGGACCTGGGGTTGTTCACCTGCGACGGCCCGCTCCAGACGTTCTATGAGAGTGCGGGCTGGCGGATTCTTCCCGGGGCCGTGCTGATCGGCGGGACACCGCACGAGCCCTTCCCCAGCGATCAGGCCGGCTTCGAGAAGGTCACCATGGCCGACTTCTTCTCGTCCGTCGCCCGGCAGGCGGAGGCATCGTTCCACGGCAGCCGCATCGAGCTGTATCCCGGGGAGATCGACAAGTTGTGGTGAGCCGCTGTGCGGACGGCTCACGGCATCGGGGGAGGGCCGGCCGCGCACACCCCGCGGTCCTGTTCGCCACGGGCCAACCGACCGAGGACGAACGCCTGCCCACCGTGCGTCGGCTCGCCGCCGCCCTGGGCCTGGCACCGGGCACTGTGGCCGGTGTGTTCACGGTAGTTGGCTCACTCCAGGGCTGATCACACCACCCCGACAGGACTGACGTTCTCTTCTTTCCGTCGACCGAAGGAGGCGGCACATGGCCGACGTCGTAGAGCTGATCTGCTACCCGGTCAAGGGATGCGCAGGCACGTCCATGAGCGATGCGTTCCTCACGCCGGCGGGCCTCACGCACGACCGCAGCTTCATGGTCGTCAGCGAGGAGGGGGTCTACCGCACCCAGCGCCGCCACCCCCGTCTCGCTCTGGTCCGGCCCGCCGTCAGTGCCGACGGCAGCCGGCTCACCCTCGACTCGGCCGACTCACCCGGCCGTTACGGCACGGTGCACGTCAACGTCACCACGTCCGCGCCGCGTCGCGACGTCGACCTGTTCGGCGCCACCTTCCAGGGGATCGACCAGGGCGATGACGCCGCCGGCTGGCTCTCGGAGGTCCTCGGCGCCCCCAGCCGTCTGGTCCGGGTGCCGCCCGAGCACGACCGGATCGCCGACGGTCTGACCCCCGGCCCCTCCGGCTACGCCGACAGCAGCGCCGTACACCTGCTGACCCGCTCCTCCCTCACCCTCCTCGACCGGCAGCTGGCCGAGCACGGCGCCCCGCCCGTGCCGATGAACCGCTTCCGCCCGAACATCGTCGTCGACACCGGTCCTGGCCAAGGCCACGGCACTGACCGCGGCGACTGGGCGGCCGTACCGCACGCCGAGGACCGTGCACGCCGTATCGGCATCGGTGGGGCCGAACTGGGCTACGCCAAGCTCGCGGTGCGCTGCGCGGTCACCCTGGTCGACCAGGAGACCGGGGCGCGGCAGCGGCGGGAGCCGCTGCGGACGCTCGCGGGCTACCGAAGAGCGGCGAGTGGGGGCGTGGTGTTCGGCGCGAAGTTCTCCGTGGTGCGGCCGGGGAAGCTGTCGGTCGGCGACGACGTGGTCGTCCAGGAGTGGGGCGACGTCGAACGGTGAGGACGGAGGCCGGGCACC
>NZ_JBNHIN010000048.1:36277-65307 GCF_050054615.1 Streptomyces sp. YGL11-2
CGACGTCGAACGGTGAGGATGGGGGCCGGGCACTGGGCCTCGCGAGGCCCGGTGCCCGGTTCAGCGTCAGTTACAGCAGGAGGGCTTGCAGTGCTCGACCGTGACGTCGTCGATGACCGGTCCGGTGGGGCTGTGGGGAGTGGTGCTGGCGAAGCCCAGGGTCGTGGAGGTGCCGCGTGCGACGAAGGTCACCTGCCGCCGCACGTAGCCCATGTTCGTCTCCGACTTGCCGGTGACGTCGAAGGAGAAGTCCTGGACGTTCTGCCCGTCGATGAGGACCTTGCCCGTCTTCATGGCCGGGCGGTGGTCGAGTTGGGGGTTGCCGGCGAGTGAGTAGCTGACCGTGTACGTGGTGCCGGGGGTGGTGGCGAAGGTCTGGGCCACGGCCCCCGGGTCGTTGCCGTTGAGGTCGAGGGACTGGTCTCCTTCCGCCGCGTCCCAGTAGCCGGCGCCGATCAGGTCGACCGTCCCACTGGTGACCTTCCACGGGCCGATGGACTGCCCGGCCGCGTATTCGTCGAAGGACTTCGGCTTCACCGCCGGGTATTCGAAGCTGCCGTCGTCGAAGTGGCTGACGGCGGCCGGTGACGCGGCCGGGCGGCTCGCCTGGGTGCCGCTGTGTGCCGGGGCCGCCGTCGCGGTGCCGGTACCGGCGAGAAGAGCGACGGCCGTGAAGGCGGTGGCAGGGATGAGCAGGGTTCGCATGGGGTCCTCTCGGATGATCGCTGTGCAGCGATGTGCCTGAACGTCGGTGCGGATGGCTGCTGCCAGGTGGCAGGGCCAGTTCGCTCACCCCAGAGTCGGCCGTGTCGATCGGCGCCGAACAGGGTTACCAGGGCGGCCGTTTGGGCGCCTTTGCCCCGACGTTCGGGTGCCCCGGCTGCGGCGACCGCGTGTTAAGTCCACGTTGAGTGGTGGGTCAGCGGGTTCCGGATCCTTGTCTCACGGGGCGCCGCACCAATGCCGGCGTCGAGGTGCGCGTTGAGGAGCATGGATGGACCGGATTCCGGTGTGTGTCCGCGCGGATGACCCGATTTCGCAGGTCGGGGTGGTCGGCGCGCTCAGACCGAGGCCAGAGGTGCAGGTGGTTGCCGACACGGACCTGGACGAGGCGAAGGTGGTCCTTGTCGTCACGGCCGGAGTGAGCGAACACAGTCTGAAGGTCCTGCGGTCAGTCGGCCAGGCGAGCAAGGCGAGGCTGGTGCTGGTCACCACGGAGATCGACGAGTCCGAGCTGGTGACCGCGGCGGAGGTGGGGGTGGTCGGGGTGGTCCGGCGTGGCGAGGCCACCCCCGAGCGGCTGGTCACGGTGGTCCGCTCGGCTGCCGCGGGGGAGGGCGCCGTACCACCGGACCTGCTGGGCCGGCTGCTCGGCCAGGTCGGCCGCGCACAGCGGCAGGTGCTGGGGCCCCGCGGGCTGACCTTCAACAACCTCACGGAGCGGGAGTCGGAGGTGCTGCGGCTGGTCGCCGACGGGTTCGACACCGCCGAGGTCGCCACCAGGCTCGCGTACTCGCCGCGAACGGTGAAGCAGGTCCTGCACGACATCCAGATCCGCTTCCAACTCCGCAACCGCTGCCATGCCGTCGCCTACGCGATCCGGCACGGCCTGATCTGATGCCTGATCCGATGCCGGATCCGACGACGGCCGCGCGGAGGTCGGCCGCGCGGAGGTCGGACGTGCATCCCGGGGCATCCCGGGACCACTGAATTCCCGTCAACTGCCCTTTGGGGCAGGAAGGTTCGCCGGACGGAGGAAAAAGCTCCGGACCGGCGAACAACGCTGCGCTCGGTGACTAAGGTTTCTGCCCCTGGTGTCGATGAACGCGGCTGAGGCCGGTGCGTGCGCCGGCGGGAACGAAGGTGGCGCGGTTGAGGGGTGAACGGCGATGACAAGGGTTCCGAGACAGGGGACCGGAGACCTTGGGGAGCCGGAGAAGGGGCAGGGGGCATCGACGGAGCGGTCCGACGCCGAACTCGTCGTGCGCGCCCGGGGCGGGGACGACGCGTCCTTCGTGGTGCTCTACGAGCGGCACTTCGCGTCGGCCCGCCGGTTGGCCGGTTGCTATGCGTCCAGTCCGGCGGATGCCGAGGACCTCGCCTCCGAGGGGTTCGCCCAGGTGCTCGGCGCGATCCGGGCCGGCGGCGGCCCGCAGCGGGCCTTCCGCCCGTACGTGCTGACCGTGGTCCGCCGGCTTGCCGCTTGCGACGTGGTGCGGGAGCGGCGCGCCACGCCCACGCCGGAGGTGGAGGTCTACGCCCCGTTGCTCCCCTTCGAGGATCCGGTGCTGGCCGAGTTGGAGGCGTCGCTGATCGGGCGCGCGTTCGCCGCGCTGCCCGAGCGGTGGCAGACCGTGCTGTGGCACACCGAAGTGGAGGGGGAGAGCCCCGCGCAGGTGGCGCCCCGGTTGGGGCTGTCCGCCAACGCGGTTGCCGCACTGGCCTGCCGCGCCCGCGAAGGGCTGCGCAAGGAGTACC
This sequence comes from Streptomyces sp. YGL11-2, assembly GCF_050054615.1. Lineage (NCBI taxonomy): Bacteria > Bacillati > Actinomycetota > Actinomycetes > Kitasatosporales > Streptomycetaceae > Streptomyces > Streptomyces sp. YGL11-2. The sequence goes on from NZ_JBNHIN010000048.1 coordinate 38,756, forward strand.
TCCAGGCGCATCTCTCCGAGCAGGAGATGGCACGGGAGTGCCGCAGGTGCGCCGGGAAACTGGCCGCCTATCTGCGCGGCTCCCTGGGGCCGCGCGAGCGGCGCCGCGTCGAGGAACACCTCGATGAGTGCGACCGCTGTCCCCGACTCCTGCTGGAGCTGCGCGAGGTCTCCGGCCGACTGCGCGCCTTTGTGGCTCCCTTGCTCCTGGGACCGGTGTTCGCCGGGTACTTCGCCTCGCTGGTCGAGGCGTCACCGGACGGGACGGCGGAGGGAACGGAGAGCGGACCGGCACAGGAGCAGGCGGACGGACCGGAGAGCCCGGACGGGCAACGCCCGGACAGCGGGCACCACGTCGACGACGGCGGCGAAGCAGGACTGTCACCACGCGGCGGAGGCGCGGGGAGCTCGGCCCCCGGCGCCGTCGTCGTCACCCTCGCGGTGGTCGCCGGCCTCACCGTCGTGACCCTGGCCGCCGCGCTGACCCTGGCGCCCGAGGACCCTGCACGCCCCCGTACGCAGGGCAGGGCGCCCGTCGCGACGCCTACGCCCGCCCCCTCGTCGGGACGGCCGATGCCGTCCGGCCCGGCACCTTCCCCGCCGACGGGGTCCCCGTCGGGCAGCCGGCCGGTCCGGCCGACGCCCGGCCCGGTGAAGGAGACCCCCGAAGGCACCTCCGGTACCGGAGCCGACGGAGCGACCACCCCCGCGGCGCCTTCCGCACCCCCGGCACGCCCCGTACCCCCGACATCTCCCACCAACTCGTCCGAGCCGACGCCTGCTTCGCCGCTGGCCGACGGAGACTTCGAGTCGCCGGCCGCCGGAGCCCCGGTGGTCGTGTACCGCGCGGGTCAGGCCATCGGGCCGTGGCAGGTCGTCCAGAACTCCGTGAACCTGGTCCGCTCGGACGCCCTGCGGGCGGCGGAAGGCCAGCAGTCGATCGACCTGAACGGCGATCCGCCCGGCGCCATCAACGGGGCGATCGCCCAGACCTTCACCACCACGGCCGGCCGCCCGTACACGGTCAGCTTCTACCTCGCGGGCAACGTCACCTGCGCCCCGGCCGTCAAGACACTCCGAGTCCAAGTCGACGCGGTGGCCCGGGACTTCTCCTTCGACACCACGGGGCGTTCGGCATCGGACATGGGGTGGCGGATCGAGACCGTACGGTTCACCGCGCAGGGTGACCGGACCACGCTGCGGTTCACCAGCACCACCGATCCCGGCAGCCGGTGCGGGCCGGAGATCGACGGTGTCAGGATCGTCAACACATAGGCGACGGGACGCCACGGCGCGCCGCCCGGTCAGTAGCCGTTGGCAAGGCCGGGGCCGTCGGTGTCGATGCCGAGCGACGCGAGCATCGCGGCGTACCGGCGGCGGGCCCGCTCGGCGGCGGCGGGCGCGCCGAGACGCCGGTAGGCCCTCACCAGCAGCTGCCACCCCGTGTCGTGGAAGGCGTCGATGACCAGGCACTTCTCGGCTGCGACCACCGCATCCCGAGGGTTGCCGGCGGCGAGTTCCGCGGCGGCCAGCTCCGCGGCCGCGTCGGCCGCCTGCCGCCGGTACATCTCCCGGTCGTGCTGGAGCCACTCGGCGGGGCCGTCCTCGGGAAGCAGCTCACCGCTGTAGGAGGCGAGCGCGTCCCGCAGGTCCGCCACAGCCGAGTCGGTGTCCCCGACCGCGCTCGCCCGCCTGCTCCGGGTGAGCGCGGTCTGGAACGCGAGGGTGTCGAGGTAGGAGTCGGCAGGCAGATTGAGCAGGTACGCGTCGCCGGTGCGGACCACCAGCTGTGGCTTACGGCGCTCCCGGTCCGGCTCCAGCAGACCCCGCAGGCTGGAGATGGCCACCTGCAGGTTCGCCGTGGCCGAAGAGAGTGGGGCATCCGGCCACAGTGCCTCGATCAGCGCCTCCTTGTGGATCGGCCGGCCTGCGCGCATGGCGAGCAGACGCATCGCGGCACGAGCGCGGGGACGGATCTTCATCCAGTCGACGATCCGATCCCCGATCGCCATACGGAATCCGCCGAAGCACCAGATCGCTACACGGGGCGTGCGTTCCGCACGGTGCGTGGCGGCCCTTGTCTGCGGCCGTCGCCTGCCGGTGGCGGAGGCGAGGGCGGTCGGTGTGCTCCCACGGTGCTGGTGGGGGCGGGCGCCGGATTCGAGGGCCGTCGGCCGGCCGTCGGCGTCGAGCACGGACAGCAGGCGTCGGGCCGCCGCGGGACGCGCATCGGCATCAGGTTCATCGGCACGGGGTTCACGGGCATCCGGTGCATGGGCATCGGCCGCCTCGGCCCCCTGGATCAGACGCAGGGCGATCCCGAGCAGCCAGAGTCCGACGTCGACCGTGGGCACGTCGGTCGGTTCAGGTTCGGTGGAGCGGTGATCGGCTCCCTCGCCGACCAGGTGGTATCCGGGTCCGTCCGCGGCGGGCTCAGGTGCGGCGGCACTCATCTCTGGGGGCTGGAGCGCATGACAGTTGGTATCCACGCCTATAAGTGGCGCGAAGCGCCGCCCTATGACGGCAGAACTCCAAGATTTTTTCCGGTGTCGGCGCGGCGTCGGCCGACCGGCGCCGGATGGTGCGGTGCTACGGCCGTCGGACGTCGACTCTAGGCGCGGGACCGGTCGCCGACAGCCGGCGGGCGGGCGCACTTTCGGGCGGCCGTGCCACCCCTTGGACCGTTCCGCCGACCGCTGCGGAGGCAGCGCCCGGTCGCCGAAGATGTAGTGAGACGCCCGGTCGGCGCGGTCCGGTGACCGCGGAGAAGTGGTGACCGGGCGCCGACGACGTCGAACAGGCCCTACCAGACACCGGTCCAGCGAGGCCGCGTCGGTGAGAGGACGATCCGCTGTGCGTCTTGTGACCTCCCCGCCACCCGCCCTGCCGACCGCGGTGGACTGCTCGTTACTCGCGGCCGGCGTCGACTGGGACGCCGTCCGCGTACCCCGCAGCGTGGGTGTGCGCTGCCTGGCCGTCCTCGGCGGGCGCAGCGCCGCCGTGGTCGAGGATCCCCGTGAGTCCGCCCTCTACTGGTTCATCGCCGCGGGCGCAGCCGCTGGTTGGGATGTCGCACACACCCGCCCGCTCGGCACGACCCAGTACCTGGTGGTGCCGCCGCTGCACCGGGCGGCGGGTCCCGGGCTGCACTGGCGGATCCGTCCGGTCGAGGGCCGGCTGATCACCGATGTGCGGGCACTGAGAGTGGCCGTCGAGGGTGTGATCGGGCCTCCTGGCGCTCCCGGTACCTCCGCGCGGCTCGCCACCTGAGGTGCCGGGAGCGCCCCCAAGCGCCGTCCCACACCCCCGGGGGCGGTTGGTCCGCCCGCAAGCGGGCGGACCGGAAGGTCGTCCCGTGCCTCTTCCCCGACCTCCACAGGGCAAGAGGCACGGGGCGGCTCCCTGCCGAGCGGTCCAGCCACGGGTCGAGCCGCCTGCTGGTGGCGCCGGTGACGCGGGACCGACGTCCGGCGCCGAGGATGCGACGATCACGGCGCGGTTGCCTTGCCGCCCGGGGCGCCCAACACGTCACCGAATGCCGTAGCCCCAACACACCGTCGTACGGGACGTGGCACCGCCCGCAGGCGAGCAGTCCCGTACGCCGGGCAGCGGCACGTCCGCTGCGCGTCCCCCGCCGACCTCTCAGTGCCGTCTGTGGGTTCCTCGCGCACTCGGCGGCCAACCCGCCGTGGCGGTACGGAGGATGCTCCCCTCCGGCCTGCCGCCCTTCCGCCGCATGCCGCCCCAGGTACGTCGCGGAGGGCGGCCGACGAAGGCGCCGAAGAGGCACGCGGCGGCCGTGGCGGCCAGCACCCCCGGCACCATCGCGTAGACACCGGTCCGGAACGGGCCGAGCAGCGGGTCGATGTACTTCCAGAGCGCCACGGTGAGCGCACCCGTCACGATGCCGGCCATGGCCCCGGCTTTCGTCATCCGCGGCCAGTAGAGCGACAGCAGGAGCACCGGGCCGAAGGCGGAGCCGAAACCGGCCCAGGCGTAGGCGACGATGTCCAGTACGCCGCCGCCGCTGAGCGCGATCACATAGGCGACCAGTGCGACGCCGACCACCGTCCCGCGGGCCACCCACACGAGCGCGGTGTCCGAGACCCGCCGGTTGAGGAACGCACGGAAGAAGTCCTCGGAGAGGGACGTCGCCGACACCAGCAGTTGGCTGTCCGCGGTGGACTTGATCGCGGCGAGTACGGCCACCAGCAGAACGCCGGTGACCCATGGGTTGGACAGCTGCGCGGACAGGGCGATGTAGGCCAACTCCGGGTTGGAGAGCGGGTGGTGAAGTTGGGCGATCGCGACGAGTCCGGCGAGACTGGTACCGGCCAGGGCGACGATCACCCAGCTCACACCGATCCGCCGGGCCGCGGGGATGTCGTCGGTGCTGCTGATGCCCATGAAGCGGGCCAGGATGTGGGGCTGCCCGAAGTAGCCGAGCCCCCAGGCGAGCATGGAGACCACCGCGATGGCGCCGAGGGGTTTGCCGGCGCCCCACTGGCCGCCGGCAAAGCCTGCCTGGGTGCTCATGTCGAGCAGTGACGGGGTCTTGGCGACGAGCGCCTGGCGCAGTGAGCCGAGGCCGCCGAGCCGCCAGATCCCGATCGCGGGGAGGGCGAACGCCCCGAGGACCATCAGGGCGCCTTGTACCGAGTGCGAGGTGCTCACGGCGCGGAAGCCGCCCAGCACGGAATAGGTGACCATCACCACGGCGAAGACAGTGAGGCCGAACTCGAAGCCGGTGCCGAAGAGTTGACCGACCAGCATGCCGCCCGCGACGAAGCCGCTCGCCACGTAGACGGTGAAGAACACGACGGTGACCGCCGCCGAGACGGTGCGCAACACCCTGCTGTCGTCCTCGAACCGTTCTTCCAGGTACGCCGAGAGCGTCACGGAGTTGCCCGCGAGCTGGGTGTAGATGCGCAAACGGGGCGCGACCAGCCGCCAGTTGAGGTAGGTACCGATGACCAGTCCGACCGCGATCCACGTGGCACCGATCCCCGCCGCGTACACGGCACCGGGCAGGCCGAGAAACAGCCAGCCGGACATATCGCTGGCCTCGGCGGACAGTGCGGCGATGAAGGCGTTGAGCCGCCGGCCGCCGAGGGCGAAGTCGGTGAAGGTCTGGGTCTCCTCGTACACCGCGATGCCGAAGACGATCATCACGAGGAAGAAGGTCCCGAAGACGAGCATGACCGGCACCATCTGCGTGAGCTGCAATCTCATCTTTTCTCCGTCGGCGAAGACCGGTCCCGGCCGGTGTGCGCCGAACCTTCGTCGGGTCCTGGTCGGGAAGTGTGTCGACACATCGTGGAGATTGCCGCACTCCGCGATTCCAGGACTTTAGGAGAGCGCCCGTCCCTTGGGCAGCCCGCGGGCGGGAGTACTTTCGCGCAACACGGCTGCCCGAAGGACCGCCCTCATGGGGGCTGCGTACCGGAGAGCCGGACGTGAGCATCTGACGCACCGCGCAACACGGCGATGCCGTGCGGTGAACCTCCCAGGAGTCTCCATGACGAAGTCAAGCCGCGAGCAGACACCCGACGGCGGCGATCGTCCGCCCGCACCGGACACCGCGCGCCGTGCTCTCACCAGCGACCTCATGCGTCTCGGCAGAATCGACGGCCCCCGAGCCGGCGTCTCGCCCGCCGCGGTTGCCAGGGGCTACGAGAAGACATGGCACATCACGGATCAGTGGCTGCCGCTGGCCAGGCAACGCCGCCGGGCGGCAGCGGGCTCGACGGCAGATCAGGCGCGGTGGGACGGACTCATCGAGTCCGCCGCCCGGCCCGCCCAGCCGGCGGGGTGCCCCTCGTTCCTCGGCCTCGTGCAACTGGCCGGGAACGCCCGTGACCTGCTGCGCACCTTGCGCGATACCGAACCGCCCTGTGTTCCGGTCGCGGATGTCGCGGCACGGATCGCCGAGGCCATCGAGGACGGCCGCTACCTGACCGGTGCGCCGCTCAGCCCGGCCAGGATCGCGGCAGACCGGCAGCTCCCCGTCGACAGCGTGAAACTCGCTCTCCTCGACCTGGCCGAGAGGAACGTCGTCGAGCTGAGCGCCGCCGGCCGCGCCCGCGTCACCGGCCCCGGCGGCACCGATCGCCCGCGGCAGATCGCTGAGTGGCTACGGGAGTTGGTCGCCGCGGGCGCGTACGCCCCGGGGACGGCGCTGCCGATGAGGCAGGTACTCGCCCGCAATCTGGTCTCCGCCGACCCCCCGATCGCCGCCGCGATCCGACTCCTCATCGACGACGGAACCCTGACCTGCTACCCGGGGCAGCGGCCCATCGTGCGACCGGGGCACCCCCACGCGGGGACAGAGATGATCGTCCGGGCTCGTGCGTTCGCCCAACTGCCCTATCCCAGTGGGCCGGTGGACCTGGGGGACATGCGCGTGCGCGAGGTCGTCCGGGTGGCCCAGTCCTGGTGGAAGGCCCGCCTCGTCCCGCATCCGACCACGCTGGACCACTACCTCGCCCAGCTCGTCGGCATCGCCCGCCAACTCATCACCAGGGCTCACGACCCGGAGCCGCCCACCTCGTCGTACGGCGAACGGCGGGAACCCCGGAAGCACCGGGAGGCACGGGAGCACCTGGAATGCGTGATCGTGCGGATCACCGTCGGCGCGACCAGCACCGCCGCATCCGACCCCGAGGACGGCGTCTGGCGTATCGCGTGCCTCGCGGCGGCCGTTCACGACCTGCTGAAGCTCACCGCGGCAACCGGCGGCAATGCCACGCGGTCCCGGTGAGCAGGCCGTTGCGGGCCGGTGTCGCCGGCCCGTGAGCGGTCCGCCGCGGGGGCTGTTGGGGCGGTGGGGTCCCAGGAGCGCTCAGCGCTTCCGGTACGGCTGGGCGACCTTCTCGGCCAGTTCCTGCGAGCGGTCCAGGGCCTGGTCCACGGTCTCGGCTCCGGCGATGGCGTTGCTGATCTCGTAGGAAACCTTGGTGCCGAGATCGGCGAACTCCGGGATGCCGACAAACTGGATGCCGATCGTCGGCCGTGGCTGGCGGCCGGGGTTCCGGGGGTCGGTGCTGGTGATCGCCTTGCGGGCGACATCGGCGAACGCGGATGCCGCGGCGCGGTATTCGGGGTTGACGTAGGTGGAGGCGCGGGTGCCGGCCGGCACGTTGGCCCATCCGCTGGTCCGCCCGACCAACTGCTGGTACTGCTTGCCCGAGGCCCAGGAGAGGAACCGCCAGGCGTCGTCGGGCCGTGCGGATGTCTTCCGCACGCCCCAGGCCCAGGTGTAGAGCCAGCCTGAGCCGGTGGTCCTGCCGGTGGTGTCGGCGGTCGTCTTCTCGACCGGGGCAGGCGCGTAGCCGATCTTGCCCTTCAGCGGGGAGTCCGCCGCCTCCAGAGAGCCGGCCGCGGCCGTGGAGTCGTACCACATCGCGGTCCCGCCGTGGGTGAAGTCGTTGAGGCACTCGGCGTACCCGGACTCGGCGGCGCGGGACTCGCCGTGCTTCCGGACGAGGTCGACGTAGAAGCCGGTGGCGGATGCGAAGGCGGAGGAGCTGAGTTGCGCCTCCCAGTCCTTGGTGAACCACGTTCCACCGAAGGTGTTGACGACGGTGGTGAGCGGAGCGATCAGCTCGCCCCAACCCGGCTGCCCCCGCAGGCAGATGCCCTTCATACCGGGCTGCGCGCCGTCGGCCCTGGCCGCCAGATCAGCGACCTGCTGCCAGGTGGGATGCGCCGGCATGGTCAGCCCTTTGGCGGCGAAGACGTCCTTGCGGTACATCAGGAAGGACGACTCCCCGTAGAACGGTTCGGCGTAGAGCCTGCCGTCGTCCGCGGTCAGCGAATCCCTCATGGGCGCGAGAATGTCGGCCTGATCGAACGCGGTGTCCTTCGCCGCGCGCCCGTTCAGCGGCAGCAGCCATTGGTTCTTGGCGTAGAACGGCACCTCGTAGTTGCTGATGGTGGCGACGTCGTACATCCCGGCCGGACTGGAGAGGTCCTGGCTGATCTTCTCCCGGACGTCGTTCTCCGGCAGCACGGTGAAATTCACCTTGATGCCGGTCTGTTCGGTGAAATGCTCGGCCGTGAGCTTCTGCACCTCCAGCATCTGTGGGTTGTTCACCATCAGCACGTTGAGGACATGCTCCCCGGACGAACCACCGATGCCACCGGCGCCGGCACACCCCGCAAGTAACGCCGCGGCCGCTAACGCCGCAACCGCACTGCGTACCCGGAGTTCTCTGCGAACGGTTCGGATCAACCTGATCGGCTCCTCTGTCCGGCCACCTGGTGGCGGCCGCCCCGGCCCTCTTCGTCTGTACGGGGTGGGAAGAGGGCCGGGGCGGCCTTGAGAAGGTCTGCCCGTTCACCCAACCACAAACGGGCAGACCAGGCCGTCCCCTTCGGGGGAGAGGGACGGAACCCGGGGCGGGGGCGACGGCGCACGGCGCGGTCGCCCCCTCTGAGGTCGCCCCTCAGCCGCGCCCCTACAGCGTCGTCCCGTCGGGCGCTGCCGGAAACGGCCGTTGAGGCGACTGTTCGGGCGACTCCTGCGGACGATCGGGCGGCGGCGGAGGTCCTGGACTCCGGTGAAATCCGTGGGAACGACGGCGGAATGCGTGTGGGTCAGACGCTGCGGCCGAAGTACGCGGCGATCCGGTCGAGGGCCGGCGCGCCGTCGGGGGCGGGCTCGGGTGAGGCGAACAGGCCGTTCCGGCCGCGGACTTCGTCGGGCCAGTTGCCGTACCAGCGCTCCTGGACGGCGTGGACTGCGTCCGGGTCGCCGGTACGGTCCTGGCCCGTGGCGGTGGCCAGGTCCCAGCCGTGCAGCACCGCCTCCAGCAGCTGTATGTCGGCGACCCGCGGGCCCAAGCCGCCGTCGGGCAGAGGCATGCGGCGATCCAACGCCCCTGCGGTACGCCAGGCGGCCAGGACCGTCTTCGCGCCCTGGGCGTAGACGTCGCAGGGCTGCCGGTCGCCGATGTGGTCCTGGGCGAAGAGGGAGAAGTCGGGGGCGCCGCCTTGAGCGAGGGCGACGTAGTAGGGGTTGCCGGCGATCAGGTGGTTGGCCAGGGCCCGTACGTCGAAGTCATCGCACGGGGTGGGCTGTCCGTACTGAGCCGGGGTGACGTTGCCCAGCAGGCGGGTGGTGTGGTGCAGGGCCTGGTCGAGCAGGTGGATGTCCTGGGACATGGGGGTGCCTCTCCAATGGGACGGGGCCAGGGGCCTGCGCGGCAGATGCGCCGCGAGGATCGCTGGTCACCGTCTGCGCGCAGCACACGCGGATGCGCCTGCAACGGGAGAGTGCCATCCCTCGCGGACAGATTGTGTCCGCAACGGGAACGGGCACGGTCAGAAGGCCCCACCACCGGACGGACTTCCAGACCGTCCGGTGGGCGGGGCGGTGCGAAGTCCGCTCACGTGCAGGCGGGTTGCCGGGGCTCGTCGGTCCATCGCCGGCTCCTGATCGCCCGGTCAGGGTGTGGTCGGTGGGGTCTTGTCGGTGTGCAGGTGCCAGTGCAGCTCACGCACCTGGGGTTCGCGCGTCAGCTGGACGACCAGCCGTTCCAGGGCAGCGGCGGCGGGGCTGTCCGGGGTGAGCGTCAGCCGCAGGAGCACATGGACGCTGCCGTCCGGTTCGACGGTGTGCAGGCTGTGCAGCCGCGTTCCGGTGTGCGCGAACGCGAGAAAGCACAGAGCCCGTACCTTCTTCTCGACGCGGCGGTCGCACACGGCCTGGAGCGCGCAGTGCGTCGGCACCGGGCGCACCACGGCCGTCGTGCGCCGGGGGCGCCGGCGAAGCCGGAGTTTCATGCGGGCACCTCCGAGCTGCTGGGTCAACAGGATGTGGCCGGTGGGTGGTTGGGTTCCGTGGCGGTCGGTGCGAGCCCTGCGCGGGCGCTAAGGGCTGCGGGGACGGGGACGGTGTCGGCCTGGCGGGGGACGGTGGTGTCCAGGTGCCAGTGGAGTTCGTGGACGGCGGGGTGCAGCCAGACATGGGCGATCAGTTGGCCCAGTGGTGCCGTGACGGGTCCGGTGGTCGTGAAGTGTGCCTCCAGGAGTACGGCGTCCGGCTCGGCGGCCAGCACACGGGTCTCGCCGGCCTCCACGCCCTGGGCTTGGAGGGCATGGGAGAGCCAGGCTCTGACCTGGGGTTCCGCGTCCGGGTCGCAGCGGGTATGGACGGTCGCCAGGACGGTGGGGTCGGTGGCGGATGGCGGGGTGCGGTCGATGAGTCGTTGGACGCCGGCACGCAGCAGGGCGTTCGGAAAGGCCATGGCGGCGCCTCCTCTCCGTCGTGGGGTGTGGCTGTGGTGGTGGGGTGGCCATGGTCGGGCCGCCTGGTGCGGGGCGTCGAGCTGCTTCCGGACGCGTCGGTCCTGTTCGGCCATGGAAGCCTCCCGGGTCTCCCGGCGGGGGAGGTCGGGCTACGCCGCGTTGCCCCCTGCGAGCGCGCAGCACGGCGACCCGGGACGGCCGGTGGCCGTACGGGTGTCTGGGCAGGGTGCGGGAAGGCGCAGGGGAGGTGGTTACCGCGTACCGGAGGTCGGAGCAGACATACGGATACGGGGCCGACTGTGGCCCGGACTACTGCAATGGCCGTCCATGTCTCTCGCCTCCTCCCGGCCGGGGCGCACGCGGGCGCCGAACGGACACGGCAAAGAGCGCACCAGTCATCCGACCGGTTCACCCCAACTCGTCAGAGCTTTGGCACTCCACGGCGTAATCCCCGTACCGGGAAAGCCACTTGGGGTCACCCCTTAGGCCGGGGAGACCTGTCCTGAACCTGGGCGTCTCTCGACGTCGTGGGGTCAGTGGCCTGTGTCCGTGAAGACGCCTCACCGAACGAGGTGCCTCACATTTCTCGAACGCTCAGAGACTACCGGCATACTTGCGTGGAGACGCAACTGCTTGACGCGACTTTGACGACAGCCTTGACACATGCGCCATGCCATCCTCACACAGGGACCGACCTCCAACCTTGCCCAATCCTGACGGAACTCGGGCTCTGGGGACAGGTGTTGTGGGTAGAGAGGGCAGTGCGGGCGGAGCAGGGGGCACTCGCGGGGTCGCCACGGTCCGCCGACTCGGCTTTCCGGGGCCGGCGTTGGCCGGCCGCATGCTCCTACGGCCCGCTTCGGCCGCCGCCCCCGTCGTGGCCGGAACACCGACCGGGGCACCGCCCCTCGAAGGATGGCAGGCCATGACGATCTACCAGCACGTGCCGCACCCGCACATCGCTTCACGGCACGCCCACGGACCGGTGAAGGTCAGCGATCAGCTTCCCCAGGACAACGCGCTCACCCGGTTCAACACCAGGATCGCGATCGTGATCACCCGGGCCGTCGGCAGTATGTGGTGTGCCTACGCGTTCGCGCTGTTCGATCTGATCAGCCTGCCGGACGCGATCAGGGCCGGGGCGTCGGCCATCGTGGCCTGGGTGGCGCAGACGTTCCTGCAACTGGTCCTGTTGTCCGTCATCATGGTCGGCCAGAACGTGCAGGCCGCCGCTTCGGACCGGCGCTCCGAAGCGACCTTCCACGATGCGAGCGCGACCCTGCACGAGGTGGCGCACCTGCAAAGCCACCTCGCCGCACAGGATGTGCTGCTGACCCGGATCGCCGAGAAGGTCGGTCTGGAACCGGTACCGGTCATCGATGCGGCCCCCGGTAGTGAGCCGGGGGGAGAGGACCCGGACGACTGACGGGACCTCCTGCCGCGGCCCAAGGCGCGCCGGGGTCGGTCCGCGGCTGTCATCGGCCCATCCGGCCTGCGCTCCCCGGGCTGTCACCGCCGGTGCGGTGACGCCGTCGGTCGGCGTCTCGATGCGGGCCTGCTCAGTCCCCGGCCTCCGCGAGTCGGCGCAGCAGCGGCTCGACCTCGATGAGCCGGCGGATCTCGTCCGGCCGGAGCGCGGTGAGGCGCCGGGCGAGCACCTGTGCCTCACCGCGGGCGACGTCCGCCAGCGCCGCCGTGCCCTGCTCGGTGAGCAGGACCCGGCTGGCGCGCCGGTCCTTCGGATCGGCTTCCCGGCGTACCAGGCCCGCCGACTCCAGGCCCAGGACCGCGGCGGTGACGGTCGGTTGGGAGCAGGGCACCCACTGCGCGATCTCCCCGATCCGGGACGGTCCGCGCTGGGTGAGCAGCGCCAGTACGGCGATGTGGGTCAGCTGGACGCTGCCCGCGGTGGCGGATCTGCGCAGGCTCCGGGTGAGCCGGTGCAGCGAGATCACCAGTTGCAGCGCCGCGTCGTCACCGATCGTCATCGCTCACCCATCACCTGCCGTACCGGACCGAATCCGCGACTGATCCCTGCTCAGGGCCGTCGTGGATCAGGAGAGCGTAATGGCGGGGGAGTACATCTCCAACCACAGGGCCAGGTCCAGGGTCCGTTCGAGGCCGCGCCGTGACGCCTGGGTGATCTGCGGCGCCGCGTGGTCCGCCGCGCGCTTGAGCCAGTCGCGGTCGACGAGGTCGAAGACCTGGTGCGAGGGGCGCGCCAGGAGGTCCTTGGCATGCTGCTGGAGTGCGACCGCGTACTGCGGGTCCTGGGTGGAGGGGTACGGGCTCTTCACCCTGTCGTACACCGACCGGGGCAGCACGTCGGCGGTGGCCTCGCGCAGCAGGCTCTTCTCCCGTCCGTCGAAGGACTTCAGGGACCACGGGGTGTTGTAGACGTACTCGACCAGGCGGTGGTCGCAGAACGGGACCCGCACCTCCAGCCCGACGGCCATGCTCGCCCGGTCCTTGCGGTCCAGGAGGATCCGGACGAAGCGCGTCAGGTGCAGGTAGCAGATCTTCCGCATCCGGAACTCGAAGTCACTCTCCCCGTCGAGCCGTTCGACGTCCTTGACGGCGCGGTCGTAGCCGTCCTGGATGTAGGTGCCGAGGTCGAGGGCGCCGGTGACGTCGGAGGTGAGGATGTTCCCGTCGTCGCCGAAGTGCTGGGCGAAGCGGACGAGCCAGGGGAAGGTGTCGGCCGTGCGGGCCTCCTCGTCGAAGAACTGCTTGTACCCGCCGAAGACCTCGTCGGCCGACTCGCCGGACAGCGCCACCGTCGAGTGCTCCCGGATGGCCTTGAACAGCAGGTAGAGGGAGGCGTCCATGTCGCCGAAGCCCATCGGGAGGTCGCGGGCGCGCAGCACCTTCGCGCGGACGTCGAGGTCGGCCAGGGCGGCGGAGTCCAGCACGATGTCCTGGTGCCGGGTCCCGGCGAGCCGGGCCACGTCGTGCACATAGGGCGTGTCGGGTGTGGCGCGCAGGTCGTCGGCGACGAAGTTCTCCGTCTGGCCGACGAAATCGACGGCGAAGCTCCGCACCGTCTCGCCCACGTCGGCCAGTTGACGCGCCGCCAGTGCGGTCATCGCCGAGGAGTCCAGCCCTCCCGACAGCAGGGTGCAGCGCGGTACGTCGGAGACCAGCTGGCGTCGGACGATGTCGTCGAGCAGCGTACGGACGTGCCCGACCGAGGTCTCGCGGTCGTCCTGGTGCGCCCGGGTCCGCAGTGACCAGTAGACGTGCCGGCGCAGCCCGTCGGCGTCGACGGTGACCACGGTGCCCGGCTCGACCTCGTGCATGCCGTCCCACACGGCGTGCCCGGGCGTCTTGACGAAGGCGAACAGTTCGCGCAGGCCGTCCAGCCCGATCCGCCGCTCGGCGAGCGGGTTGGCGAGGATGGCCTTGGGCTCGGAGCCGAACAGCACGCCGTCGGCGGTGGGGTAGTAGTAGAACGGCTTGATGCCCATCCGGTCGCGGATCATCACCAGCCGCCGGCGCTGCTCGTCCCAGACGGCGAACGCGAACATCCCGTTGAGGTGTTCGGCGACCGCTTCACCCCACTCCAGATAGCCGTGCAGCACCACTTCGGTGTCGGAGTCGGTGGTGAAGCGGTGGCCCCTGCCCGTCAGTTCGCCGCGCAGCTCGCCGAAGTTGTAGGTCTCACCGGAGTAGACGATGACGACCTGGCTGCCGTCGGGGCGCTCGGCGGTCATCGGCTGACGTCCGCCGGGCAGATCGATGATGGCCAGGCGCCGGTGGCCGAGTGCGGCGGGCCCCTGTACCCAGGTGGCGCGGTNGTCATCGGCTGACGTCCGCCGGGCAGATCGATGATGGCCAGGCGCCGGTGGCCGAGTGCGGCGGGCCCCTGTACCCAGGTGCCGCGGTCGTCGGGACCGCGGCAGGCCATCGTCTCGGTCATCGCGTCCACGGTCGCCTGCTCGGAGCGCAGGTCGCGGTCGAAGGAAATCCAGCCGGTGATGCCGCACATGCCATGTCCTCCTGCTCCGAACCCTGGGGCCGCCGACGCAGCGGGCCGGCGCGAGATGCCGCGGCAGCCGGGGCCGGGAGGGGCGGGCAACGCCGATGAGCGGTCGCCCGACCTGCTCCACCAGAGTCTGTTGTATCGAGCACCTATGTAATGAGAGTGCGCCTCGGAGGTAGGTCGCGTCAACCGGGGCGTAACACGGGACGGGGCGCACACGGACGCGCCGCGGCGTGCGGCACAGGGGAGGCGACAGCCGGCGCACCGGCTCTGAACTGCGGGTTCGCGGTGAGAGAGAGCGCCGGGCGGCTCGGACCGCGCGCGGACCGCCCCACGGGAACGGGGGAGAGGCTTTACCGGCAGGCAGCGTGACGCCGGTGCCCGGCAGCGCCAGAACGGCGAGGGGCCGCACGATCGCCCCCCACCACCCACACCCTCCGTCATCAACCGCGACAGCCCCTGACCGGCCACCGCCGAAGCCGTCCCGGGCGCCGCCCCCTCCGTCACATCGCTGTCCGTCCCCGGTCACGCACTCCCCATCTCGGGCCACGGGACATCGGTTATCGGCGCCTCGGGCATCCGCCGAGGTCACGCCCACCGGCAGGGCGACCCCGGCATCGCACCCGGGCTTCCGGAGCGGCCGTTGCGCGCGCCGTCAGGTGGCTTCGTACGCCGCGCCCGCGACCGCGAGGTCCTCCCAGGCCATGCCGACGCTCTTGAAGAGGCGAGGGCGGTCCGGGTCCGCAGAGGCGGCCCCGGCGGCCAGATCGGCGAGCGTCACCAGCGCCTCCGGGGCGAGCCGGCCGCTCTCCAGTTCCGGGATGAGGTCACCGGCTTCGCGGGCCGCGGCGGCCCGGGACTCGACCACGACGGTGCTGCCCAGGACGGTGCGGCCGTCCACCTCGCGGCTGCCGCGCTCGTGGGAGCCGACCGCGGTCACCGCGGCGTGCGGCGGGAGCAGCGCGCCGTCGAACAGCGGGGTACGGGCGGTGGTGCAGCAGGCCACGAGATCGGCGCCGGCGATCGCGGACGGGTCACCGGCCTCGACGGTGAGGCCGGTGTCCCGGCGGGCCGCCCCGACGAACCGCTCGACGTGCGCGGTGGTGCGTCCCACGACGGTCACGTGGGTGAGCGGACGCACCGCGCGCAGCGCGTCCAGGTGGCCGCGGGCCTGCGGACCGGTGCCGAACACCACCAGGCGCCCGGCCTCGGGGACGGCGAGCAGATCGGCGGCGAGGGCCGAGACGGCCGAGGTGCGCACGGTGGTCAGCGTGATCCCGTCGAGCAACGCGACCGGGGTGAGGGTCGCGGCATCGAAGAGCAGGTACTGGCCCTGGACGCGGGGGAGTCCGGCGGCCGGGTTGTCCGGGGCGACGGTGGCCACCTTGACGCCCGCGTAGCGGCTCCGGTGTGCGGGCATCAGGAGCAACTGACCGTGCTCGACGGGCACGATGGTGCGCGGCGGATCGGTTTCGGGGTCCGGCCCGTCGCGCAGCGCGGCGCGGAGTGCGTCGATGGCCGCGGCCATCGGGAGTGCGTGCAGCAGACCGGACTCGTCGATGCTCCGGGGCAGGTGGGGGACCGGGGATGTGGCGCTCATACCGCCGAGTCTGCCCCGGCCCGGTGCGGGGATGCGTGATCTTCGACGCACCGGAGCGCGGGCGGAAAGGAGGAGAGCGCCCGCGGGGCGCTCCTCCCATCGCGCTGCGGCGGCGCCGCAGCCCCGGCGGCCCCGCACCACCGGCGGCCCCGCACCACCGGCCGAGTGCGCCTCGCCCTCGTCCCCTACTGGTCCTTCGACCGTTCCCCGCCCGCCCAAGGTAGGTATCCATCAACTCCACTATGAGATACGGCAGTTGACAGGCCGGTCGATCGCAAAGGTCGCAGGCGACACATGGTGTCGGTTCACCGTACGGCCGCCGCTACCACCTCGACCGCGTTGCCAACCAGCTGTGACAGCCGCCCACGACACGCGCTCAACGACCAGGCGACGCAAGGTGCGTATCCCACACGGGTCGATCCATCCGAGTACGCCGACCACCCAAGCCCGTCCGCCACTCGGTGGCGGGCGTGGAGCCGAGAGCCGGGCCAACGACACCGGCTCGCGCACACACCGGCCAGGTGAGGGTACGGCGACCGCCACCATCGCCCGTCACCCGTTAACCAGTTGCCGTCCCGTTGTGCGTTCCCGTCTGCTGGTGACCGGCCGCACGGTGACGGGCCCGTACCGGCGGCACCGCGTGTACGGGGAAAGCGGTTCGGTGGCGGTGCGATCGGCACAGGCACGACGAGCGAAGACGGGAAGTAGGGGCCGTATGGTCACGACACAACCAGCCCCATGGTGCAGGTCGGCGGTGCTCGCGGCCCTGATGCTGGCCGCCTTCACCTTCAACACCGCGGAGAACCTTCCGGTCGGCCTCCTGGAACTCATCTCCCAGGGCCTGCGGGTGTCGGTGCCGGCGGTCGGCTACCTGGTCACCGGTTACGGTGTGACGGTCGCCGTGGCGTCCCTGCCGCTGGCCCACCTCACGCGGGCCCTGCCCCGGCGCCACGTGCTCACGGGACTGCTGGCCGCGCTCGTCGTGTCCAGTCTGGCCGCGGCGCTGGCCACCTCCTACTGGGTGCTGCTTGCGGCGCGGCTGCTGACCGCGCTCGCGCAGGCGCTGTTCTGGGCCGTGATGGGGCCGGCCGCGGTGGGCCTGTTCCGGCCCGAGGCGCGCGGGCATGTGGTCGGCGCGCTGTCCGTCGCCGGCTCGCTCGCCCTCGTACTCGGCGTCCCAGCCGGGACCTGGCTGGGGCAGCAGAGCGACTGGCCGGTGCCACTCGCGGCGCAGGCGGGTCTGGGGCTCGTCTCCCTCGTGACGATCGCGGTCCTGCTGCCGACGTCGCGCCCGGAAGAAGGGCACGCCGCCTACGGAACCCACCCCGACGCCCGCCGGTTCGGAACCGTGCTGGCGGCCGGGGCCCTGTCGGCAACCGGGGCGTTCGCGGGATTCACCTACATCGTCAAGTTCCTGGGCGACGTGAGCGGGTTCTCCCAGAACACGGTCGGTGCCCTGCTCGTGGCCTTCGGCGTCGCGTGCCTGGCCGGGGTGAGCATCACCGGGGCGCTGCTGGACCGCGTTCCGCACCACACGCTGACCACTGCCGTGGCCACGCAGGCGGCGGGCATGCTCGGACTGTCCGCGGCCGGTACCGATCCGGTGGCGGCGGTGGTGTTCCTGCTGCTGATGGGCGGTGCGCTCGGGCCGGTGTTCATGGCCACCCAGAACGAGATGCTGCGCTCCGCACCGGGCCGCACGGATCTCGCACTCGCAGCCAACTCCGGTGTCTACAACGCCGGTATCGCGGCGGGCGCCGCGCTGGGGGCACTGGCCCTGCCGCTCGCCGGCGTGCGGGGCACCTTCCTCATGGGCGGGCTGCTGACCACCGGGGCCTGCGCGTTACTGCTCGCCGAGCGGCTGCTGCCTGCGGTGAAGGCGACACGGGCCGCAAAGGCCCTTCCGAACCCGTAACCCCAGGCAGCGGTCCGCCGGGTACGGGGGAGCCGAGCACGCGAAATGCCGGGAAGGCGGACGGCGACGCGGCTGTGAATGGTGCCGATGAGGAGGTTCCCGCCGCACCGCAGCACCGGCCGCACCGGCAGCCGTCATGGCGAGTACGGGTGCTGTCCGCTTCGCTCTCCTGCGTTCTGACCGACGTCGCGAGGGTCGGACGGACCATGTTGCGTGAGCCACTCGGGCACAACGTCCATGTCGGCGATCCGACCCTTCGCGGCGTCCTCGGCACAAGGCCGACCCGTGAGCTGCGCAACGTCATCGTCGCCGAAACTCCGCAACGGGTGCCGTGGCTTCCACCTCGGCAATATCGCTGCGCGGATGGTCCTCGAATACCGGTAATGCACCCCGTCGGCACACGAACCGAACCCCGTGTGCCCTACATTCCCCGTCGGCCCGCCGCCTCAGAGGCGGATGATGTTGTTGCACCCGTGGGACGAGCCGAGCCTGGTGACCTGCACGTCCGGCCTCTCGATTTCTCTGTGCGGGAAGCCCAGGTGGTCCCGGAACCGGAGCTCGCCGAATACGTCGACGTTGTCGTCGAATGTTCTGCATGCGGTGCTCTGCCGGATGATGACCTTGCGGCCGCCCGACTTGCCGTGGTCGCGTCCGCCGCTCGACTGCTGCTGGTAGGTGCTCTGGGTGCTCGACTGGGGGCGGTTGTCGTAGCCGCCCGCCCCGCCATCGGCGTAGGCGGTGCCGGCGCCGAGGAGGCCGACGCTGCCGAGAACGGCGACCACGGCGGCAGTCTTGTGAAGCTTGCGCATGTCATCTCCGATATTCGGGCGGATTCGATCGGTAATTGATCGACTTCATACTGTTAATGGAGGTTAAAGCAAAATGAGACGCGCCCACTCGGTGACGCGCCGAATTCCACGACACTCGCGAAGCGACGAGGCCACCCCTATCGGCTGACCTGAATTTCAGATAACTGCCGGGCGTGGTTTGGCGGCGCTTCGCGGATCAACCCGGGTCGGCTCGTTCGGCGGGTCGCGTCCTGCTCGGCGGACGCCCGTAGAGGCAGGTGCGGAGCGGCTCAAGGACCTTCTCCGGACCCGGTAGAGCCCACTTTGCCGCCCGGCTGGTGAGCTTGGCCGTCCGGACAGCCGATCGGAGCGTCGTCGGACGCGACGCCCAGCACCACCGGAACCTGTCCACGGCCAACGCCGGGATCGCGCGTGACGTCGATGACGTGCATGCCCTCGCCGCCGAACAACTCGTCGGTCCGAGCACACCACGACGGTGCCAGAACCACACGTACAGCGACGCACGCGAGGGCTTCCCTCCCTTCCGTTGCCTGGTCGCCGCTGATCTTGGAAGGGCTCGTTCCGTTCCGCCCTCGTACCACGCACGCCGCGGACGCGGACGCTACGAGACGGCTCAACCAGGCTCGTCGACGAGAGCCCAAAAAAATTTCGGACGGCGATGTCGAGAACCGGTGACCGGCTCCGTCCCCGTGGTGAAGGTGACCACAATGGGTCGCACCAGCACCGAGGAGAAACACGATGGCCAAGTACCTGCTGCTCAAGCACTACCGCGGCGCCCCGGCTCCGGCCAACAACGTGCCGATGGACCAGTGGACGCCGGAGGAGATCACGGCGCACGTGAAGTACATGCAGGACCTCGCGGTCCGGCTTGAGGGGACCGGCGAGTTCGTCGACGCTCAGGCGCTCGCCCCTGAGGGGACGTGGGTCCGGTACGACGGTGAGGGGCGCCCGCCGGTCACCGACGGCCCGTTCGCCGAGACCAAGGACCTCATCGCCGGCTGGATGGTGGTCGACGTCGACAGCCACGAGCGCGCCGTCGAGCTGGCCGGGGAACTGTCGGCCGCTCCCGGGGCGGGCGGGAAGCCGCTCCACGAGTGGCTGGAGCTGCGCCCGTTCCTGGCCGCGCCGCCCACCATCACGGAGTGACCGGTCCGATGGACGAGGCCCTGCTCCGGAGCCTCACTCCGAGCGTGCTCGGAATCCTCGTCCGCCGCGGAGCCGACTTCGCGGCGGCCGAGGACGCCGTGCAGGACGCGCTGGTCGAGGCGGTCCGCGTCTGGCCGGCCGACCTGCCGCGGGATCCGAAGGGCTGGCTGGTCACCGTGGCCTGGCGCCGGTTCCTCGACGCGACCCGGGCGGACGCCGCCCGCCGCCGGCGTGAGGACCTCGTCGACGAGGAGCCGGCGCCCGGCCCCGCGCCCGCGGTGGACGACACGCTCCAGCTCTACTTCCTGTGCGCCCACCCGTCGCTGACGCCGTCGTCCGCGGTCGCGCTCACGCTGCGCGCCATCGGCGGACTGACCACCCGCCAGATCGCCCAGGCGTACCTGGTCCCCGAGGCGACCATGGCGCAGCGCATCAGCCGTGCCAAGCGCACCGTCTCCGGCGTGCGTTTCGACCAGCCCGGCGACGTCGCCACGGTGCTGCGCGTGCTCTACCTGGTCTTCAACGAGGGCTACTCCGGCGACGTCGACCTCGCCGCCGAGGCCATCCGACTCACCCGACAGCTCGCGGCCGCGATCGACCACCCAGAGGTGGCGGGGCTGCTCGCCCTCATGCTGCTCCACCACGCCCGGCGCGTCACCCGGACCGCACCCGACTGCAGTCTGGTACCGCTCGCCGAGCAGGACCGCGGCCGGTGGGACACGAAGTCGATCGCCGAGGGCGTCGAGATCCTGCAGGCGGCCCTCGCCCGTGACCGGCTGGGCGAGTTCCAGGCCCAGGCCGCCATCGCGGCACTCCACGCCGACGCGCCCACCGCCGAGGAGACCGACTGGGTGCAGATCGTCGAGTGGTACGACGAGCTCGCGCGCCTGACCGAAAGCCCGGTCGTCCGGCTCAACCGCGCAGTCGCCGTGGGCGAGGCCGACGGACCGCGTGCCGGCCTGGCGGCGCTCGCCACGCTCGACGACTCACTGCCCCGCCACGCCGCGGTGGCGGCGTACCTCCACGAGCGCGGCGGCGACCTGGCGGCGGCGGCACGGCTGTACGCCGAGGCGGCCTCCAAGGCACCCAACCTCGCCGAGCGCGACTACCTGACGCGCCAGGCCGCCCGGCTCAACGCCCGCCGGTGCTGCTGAGGGGTCGCGCTCCGATTTCCCGCAAGGGCCGGTTCGGCTGGCGGTGTCGCGTCCCACTCCGCATGAGAGGGCGGTGTCCAACTCCCCCATGAGAGGGCGGTGATGATGCCCTTCGGCCGTGGCCGTGCGGCGCGATGCCGCGAGCGAGCGCGGACCACCGGCGCCCTGCCGTATTGCGTCGTATCGCGCCGTGTCGCGCCGTGTCGCGCGGGAAGGCCGGTACGAGCCGACCGAACCGCCCGGGCCGTCGCGCACGCCATCACGACCACCGTGCACTGCTGCCGGCTCGACGCGGTGACACCGGACGGCAAGGCGAGCGGGCCCGCCGGACAGCCCTTTGCGGCCTGTCCGGCGGATCGAGCAGAACGGGGACACGGACACGGACACGGCCTACGGTCGCCGCACCTCGAAGAGGAAGCAGCCGTACTCCAAGGCTCGCACGTGTACCAGCGCCACCTCCGGGTCGGCGAACGCTTCCTCGAAGGCTCGGTCGAATCCGGCCTCGGCGTCCTCGGGGATCTCGAAGAAACGCCCTCCGACGATGTGCCCCGCGCCGTCGTAGCGACGGATGGTGCGCAGCGCCCCCGGCCGCGCGAAGGGATGGCCCTGGGTGTCCCGGGGCCCGTCACAGTCCTCGGCATGGATGAACACCGGCCCTGATTCGTCATACGCCCCGGGCGCCGCCCCCGTCATCTCCGCCCAGCGCCGCAGTGGCGCGTACGAGACGAGCGCGACCCGCTCACCGGGCTCGATGGCCCGCAGACAACAGCGCAGCGGACTGCCCACACAGTCCAGGGGGATGCCGTCCTCACGTGCGGAGTAGGGCTGCAGGGGCCGCCCGGAGTCGTCGGCGTCGCGGAGTTCCTTCAGGGTGGTCGGAGGGATGGGAAGTGAGATGTATGCGGTCATGAGTCCAGCATCGTGGGCTCGTCCCTGGAACGCTGGCGGGATTCGGACGCGAAGGTGGGCGGCGTAGCCGGCTGTCGAACGGGAGGAGCGGCGTGCGACGGTTGCATGCGCCAGGCGAGGAAGGCCGCAGATGCTGCCGAACTCGCGGACAGCCGGCTCGCCTGCGGGGTAGGCCGTGTCCGACAGGCCGCCATAGCCGATTCAGCCTACAGCGGGCACCGTTCAGTAACGTCGTCGGTTTCGGCTCGTTGGCACGACATGACAAATACGCGTCGTGCACTCGCCGGTCTCGCGCTGGCGACTGCGTTTCTTGGCCACATGTCGGTACAGGCTTTGGCTGCCTCGGAGGATGACACTCCGATTCAACCTCACGTCCAGATGCCTCTGAGCGGCCTCTTCACGGACCACGGTATTCCGGTTGATTGGAGAGTTCTTGGACACGCTCTCTGATTTGCGCGGTCTCTGATGCGCGCGGTCTCTGAATGCGCCAACGATGTGCGTGTGGGCAAGCCCCGCCTGAGAAGGCGGGGCTTTGCCATGCCAGCTGGTGCCAGGCGCCGGCCGGTCGCCGGTGACGACGCGGGCCAGGGTGGAATGCCACTGTGCGGTCCCGGCGTTGTGGTGTACGCCGAATTCCGCCAACGAACGGTATCTCGGTGTCGAGTTTGGGCGGCGGGTGGGTGATGACGGGCCAGCGCTGAAGCACGGGCGGCACGCTGGGCGCCGTATCCGTCGTTCTGCGTGCCAGGAGCGCTCATGTCCTTTCTCGATCCGGTAGCCAACACCGCCCGGCTGACCGCCGCCCTGCGAGCGAGGGAATCCGAGCGGCCCGACCGGCTGTTCACCGATCCGCTTGCCGCGGTACTGGCCGGGAAAACCGGGCGCGAGCTGGCCGATCAACTGGGCGATGCGCCCGCCATCGCGATTCGCACCCGGTTCTTCGACGACCTGCTCACCAGGGTCACCGGTGGTGAGGACGGGCCCCGGCAACTGGTCCTCCTCGCGGCGGGCATGGACACCCGGGCCCATCGGCTGGCCTTCCCCGCCACCACCCTCTACGAGGTGGACCGGCCGGAGCTGTTGCGCCTGAAGGAGACATTGCTGGCGGACGCGCCCGAACCGGCCTGCCGCCGGGTCGCCGTCGGCGCGGACCTCGCGGGCGACTGGCCGCGATCGTTGGCGGAGGCGGGCTTCCGGCCCGGGCTACCCGCCTGCTGGCTGGTCGAGGGACTCACCCAGTATCTCCAGGAGCCCGACGTACTCCGACTGTTCGACCGCATCACCGCGTGCTCGGCACCAGGCAGCCACCTGCTGACCGAATTCGTCGCCGGTTCCCTGCTCCGCGACCCGGCTGCCCGCCCCGTACTGGATGCACTCGCCGAGCAGGGCGCGCCCTGGCACTACGGCACGGACGCGCCGCAGCCCCTGTTCACGGAGCGCGGCTGGCGGGTGGAGTCGGTGTCGTTCGCCGAGGTCGGGCAGGAGATGGGGCGATGGCCTGAAGACGGCAACGCGGCCGGGGGCCACCTGGTGCATGCCGTGCGGTGAGGACGGGCGCCGCCGGATCACGGGGAGGGGCGCCGCAGACGTGGTGGCAGTGGGAACGAACGAGTCCCAGGGGTCGCATCGCCGGCGACCGAGGAACTGGACGTGCGATCTCAGGTGAGAAGGAGGCGCAGGTCGGCCTGGGCTCGTTCGACGAGGCTGCGGGCGGTGTGGTCGGAAACTCCGAGGTGGCGGCCGATGCGGCGGTACGAGCGTGCGGGCTGGTTGTCGAGTCCGTACCGCAGGATCAGTGCGTCGGCCTGGCGCGGGTCCATGCGGGCCAGGGCTGAGCGGGCCGCACCGATGAAGTCCTGGGTGACGGCCGCGTGTTCGGGGTCGGTGAGGGTGTAGCCGGGCGCGGGCAGGTCTTCGTCGTCCTCGCTGGCCACGACGCGGAGTTGCCGGTGGAGTGCGGTGACGGTGGCCGGTGAGATCCCGAGGGCGGCGGCGGCCAGGTTCAGACTGTCGGCGTGTTCGTCGAGGGCGCGGCGCAGGGCGACAGTACGGCCGACGAGATCAGCGGGCAGGACAGCGGGAAATTCCTGTTGGGAGATGGCGCGCTGGATCTCCTTGCGTACCCAGGTGCGTGCATACGCGGCGAAGGGCACGGCGCGCTCGGGATCGAAACGGGCCGCGGCGATCAGCAGCCCGAGGATGCCTGCCTGCCGCAGGTCTGCCCGGTCGATGTGCCAGGTGCGGTAGCGGGCGGCCTCCCGTTCGACGAGGTGGCCGTGTTCCATGACGAGGCCATCCCGCTGAATGGCATCAGGTTCGGCGTGGTGGCTGCTCACCGCGGTGATCTCCTGGGTCGGTGTCGGTCTGCCGGTATGTGGATACCGGGACAGTCGCCGGACGCGAGGTTCGCACCGTCGCCGGTTGCCGGTATCAACTCCGACGACCGAGCAACGCCCAACCGAGCAACGCCGATCTGGAAGGACTGCGCATGTCCGACGCCAGCAATGCCCCCTGGAAGGCAATCAAGATCGTCCCCTATGGGGCGGTTCTGTACGTGCCGGAGGATTGGGAGGCGCTGCCTCCCGTTCCGGCCAACGGGCCGGAGATCCTGCGGGCCACGGGCGGCCCGGGCCGGAACCTCATCGTCTTCAAGCTGTCTGCCAACGGCCTGACGGCGGCCGGCGTCGCCGACAAGGCCCAGGAAAGGCTCGCAGCCCATGGCTACGAGGACTTCACCCGCACCGAGGTCCGGTTTGCCGGACAAGCGGGAGTGGCACTGGACTTCGTCACCGGCGGCACCAGCGGCACCAGCGGTACCGGCGGCGCAAAGGGCAGCCGCCGGACGCGTGAGTACTTCGCGGTGCGGGGGAACGCCGCCTTCGTGCTCGGCATGGGAAGCGCGATGTGGGAGGAGCATCTGCCGCTGATCGAGGGGATCGCCGACAGGTTCGAACTCGGTGAGTGATCCGTCCCCGCCGCTGGGTTCCGTACCAGCACGTGGGTTCCGTGCCCCCGTGCTTCGCGGTCCTGCACCGACTCCTCCAGGCTTCGGCGTGCTCGCTTGACGCCGAAGCCTGGAGGCTTGGTGGACGGCGATCCGGACACCCTCGCGACCGCGCTGTTCGTGACGGTGATGACCAGCACGGATACAACAAACGGCTGCGGCGCGCGGCGGACCTTCTAGACCGCGGGCTGTTCCTGGAGTGCCTTCTCAGTCGTGGGAGCCTCGCGGCCGGGGCGGCCGATGGCTGCTCCGAGGACGGCGTTGTTGGGCAGGAGCGTCTTGCCGTCGTCCGTGTGGAGTTCGACGAACAGCAGGGTCATGTCTGTTACCTCGCCGTCGATCCGGCCGCCCAGCGGACCTGACTGGATGGTGATCCGCTCGCCGATCGTGAACGGGTGCGCGACCAGCAGCACCAGTCCGGCGAAGATGTTGCCGAGCACCGGCTGGGCGGCGATGCCCAGGATCACACCGGTCAGCGCACCACCCAGCAGCAACTTGCCCCACGGCACCCGGACCAGGCTGAGTGCGCCCAGGATCACCAGCGCGTATCCAGACAGGAGACAGATCACCCGCAGCGCGGCGGAGCGGTTGTCGCTGATCCGCCCGGTCAGCAGTTTCACCAGATCGTCCGTGGCTCCGCGCACGGCGATCAGTGCGCCTACGAGGAAGACTCCGGCGCTGATGCCGGCGATCACCCGGGAGCCCAGTGACTGGTGGCTGTCCGAGCTCCCCAGGAGTCCGCCGAAGTTGAGCGACACGACGAGCCCGCCGAGAGCGAGTGATGTGGTGATGACGGCCCGCCTGGTCCGGATCACTCCTCGCCAGTGCAGCCGGTGCCCGGCGGCGGTCCCGCCCGCGGCGTTGTGCGCATGACCCACTGCTGTGCCCCCGTGTTCGATTCCGTGGTGTGGGTGTCGCGGAGCAGACTACCCATGTCAGCGGGGGTGGGATTCCCGCCCTGCTGCTGGTAGGGCGTTTGGTCTTGCGCTGGTGGAGGCGGTGCGGGCCGGGTCGGGGGAGGCGTTGCGTCGACGTGCTCCGGGTACGACGGCCTCTTCGGGCGGTCATCCGGCCATGAGGTCCTCCACCGTTGCTCGATTGCTCGGTTGCGCAATTGGTGGGCTATGCTCCTGGAGGTTTGAAGAAGGCACCTCGTTCGGTGAGGCGTCTGCGCGGACACAGGCCACTGACCCCACGACGTCGAGAGACGCCCAGGTTCAGGACAGGTTTCCCCGGCCTAAGGGGTGACCCCAAGTGGCTTCCCCGGCAAGGGGATTACGCCGTGCAGTGCCAAAGCTCTGACGAGTTGGGGTGAACCGGTCACAAGGCCGGTCTGCTCCTTGCCGAGTCGCATGGCGCCAGGGTGGCGCCCCGGCCGGGGGGAGGCGAGAGACGTGGACTGCGGTTGTAGTAGTCCGGGCCACAGTCGGCCCCGCATCCGATCGACCTCACCCGTCTCCGGCATGCCGTAGCGACACTTCTCACGCACCTTCACCCACGCGCGCTCGCCCAGCCCCAGGCGGTTCTGTCCCGCTGCGGGCGGATGGGCCGCGCCCCGGTGCGGCAAGTGGCCGCCGCATGCCCCGATCGCCTCCCCTTGCCGGGGGAGTCGGGAGGCCCGTCATGACCACAGAACTGACCACCGAGCCGTCCGCCGAGCCGACCACGACGGCCCCTGCTGCGGCATCGCGCGCCGCGGTCCTGGACGACGCCCATGTCGGCGACATTCGTGGCGCGCTCGGCACCATCAAATTGGACGACACCGGCGAGCGGCGGGGCCTGT
>NZ_JBNHIN010000049.1:0-17824 GCF_050054615.1 Streptomyces sp. YGL11-2
GAGGGCCGCCCCTCCCGAGCGGGGGAGGGGCGGCCCTTCAGGGCACTTTGGGGTGCGGCGGTCTCAGAGGACGCGCACCGCGCCGGTGGGCTGGTCGTAGCTGAGCGGGCGCTCGACGATGCCGGTGCTCGGGTTCTGGGCGCCGATGAAGTTGCCGCCGCCGACGTAGACGGCGACGTGGTAGGCGCTGCCCGCGCTGCCCCAGTACAGGATGTCCCCGACCTGGAGGTTGCTGAGGCTGACCTGGGTGCCGGTGGTCGACTGGCTCTGCGAGACGCGCGGCAGGTTGACGCCGATCTGGGAGAACGCGGCCTGGGTCAGGCCGGAGCAGTCGTACGAGGACGGGCCGCTGGAGCCGAGCACGTACGCCTTGCCGAGCTGCGCCTTGAGGAAGGAGACGAGGGTGGCGGCGCTGCCGGTCGCGCTGCTGGAGGTGGCGAGCGAGGTGCGCTCGTCGGAGCGCGAGGCGCGGGTCTGCGCGGCTTCCTTGGCCTTTTCGGCGGCCTTCTTCGCCTCGGCCTCGGCCTGGGCCTTCTTCTCGGCGGCGGCCTTCGCCTTGTTCGCCGCCTTGTCGGCCTTGGCGGCAGCGGCGTCCTGGAGCGCCTGGCGCTCGTAGGTGAACGCGGCCTGCTGGGCGGCGTCCGCGCTCTCGGTGGCACTGGTGGCCAGTGCTGCCGTGATGGTGGGCATCTCCTGGGTTTCGGAGACGGACTTCTCGACGGCGTTGGCCGGCACGGTGGCGCCGGTTACCGCGAGGGTGAGGAAGCCACCGGTCACGCCCGCACGCAGTGCCCGCGAGGACGCGGAACGGCGGGGCTTCCGGTGGCTGGGTATGAGTGCGTTCGGGGACATGGCACCACGGCTATCAGGCCCCGCAGGTTGCTGCCAACAAAGGTGCAGTACGCCACACTTGACGCGTACGCGACGAACAAAACGGACTTTTGACTGCCCGTCGCCTCGCCCGCGCGATGTCCGGAATTCGCGATCATGTTCCTACGCACGGCATTTGGCGCTCCATGCGGGCCCTGGCGGCGCCTACCACTTCCTCATCCGCCGCGCCAAGGCTGCCCGGGAGTCAAGGACTTAGTGCTTCAAATCGCGTGGGATAGGTCACTCGTGAGTGTCCGTTATGTTCCCGTGACCGAGTGGCCGGCCGGTCGCTCGGTCGGGAGTCGGCCATCCGTCCGCCGGATCCGTCCGGCGCGCTCGTGAATCGAGGCACGTACCGACGATCACGGCCGGGTTACGAGCGGATCACGTCTACGGGCCCGACGCGTATAGCAGTTGATTTCACCCGGGGCCAATTTGCCTTTGCGGCACCTCATTTGATAATGGGATGCCTGCCCTGACCAGCGGTAACCTTGGCGAATATCACCTCTAGTGATCACCGGCGAGCGTCGTGTAAGGGGATCATCGAGCATCCGGTTCCATGATCCTTCGTCAGGTGGTGAAGATCACAAAGTCGTTGCCGCACCCCGTGTCGCAGATCACAGAGCGACGGGCATAAGATGCAGGCATTCGGGCTTGTGAACTGCCTCACATAGGCACGATCTCCACGGGGCAGCCGGTAAGCCCGAGCGGACCGCCATCCAGTCATCGTCGACTGAAGGGAGCGAGGACGGTGAACGCTTACGCGCCCATCCTCGTACTGGGAGCCCTCGGGGCAGGCTTTGCGATCTTCTCCGTGGTCATGGCCGCGCTCATCGGCCCCCGGCGCTACAACCGGGCCAAGCTCGAAGCGTACGAATGCGGAATCGAGCCGACGCCACACCCGTCCGGTGGCGGTCGCTTCCCGATCAAGTACTACCTGACGGCGATGCTCTTCATCGTCTTCGACATCGAGATCGTCTTCCTCTATCCCTGGGCCGTCACCTTCGACGCCCTGGGGCTTTTCGGGCTCGTCGAGATGCTCCTCTTCGCGCTCACCGTCTTCGTCGCCTACGCCTACGTCTGGCGTCGCGGCGGCCTGGAATGGGACTAGGGGGCACCAATGGGACTGGAAGAGAAGCTGCCCAGCGGCTTTTTGCTGACCACTGTCGAGCAGGCCGCGGGCTGGGTGCGCAAGTCGTCGGTCTTCCCCGCGACCTTCGGGCTGGCCTGCTGCGCCATCGAGATGATGACCACCGGCGCCGGGCGCTACGACCTGGCCCGCTTCGGCATGGAGGTCTTCCGCGGCTCCCCGCGGCAGGCGGACCTGATGATCGTGGCCGGCCGGGTGAGCCAGAAGATGGCGCCCGTCCTGCGGCAGGTCTACGACCAGATGCCGAACCCGAAGTGGGTGATCTCCATGGGGGTTTGCGCCTCGTCGGGCGGGATGTTCAACAACTACGCGATCGTCCAGGGCGTCGACCACATCGTTCCCGTTGACATCTATCTACCGGGCTGCCCGCCGCGCCCCGAGATGCTCATGGACGCCATCCTCAAGCTCCACCAGAAGATCCAGAGCAGCAAGCTCGGGGTCAATCAGGTGCAGGCGGCCCATGAAGCGGAGGAAGCGGCACTCAAGGCCCTCCCGCTGATCGAGATGCCCCTCTCGACCGAGAAGAAGGGCCTGCTGCGGTGAGCGAGCCGAAGAACCCCGAGACCCCGGACCGGCCGGACGAGGCCGTCCCGGCGCAGCGCGCGGACACCGGCGAGGTGATCGGCACCCGGCACGGGATGTTCGGCGCCAACAACGGAGGAGACACCTCCGGTTACGGCGGGCTGGTGCGCTCCGTCCGGCTGCCCGGTGCGAGCGCGCGGCCGTACGGCGGACCGTCCGGTGCGGGAGGGTGTGGAGAGTTCGACGAGGTCGCCGACGAGCTGGAGGGCGCCCTGGACGAACAGGGCCTGGTGCCCGAGAACGTCATCGAGAAGACCGTCGTCGACCGCGGCGAGATCACCTTCCACATCGCGCGGGAGCATCTGCCGGCCGCCGCTAGGACGCTGCGCGACGACCCCGCGCTGCGCTTCGAACTCTGCACCGGCGTGAGCGGCGTGCACTACCCCGGCGACCAGGGCCGCGAGCTGCACGCCGTCTACCACCTGCGCTCGATCACCCACAACCGGCTGATCCGGCTGGAGGTCTCGGCCCCGGACGCCGACCCCCACGTGCCCTCGCTCGTCGAGATCTATCCGACCAACGACTGGCACGAGCGCGAGACCTACGACTTCTTCGGCCTCGTCTTCGACGGGCACCCGGCGCTCACGCGGATCATGATGCCGGACGACTGGCAGGGCTTCCCGCAGCGCAAGGACTACCCGCTCGGCGGCATTCCCGTCGAGTACAAGGGCGCCCGGATCCCGGCTCCCGACCAGCGGAGGTCTTACACCTGATGAGCACTCCCAGCGAGGCGTCCCGCGCAACCCCCCGCGAGACCACGGAAGGCACCGTCTACACCGTCACCGGCGGCGACTGGGACGAGGTCGCGGCGGGCGCCGCCAAGTCCGACGACGAGCGGATCATCGTCAACATGGGGCCGCAGCACCCGTCCACCCACGGCGTGCTCCGGCTGATCCTGGAGATCGACGGCGAGACCGTCACCGAGGCCCGCTGCGGCATCGGCTACCTGCACACCGGCATCGAGAAGAACCTCGAATACCGGACCTGGACGCAGGGCACGACGTTCGTGACGCGGATGGACTACCTGACGCCCTTCTTCAACGAGACGGCCTACTGCCTGGCCGTGGAGAAGCTGCTCGGCATCACCGACCAGGTGCCCGACCGGGCCTCCGTCGTCCGCGTGCTGCTGATGGAGCTCAACCGGCTCTCCTCCCACCTGGTGTGCATCGCCACCGGCGGCATGGAGCTGGGCGCCACCACGATCATGATCTACGGCTTCCGCGACCGGGAGATGATCCTCGACATCTTCGAGTTGATCACCGGCCTGCGGATGAACCACGCCTACATCCGCCCCGGCGGCCTGGCCCAGGACCTGCCGCCGGGCGCCGTCGACCAGGTGCGCGCCTTCGTCAGGAAGATGCGCAGGAACCTCGTCGAGTACGACAAGCTCGCCACCGGCAACCCCGTCTTCAAGGGCCGCATGGAGGGCATCGGCTACCTCGACCTGGCCGGCTGCATGGCCACCGGAGCCACCGGGCCCATCGTCCGCTCCGCCGGACTGCCCCATGACCTGCGCAGGACGCGGCCGTACTGTGGATACGAGAACTACGACTTCGAGGTGCCGACAGCCGACACCTGCGATGCCTACGGCCGGTTCCTGATCCGGCTGGAGGAGATGCGCCAGTCGCTCGGCATCGTCGAGCAGTGCCTGGACCGGCTGGAGCCCGGGCCCGTGATGGTCGCGGACAAGAAGATCGCCTGGCCCGCCCAGCTGGCCCTCGGCCCCGACGGCCTCGGCAATTCCCTCGACCACATTAAGAAGATCATGGGCACCTCGATGGAGGCCCTGATCCACCACTTCAAGCTGGTGACGGAGGGCTTCCGGGTCCCGCCCGGCCAGGCGTACGCCGCCGTCGAGTCGCCCAAGGGCGAGCTGGGCGTCCACGCGGTCAGCGACGGCGGCACCCGCCCCTACCGGGTGCACTTCCGCGACCCGTCCTTCACCAACCTGCAGGCCATGGCAGCGATGTGTGAAGGCGGCCAGGTCGCCGACGTCATCGTCGCCGTCGCGTCCATCGACCCCGTGATGGGAGGCGTCGACCGGTGAACGCCACTCCGGCACGCAATGACGTCCAGCTGGGCATGCCCCAACTCCCGGCCCCGGACTACCCGGCCGACGTACGGGCCCGGCTGGAAGCGGACGCCAGGGAGGTGATCGCCCGCTACCCCGACTCGCGCTCGGCGCTGCTGCCGCTGCTGCACCTCGTCCAGGCCGAGGAAGGGCACATCACGCGCACCGGCATCCGCTTCTGCGCCGAACTGCTCGACCTCACCACCGCCGAGGTCACCGCGGTCTCGACCTTCTACTCCATGTACCGCCGCCGGCCGAGCGGCGACTACCAGGTCGGGGTCTGCACCAACACCCTGTGCGCGGTGATGGGCGGCGACGCCATCTTCGACGACCTCCAGCACCACCTCGGCATCGGCAACGGCGAGACCACCGAGGACGGCACCATCACCCTCGAACACATCGAGTGCAACGCCGCCTGCGACTTCGCCCCCGTCGTGATGGTCAACTGGGAGTTCTTCGACAACCAGACCCCGCAGTCCGCCCGGCAGCTCGTCGACGACCTGCGGGCCGGCCGGACCGTCCGGCCCACCCGCGGCGCCCCCCTCTGCACCTTCAAGGAGACCGCCCGGATGCTCGCCGGCTTCCCGGACCGGCGGCCGGGCGCCGTCGAGGCCACCGGCGGCGCCGGTCCCGCCTCCCTGATCGGACTGCGCCTGGCCAAGGGCGAGGCGGCTCCCGGCCACGCGGACCACGTCGTCTCCCCGCGCACCACCGCGGACGGCCCGCCCGACGAGGCCGGCCCCCCTCCCGCCACCCCGGACGGAGGGGCTCCGCCCCGCAGCGACGATGCCGCCGGCCCGACGGGCGAGGAGGGGGAGTGATGACCGTGGCAGCCGAGTTCGGCGGCACCCCCCGGCCGGAGGCCGGAGGCGCGAACAGCCCCGAGAAGGTCCTCGCGCCCGTCCTCTCCGCCTTCTGGGACGAACCCGAGTCCTGGACGCTGGAGACCTATCTGCGCCACGAGGGCTACGAGGGCATGCGCAAGGCCCTCGCGATGGCCCCGGACGACGTCATCGCCTACGTCAAGGACTCCGGGCTCCGCGGCCGTGGCGGCGCCGGCTTCCCGACCGGGATGAAATGGCAGTTCATTCCGCAGGGCGACGGCAAACCGCACTATCTCGTTGTCAACGCCGACGAGTCGGAGCCCGGGACCTGCAAGGACATCCCGCTCCTCTTCGCGAACCCGCATTCCCTCATCGAGGGGATCGTGATCGCCGCTCACGCGATCCGGTCGAACCATGCCTTCATCTATCTGCGCGGTGAGGTCGTGCCCGTACTGCGCCGGCTGCACGAGGCCGTGCGCGAGGCGTATGCGGCGGGCTTCCTCGGAAGGGACATCCTGGGGTCGGGACTCGACCTGGACGTGATCGTGCACGCGGGCGCCGGCGCGTACATCTGCGGTGAGGAAACCGCGCTGCTGGATTCCCTGGAAGGCCGTCGCGGACAGCCCCGTCTGCGTCCCCCTTTCCCCGCGGTGGCCGGCCTCTACGCCTGCCCCACTGTCGTGAACAACGTCGAGTCCATCGCGTCGGTTCCCGCGATCCTGAACAAGGGCAAGGACTGGTTCAGGTCGATGGGCAGCGAGAAGTCCCCGGGCTTCACGCTCTACTCGCTCAGCGGCCACGTCGCCAACCCCGGCCAGTACGAAGCCCCGTTGGGCGTCACACTGCGCCAGCTGCTCGACGTCAGCGGCGGGATGCGGCCCGGCCACCGGCTCAAGTTCTGGACGCCCGGCGGCTCTTCGACACCGATGTTCACCGAGGAGCACCTCGACGTCCCGCTCGACTACGAGGGCGTCGGCGCGGCCGGTTCGATGCTCGGCACCAAGGCGCTGCAGTGCTTCGACGAGACCACCTGCGTCGTCCGGGCGGTCACCCGCTGGACCGAGTTCTACGCGCACGAGTCCTGCGGCAAGTGCACGCCCTGCCGTGAAGGGACGTACTGGCTGGTGCAGTTGTTGCGGGACGTCGAAGCGGGCCGCGGCCGGCTCGGCGACCTCGACAAGATCGACGACATCGCCGACAACATCAACGGCAAGTCCTTCTGCGCCCTCGGCGACGGCGCCGCCTCGCCGATCTTCTCCTCGCTCAAGTACTTCCGCGAGGAGTACGAGCAGCACATCACCGGCAAGGGCTGCCCCTTCGACCCCGCCAAGTCGGCCCTCTGGGCCGGCACCGACGCCCACCTGGGGGTGAATGCATGACCGTCACGACCAATGCGCCCTCCGGGGGCGGCGCGGCGGCGGTACCGCCGGAGGACCTCGTCACCCTGACGATCGACGGCATCGAGATCTCCGTCCCGAAGGGGACGCTGGTCATCCGCGCCGCCGAACTCCTCGGCATCGAGATCCCGCGCTTCTGCGACCACCCGCTGCTGGACCCGGCGGGCGCCTGCCGGCAGTGCATCGTCGAGGTCGAGGGCCAGCGCAAGCCGATGGCCTCCTGCACCATCACCTGCACCGACGGCATGGTGGTCAGGTCGCAGCTGACCTCGCCGGTGGCCGAGAAGGCCCAGCGCGGGGTGATGGAGCTGCTGCTGATCAACCATCCGCTGGACTGCCCGGTCTGCGACAAGGGCGGCGAGTGCCCGCTGCAGAACCAGGCGATGCAGGTCGGCGACCCGGACAGCCGCTTCGAGGGCCGCAAGCGCACCTACGAGAAGCCGGTGGCGATCTCCACGCAGGTGCTGCTGGACCGCGAGCGCTGCGTGCTGTGCGCGCGCTGCACCCGCTTCAGCAACCAGATCGCCGGCGACCCGATGATCGAGCTGATCGAGCGTGGCGCCCTCCAGCAGGTCGGTATCGGGGAGGGCGACCCCTTCGTGTCGTACTTCTCCGGGAACACCATCCAGATCTGCCCGGTGGGGGCGCTGACGTCGGCCGCGTACCGCTTCCGGTCCCGCCCGTTCGACCTGGTCTCCTCGCCGTCGGTGTGCGAGCACTGCGCCGGCGGCTGCGCGACGCGTACGGACCACCGCCGCGGCAAGGTCCTACGGCGGCTGGCGGCCGACGACCCCGAGGTCAACGAGGAGTGGATCTGCGACAAGGGGCGGTTCGCCTTCCGGTACGCACAGCAGCGGGACCGGCTGGAGCACCCCCTCGTGCGCGACCCGGAGTCCGGTGAACTGGAGCCGGCGAGCTGGCCCGCCGCCCTGGCGGCCGCGGCCCGCGGACTGGCCGCCGCCCGGGGGCGCGCCGGGGTGCTGACCGGCGGCCGGCTGACCGTCGAGGACGCCTACGCCTACGCCAAGTTCGCCCGGATCGCGCTGCACACCAACGACATCGACTTCCGGGCCCGGTCGCACAGCGCCGAGGAGGCCGACTTCCTGGCGGCGAGGGTCGCCGGCCGCGGCCGGGACCTCGACGGTGGCGGCGTGACGTACACCGCGCTGGAGAAGGCACCGGCCGTGCTGCTGGCCGGAGTCGAGGCGGAGGAGGAGGCGCCCGGCGTCTTCCTGCGGCTGCGCAAGGCGCACCGCAGGAGCGGCCAGCGCACCTACGGGCTGGCGAGCCACGCCACCCGCGGACTGATCAAGGCGGGCGGCACGCTGCTCCCGGCGGCGCCCGGTACGGAGACCGAATGGCTGGACGCCCTCGCGGGCGGCGTCGGGCTGGACGGCGCGGGGCGGGCCGCGGCCGAGGCGCTGCGCGCGGACGGTGCGGTGATCATCGTCGGCGAGCGGCTGGCGACGGTGCCCGGCGCGCTGACCGCCGCGATCCGCGCCGCCTCCGCGACCGGCGCCTCCCTGGTGTGGATGCCGCGGCGGGCGGGCGAGCGGGGTGCCGTCGAGGCGGGTGCGCTGCCCGGTCTGCTGCCCGGCGGGCGGCCGGCCACCGATCCGCGGGCCCGGGACGAGGTCGCCGCCGCCTGGGGTGTGGCCGCGCTGCCGCATCGGCACGGGCGGGACACCGGCCAGATCGTCGAGGCCGCGGCGACCGGTGAGCTCAGCGCGCTCCTGGTGGCGGGCGTCGAGGTCGCCGATCTGCCCGATCCGGCACGGGCGTTGACCGCGCTGGACGAGGTCGGGTTCCTGGTCAGTCTGGAGCTGCGGCCCTCTCAGGTCACCGAGCGGGCGGACGTGGTGCTCCCGGTGGCGGCCGTGGTCGAGAAGGCCGGAACGTTTCTGAACTGGGAGGGCCGCGCCCGGCAGTTCGAGGCCGCGCTCAAGCCGGACCAGATGACCCGGCGGCTGCTCCAGCCGGACGCCCGGGTGCTCCAGATGCTCGCCGACGCCATGGACGTCCATCTGGCGCTGCCGGACCTGCGGGCGGTGCGCCGGGAGCTGGACCAACTGGGCGGCTGGGGCGGCCCGTTCGCCGGTGACCCGCTGGAGGCGGGGCGTCCGCTGCCCCGCCCGGACGCCGGCGAGGCCGTACTGGCGGGCCACCGGCTCCTCCTGGACCAGGGGCTGCTCCAGGAGGGCGACGAGGCGCTGGCCGGCACCCGGCACGCCGCACTCGCCCGGCTGTCGGCCACCACGGCCGAGGAGACCGGCGTCAAGGACGGCGACCTACTGGCGGTCACCGGACCGGCCGGATCGGTGCAACTGCCGCTCCGCATCACGCGGATGCCCGACCGGGTGGTGTGGCTGCCGCTGAATTCCGTGGGCGGCGGCGTGGCCGCCGACACCGGGGCGCTCCCCGGTGACCTGGTGAAGGTCTCCGCCGTCCCGGGTACGCCGGCGCCGGCCAAGGAGGTGGACGCATGATGCGGTTCGGTCATCCGGTGGCCGTGCTGGCCCAAGAGGACCTGTCGATGTTCGGGCGCGACCCGTGGTGGCTGGTCGTCGTCAAGGCGGTGTTCTGCTTCGCGTTCCTGATGCTGACGGTGCTGTTCTCGATCGTCTGGGAGCGCAAGGTCGTCGCCTGGATGCAGCTGCGGATCGGCCCCAACC
The DNA here is from genome assembly GCF_050054615.1 of Streptomyces sp. YGL11-2. Taxonomy (NCBI): domain Bacteria; kingdom Bacillati; phylum Actinomycetota; class Actinomycetes; order Kitasatosporales; family Streptomycetaceae; genus Streptomyces; species Streptomyces sp. YGL11-2. Next base: position 9,567 of record NZ_JBNHIN010000049.1, read on the forward strand.
GGCACGGCCCCTGGGGGATGCTCCAGTCGCTCGCCGACGGCATCAAGCTGATGCTGAAGGAGGACCTGGTCGTCCGGCGTGCGGACAAGGTGGTCTACGTCCTCGCGCCCATCGTGGCGGCCATCCCGGCGTTCATGGCGATCGCGGTGATCCCGTTCGGCCCGGCCGGCAACGAGATCTCGATCCTCGGCCACCGCACCCCGATGCAGCTCACCGACCTCCCGATCGGCATCCTCTACATCCTGGCCACGGCCTCGGTCGGCATCTACGGCATCGTGCTGGCGGGCTGGTCCTCCGGGTCGACGTATCCGCTGCTCGGCGGCCTGCGGTCGTGCGCGCAGATGATCTCGTACGAGATCGCGATGGGGATGTCGTTCGCGGCGGTGTTCCTCTACTCCGGGTCGATGTCGACGTCGACCATCGTGGAGTCGCAGCAGAGCAAGTGGTACGTCCTGCTGCTGCCGGTGTCCTTCGTCATCTACATCGTCGCGATGGTGGGGGAGACCAACCGGGCGCCGTTCGACATGCCGGAGTCCGAGGGCGACCTCGTCGGCGGCTTCAACACCGAGTACTCGTCGATCAAGTTCGCGATGTTCATGCTCGCCGAGTACATCAACATGGTCACCGTCTCGGCGGTCGCGGTCACCCTGTTCCTGGGCGGCTGGAAGGCGCCCTGGCCGATCTCCACGTTCTGGGCGGGCGCGAACCACGGCTGGTGGCCGATGCTCTGGTTCGTCATCAAGGTGCAGCTGTTCCTGTTCTTCTTCATCTGGCTGCGCGGCACCCTTCCCCGGGTGCGCTACGACCAGTTCATGAAGCTGGGCTGGAAGGTCCTGATCCCGGTCTCGATGGTCTGGCTGATGCTCGTCGCCACCGTCCGGGCGCTGAAGAACGAGGGCTACGACTTCTCCCGGATCGTGCTGTACGTCGCCGGCGGCGCGATCACGCTGCTGCTGATCTCGCTGCTCGTGGACTTCTTCCGGCGCGGCGAGGCGGAGGAGACGGACGGCGACGGCGCCTTCGACCCGATGGCGGGCGGATTCCCGGTGCCGCCGCTGCCCGGCCAGAGCCTGCCGCCGGTGCCGCGCAGGCGCCCGCGCCGGGACCGCGAGTTGATTGTCAGTGGCCGGGTGGACACTGTGAGTGACGGAAATGAGACCGACGGAAAGGGGGGCGACGGTGCCTGAGTTCCAGAACCCCGTGGCCGGCTTCGGCGTGACCTTCAGGGCCATGTTCAAGAAGCGGCTGACCGAGCAGTATCCGGAGGAGAAGAAGCCGACGGCGCCGCGCTTCCACGGCCGGCACCAGCTCAACCGGCATCCGGACGGGCTGGAGAAGTGCATCGGCTGCGAGCTGTGCGCCTGGGCCTGCCCGGCGGACGCGATCTACGTCGAGGGCGCGGACAACACCGACGAGGAGCGCTACTCCCCGGGCGAGCGGTACGGCCGCGTCTACCAGATCAACTACCTCCGCTGCATTCTGTGCGGCCTGTGCGTGGAAGCCTGCCCGACCCGCGCGCTGACCATGACCAACGAGTACGAACTCGCCGACCGGTCCCGCGAATCGCTCATCTACACCAAGGAGGAGCTGCTCGCCGGCCTGGACGACGCGATGGTCGACACCCCGCACGCGATCTATCCCGGCATGACGGAGCGCGACTACTACAACGGGCTGGTGACCGGGGCCGCTCCGGGGACGGTCCGCCAGGTCGCGGTCTCCAAGGGCGAGAAACCGGCGGACCCGGATGCGGACGCGGAAGCGGCGGCGGATGCGGCGGCGGATGCGGCGGCGGCCGGGCCGGACGCCCGGGAGAAGGGGGCCCACGCATGACCGGTCTCGCCGCCACCACGACCTCCTCGGGGGAGGCCGTGCAGTTCTGGCTCCTGGGCATCGTCGCCGTCGCCGGCGCCCTGTCCACGATCTTGATGAAACGGGCCGTGCACAGCGCCCTCTCGCTCGCCGGGACCATGATCGTCCTGGCGGTCTTCTATCTGGCCAACGGCGCCTACTTCCTCGGTGTCGTGCAGATCGTGGTCTACACGGGCGCGATCATGATGCTGTTCCTGTTCGTCGTGATGCTGGTCGGCGTCACCGCCGCCGACTCCCTCAAGGAGACCCTCAAGGGCCAGCGCTGGCTCGCCGCCGGCCTGGGCCTGGGCTTCGGCGTCCTGCTGATCGCCGGTATCGGCAACGCCTCGCTCCAGCAGTTCAACGGCCTGGGCGAGGCCAACGCCGGCGGCAATGTGCAGGGCCTGGCCGCGCTCATCTTCACCAAGTACGTCTTCGCCTTCGAGATCACCGGCGCGCTGCTGATCACGGCGGCCGTCGGCGCGATGGTGCTCACCCACCGGGAGCGTACGGAGCGCGCCAAGTCCCAGCGGGAGCAGTCCGAGGCGCGGATCCGCGAGGGCAAGCAGGTGCCGCCGCTGCCCGCCCCCGGTGTCTACGCCCGGCACAACGCCGTCGACATCCCCGGCCTGCTGCCGGACGGCACCGCGTCCGAACTGACCGTCAGCCCGACGCTGCGGGAGCGCGGCCAGGTCCGTGACGTCTCCGGTGAGTCCCTCGCCGAGCTGAAGGCGCTGGAGCAGCGCTCCGAGGACTGGCTGGGGCGGGGCTCCGGCGAGGCGAAGCCCAAGCCGTCGGGTCCCGCGGCGCCGAGGGAACCGAAAGAGGGTGCCCAGAAGTGAACCCGGTCAACTACCTCTATCTCGCCGCCCTGTTGTTCACCATCGGCGCGGCCGGAGTGCTGATCAGGCGGAACGCCATCGTGGTGTTCATGTGCATCGAACTGATGCTGAACGCCTGCAACCTGGCCTTCGTCACCTTCTCGCGGATGCACGGGAATCTGGACGGCCAGATCATCGCCTTCTTCACGATGGTCGTCGCCGCGGCCGAGGTCGTGGTCGGCCTGGCGATCATCGTGTCGATCTTCCGCACCCGTCACACGGCCTCGGTCGACGACGCCAGCCTGATGAAGCTGTAAGGGGTCGCACAAAGTGGAGAACTTGATCGCGCTGCTCGTCGCGGCACCGCTGGTCGGTGCGGCCCTGCTGCTGTGCGGCGGCCGGCGCCTGGACCGCGCCGGCCACTGGATCGGCTCGCTCTTCGCGGTGGCCTCGTTCGCCGTCGCGGTGGTGCTCTTCGCCGACATGCTCGGCAGGAGCGCCGAGCACCGCGCCCTGCACCAGCACCTGTTCAGCTGGATCCCGGTCGGCGGCTTCCGGGCCGATCTCGCCTTCCAGCTCGACCAGTTGTCGATGACCTTCGCCCTGCTGATCACCGGTGTCGGATCGCTGATCCACATCTACTCGATCGGCTATATGGAGCACGATGAGCGGCGCCGCCGCTTCTTCGGCTATCTCAATCTCTTCCTGGCGGCGATGCTGCTGCTGGTCCTCGCCGACAACTACCTTCTGCTGTACGTCGGTTGGGAGGGCGTCGGCCTCGCCTCGTATCTCCTGATCGGGTTCTGGCAGCACAAGCCGAGCGCGGCCACCGCCGCCAAGAAGGCGTTCCTGGTCAACCGCGTCGGCGACATGGGCCTGTCCATCGCCGTCATGCTGATGTTCACCACGTTCGGGACCTTCGCCTTCGGCCCGGTGCTCGCCTCGACGGGCGCCACGGGCGAGGGCAGGCTGACCGCCATCGGGCTGCTGCTGCTGCTGGCCGCCTGCGGCAAGTCGGCGCAGGTGCCGCTCCAGTCCTGGCTGGGCGACGCGATGGAGGGCCCGACGCCGGTGTCCGCGCTGATCCACGCCGCCACGATGGTCACCGCCGGCGTGTATCTGATCACCCGCTCCGGGGCGATCTTCAATGCCGCGCCGGACGCCCGGACGGCGGTGGTCGCGGTCGGTGCGGTCACCCTCCTGTTCGGTGCGATCGTCGGTTGCGCCAAGGACGACATCAAGAAGGCGCTGGCCGGTTCGACGATGTCCCAGATCGGCTACATGGTCCTGGCCGCCGGCCTCGGCCCCATCGGCTACGCCTTCGCGATCATGCACCTGGTCACCCACGGCTTCTTCAAGGCGGGCCTCTTCCTCGGCGCCGGCTCGGTGATGCACGGGATGAACGACGAGGTGGACATGCGCCGTTACGGCGGACTGCGCAGGCACATGCCGATCACCTTCGTCACCTTCGGCCTCGGCTATCTGGCGATCATCGGCTTCCCCGGTCTGTCCGGCTTCTTCTCCAAGGACAAGATCATCGAGGCGGCGTTTGCCCAGGGCGGCACCGAGGGCTGGATCCTCGGCGGCGCGGCCCTGCTGGGCGCCGCGATCACCGCGTTCTACATGACCCGGGTGATGCTGATGACGTTCTTCGGCGAGCGGCGGTGGGATCCGAAAGAGTTCCATCCGCACGAGTCGCCGAAGGTCATGACGCTCCCGATGATCGTGCTGGCCGTCGGATCGGTCTTCGCGGGCGGGCTGTTCAGCATCAACGACGCCTTCGTCACCTGGCTGGAGCCGGTCACCTCCTTCGCGCACGGCAACTCCCCGGTGAGCGCCGGTGTGGTCACCGCCGCCACGATGGTGGTGCTGGTCGTCGGTGTGGGCATCGCCTGGCTGATGTACGGCCGCAAGGAGGTCCCGGCGGTCGCCCCGCACGGTTCGCTGCTGACCCGGGCGGCTCGCCGCGATCTGCTCCAGGACGACTTCAACCACGTCGTCCTGGAGCGCGGCGGTGAGCATCTGACCCGCACGCTGGTCTATCTCGACCACTCCCTGGTGGACGGCGCGGTCAACGGCACGGCGGCCTCGGTGGGCGGACTCTCCAGCCGGCTGCGCCAGTTGCAGACCGGCTTCGTCCGCTCGTACGCGGTCCAGATGCTGGGCGGGGCCGCCGTTCTCGTCGCCGCGACCCTGCTGATGAGGGGTGTCTGAGCCATGGCAGCCTTTTCCTTCCCCCTGCTGACGGCGACCGCCGCGCTGCCGGCGATCGGTGCGATCGCCACCGCCGCGGTGCCCGCCGCCAGGCGCACCGCCGCCAAGTGGCTGGCGCTGCTGTTCTCGTTGGCCACCCTGGCGCTGGCGCTGGTGATCGCCGTCCGCTTCCGGCCCGGCGCCAAGGGCCCGTTCCAGCTGACCGAATCCCACGCCTGGATCCGGGACTTCGGGGTCCGCTACGACCTCGGGGTGGACGGCATCGCGGTCGCCCTGATCGCGCTGACCGCGCTGCTGATCCCGTTCGTCATCCTGGCGGGCTGGCATGACGCCGACCCCCTGGAGGGCACGACGCCGAACCGCCGGTGGCGGCCCACCCAGGGCTTCTTCGCGCTGATCCTGGCCGTCGAGGCGATGGTGGTCGTCTCCTTCGAGGCCACCGACGTCTTCCTCTTCTACATCTTCTTCGAAGCCATGCTGATCCCGATGTACTTCCTCATCGGCGGCTTCGGGGACCGGGCCGGCCCGCACGGCGAGGAGCAGGCCGCCGTCCAGCGGTCGTACGCCGCGGTGAAGTTCCTGCTCTACAACCTCGTCGGCGGCCTGATCATGCTGGCCGCGGTGATCGGGCTGTACGCCGTCACCGCGCACCAGTTGGGTGCCGGCACCTTCTCGCTCCAGCAGATCGTCGAGGCGCGGGCGTCCGGCCGGCTGACCCTCGGCACGGGCACCGAACGGCTGCTGTTCCTCGGCTTCTTCTTCGCCTTCGCGGTCAAGGCCCCGCTGTGGCCGCTGCACACCTGGCTGCCCAACGCCATGGGCGAGGCGACCTCACCGGTCGCGGTGCTGATCACCGCGGTCGTCGACAAGGTCGGCACGTTCGCGATGCTCCGCTTCTGCCTCCAGCTCTTCCCGCAGGCCAGCAGCTGGGCCACCCCGGCCATCCTGGTGCTGTCGCTGATCAGCATCCTCTACGGCGCGCTGCTCGCGGTCGGCCAGCGGGACATTAAGCGGCTGATCGCCTACGCCTCGATCTCCCACTTCGGCTTCATCATCCTGGGCATCTTCGCGATGACCTCCCAGGGCCAGGGCGGTGCGACGCTCTACATGGTCAACCACGGCATCTCGACCGCCGCGCTGATGCTGGTCGCCGGGTTCCTGATCAGCCGCCGCGGCTCGCGGCTGATCGCGGACTACGGCGGCGTCCAGAAGGTCGCCCCGGTCCTCGCGGGCACCTTCCTCGTCGGTGGTCTGGCGACCCTCTCGCTGCCCGGACTGGCCCCGTTCATCAGCGAGTTCCTGGTCCTGGTCGGCACGTTCAGCCGCTATCCGGCCATCGGCGTCGTCGCCACCCTCGGCATCGTGCTGGCCGCCCTCTACGTCCTCGTCCTCTACCAGCGGACGATGACCGGCCCGGTCAGGGCGGAGGTCGGCGGGATGCGCGATCTCAGGGCCCGGGAGCTGGTGGTGGTCGCGCCGCTGATCGCGCTGCTGCTCTTCCTCGGGGTGTATCCCAAGCCGCTGACCGACATCGTCAATCCGGCCGTCGGCCACACCCTGTCCGTCGTGGACAAGCAGGACCCCAAGCCCACCGTGCAGGTGACCGCCGTGCCCGGCCGTGGCCGACCCGGCCAAGCCGTGCATGATCAAGACGTGGAGGCCGCGAAGTGAGTCCCGTGGCAAGTGTCCACAGCCTGTGGACAACGGCGGCCGGTACGCCGGGCAGAATCCCGGCGCCGCACATCGAGTACGCCCAGCTGTCGCCGACGCTCATCGTCCTCGGCGCCGCGGTGGCCGGCATCCTGATCGAGGCGTTCCTGCCGCGCCGCAGCCGCTACTACGCCCAGCTGCTGCTGTCCGTGGTGTCGCTGGCCGCCGCGTTCGCCGCGGTGATCGGCCTGGCGGCCGCCGGCTTCGGATCGTCCAGGGCGCATCTGGCCGCGATGGGCGCCCTCGCCGTCGACGGCCCCGCGCTCTTCCTCCAGGGCACGATCCTCCTGGTGTCGCTGATCGCGGTCTTCACCTTCGCCGAGCGCCGGCTCGACCCCGCGGCGCACGGCAACCGCATCGACTCCTTCGCTGCGCAGCCCGCGGCCGTCCCCGGCGGCGCCGCCGAACAGGCCGCGGTCAAGGCCGGGTTCACCACCACCGAGGTCTTCCCGATCCTGCTCTTCGCGGTCGGCGGCATGCTGATCTTCCCCGCGGCCAACGACCTGCTGACGCTCTTCATCGCCCTGGAGGTCTTCTCCCTCCCGCTGTACGTCCTGTGCGCGCTGGCCCGCCGGCAGCGGCTGCTCTCGCAGGAGTCCGCGGTCAAGTACTTCCTCCTCGGCGCCTTCTCGTCCGCCTTCCTGCTGTTCGGCGTGGCGCTGCTCTACGGCTACGCCGGCACGGTGACGTACGCCGGGATCGCCGAGGTGGTCTCGGACGGCGCCAAGCAGGTCGACCCGGCGCTGGCCGGGACGATGGGCAATGACGCGCTGCTGCTGATCGGCGGGGCGCTGCTGCTGATGGGCCTGCTGTTCAAGGTCGGTGCGGTGCCCTTCCACATGTGGACGCCGGACGTCTATCAGGGCGCCCCGACGCCGGTGACGGGCTTCATGGCCGCCGCCACCAAGGTCGCCGCCTTCGGCGCGCTGCTGCGGTTGCTGTACGTCGTGCTGCCGGGGATGCGCTGGGACTGGCGGCCGGTGATGTGGGGCGTCGCGATCGTCACGATGCTGGGCGGTGCGGTCATCGCCATCACCCAGACCGACATCAAGCGGCTGCTGGCCTACTCCTCCATCGCGCACGCCGGTTTCATCCTCGCCGGTGTCATCGCGGCCAGCAAGGACGGCATCTCCTCGGTGCTCTTCTACCTCGCCGCGTACTCCTTCGTGACGCTCGGCGCGTTCGCCGTGGTCACCCTGGTGCGGGACGCCGGCGGAGAGGCCACCCACCTGTCCAAGTGGGCCGGTCTGGGCCGCCGTTCACCGCTGGTGGCCGCGGTCTTCGCGGTCTTCCTGCTGGCCTTCGCGGGCATTCCGCTGACGTCCGGGTTCGCCGGGAAGTTCGCGGTGTTCAAGGCGGCGGCGGAGAGCGGCGCGGGCTGGCTGGTGGTGGTCGGTGTGATCTCGTCGGCCATCGCGGCGTTCTTCTACATCCGGGTGATCGTGCTGATGTTCTTCAGCGAGCCCAAGACGGACGGCCCGACGGTCGCGGTGCCCAGCGTGCTGACGTCCACGGCCATCGCGGTCGGGGTCGCGGCCACCCTGGTGCTCGGCCTGGCGCCCCAGTACTTCCTCGATCTGGCGGGCCAGGCGGGGGTGTTCATCCGCTGACGGCCCCGCGGCCCACGGGCGAACGGCCGCCGCCCGGTACCCCGTCGCGGGTACC
>NZ_JBNHIN010000049.1:17935-26135 GCF_050054615.1 Streptomyces sp. YGL11-2
GCCCGGTACCCCGTCGCGGGTACCGGGCGGCGGCCGTTGTGCGGCGCGCCGGTCAGCTCTTCGGCAGGTCCGGGAGGCTCGGCATGTCGGGGATCTTCACGCTGCCGTCCTCGCTCTTGGTGTACTTCTCGGTCGGGCCGCCCTTCCAGGAGACGGTCAGCGTCTTGCCGTCCGCGCCCGGCTTGAGGGTGCCCATGGTGCGGGTGGTGTCCCCGTCGGTGCACTTGAGGACGGCCATGGTCATTCCGGCCATCTTCTCGACCTTGCCCATGCAGGCGGACTTGTGGCCGTTGCTGAACGCGATGGTGCCCTTGGCGACCACGAGGACCAGCGGGCTGGCGGCGGTGCCGCCCTTCCACGCGCCCTCGACCGCGGTGGCGCCCGCGGCCTTGCCGTCGCCGCCGCCCGGAGTCGACGGGGCGGCCTCCGGCGTCTTGCTGGGGGTGCTGCTGTCCTTGCTGCCGCCGCTGCTGCCGCAACCGCTGAGCAGCAGCGCGGCGACGGCGACCGCCCCGGCGAACTGCGCTGCCTTGCGCACGTACGTCTCCTCCGTTGTGGGACAGGGACCCGTGAGGCTAGCAGCGGGCCGGCGCGGCCGACACCGGTCGCCGCGGCCGGCACCTGGCCCCGGTTCGCCGCGGCCTTGTCCTCCCGGACGGCGCGCGCCACCGCGTGCGCCGCCCACTCGGTGCGGGTCGGCCGCCGCGGTTCGCGTCGTACGGCGCGGTGGCCGTGGCCCGGCAGCAGCCTGCGGTCCAGGTATCAGACCGCGGCGAGCGCCGCGAGCGCCGCGAGCAGCCGGGCGCGGGCGTCGGGCGGAGGGGACCCCCATGCGCAGGGGATACCCCAATCCAAGCTCTCAACTCGGACACCCCAATCCGAGCTCTCAGCGTCGTTCGGGCGGCCGGCCCATGGCGACCCGGCCGCCCGGTGCGGCGGTGATCCGCCCGGCCGCCTCCAGGTCGGCGAGGGCCGCCCCGACCACCCCGTACCGCACGAACCGGCGGGTGACCAGGCCCCGGCCGCGCGCCGGGTCGAGGGCGGGCAGCAGCGGTTCCTCGGGGAGGGTGGGCTGCGGGCCGGGGCGGTGCGTCAGGCCGGGCCGCCGGCCGGGACCTCACGGGCCGGCAGCACCCGGCCGGTGACCTCCCCCAGGCCGATCCGGGAGCCGTCCGGACCCGGCGCCCAGGCGGTGAGGGTGATCTCGTCGCCGTCCTGGAGGTAGGGGCCCTTGCCCTGGGTCAGTTCGAGCAGGCAGCCGAGCTGGTCGGGCTCGGGCCCGGAGACGGTGCCGGAGGCGTACAGGTCGCCGGTGCGCAGCGAGGCGCCGTTGACCGTCATGTGGGCGAGCTGCTGGGCGGCCGTCCAGTACATCGCGGCGAACGGCGGGCGGGAGATCACCTCGCCGTTGTGAGCCACCTCGATCCGCAGGTCGATGCCGCCGGGCTCGGCCGCCGCGTCGTCGAGGTACGGCAGCGGCGCGGTGTCCCGGGCGGGCGGCGGGGTCCGGGACGCGTCGAAGGCGTCCAGCGGCGTGATCCAGGCGGAGACGGAGGTGGCGAAGGACTTGCCGAGGAACGGGCCGAGCGGGACGTACTCCCACGCCTGGATGTCGCGCGCGGACCAGTCGTTGACCAGGCAGACGCCGAAGACGTGGTCGCGGAAGCCGGCCAGGCCCACCGTCTCGTGGAGTGCGGAGGGGGTGCCGACGATGAAGCCGACCTCGGCCTCGATGTCGAGGCGGGTGGACGGGCCGAAGACCGGCGCGGTGTCCTCGGGGGTCTTGCGCTGGCCGTTGGGCCGGACCACCGGGGTGCCGGAGACGACGACGGTGCCCGCCCGGCCGTGGTAACCGATCGGCAGATGCTTCCAGTTGGGCGGCAGCGCGGCACCGTTCGGACGGAAGATCTTGCCGACGTTGGTGGCGTGGTGCTCGCTGGAGTAGAAGTCGACGTAGTCGGCGACCTCGAAGGGGAGGTGCAGGGTGACGCCGTCCAGCGGGTGCAGCAGCGGGGCCACCGCGGTGCGGTGCGCGGGGTCGGTCAGGGCGGTGCGGACGGTCGCGCGGACCTGCTGCCATACGGGGCGGCCGGCGGCCAGCAGCGGGTTGAGGGTGGCGGCGGCGAGCAGTTCGCCGTGCGGCGCGGGGACGACGGAGGGCAGTGCGCCGGGCAGTGCGCTCAGGTCCAGGACCCGGCTGCCGTAGCGGACGCCGATCCGGCGCCGGTCGGGCGCGTCGGCGGTGCTGAAGACGCCGTAGGGAAGGGTGTGCGGGCCGAAGGGGTCGCCTTCCGCCAGGTCGAACGGGCTCTGCTCCGGGCTCTGCTCGGGCATGGACGCTGCTCCTCGCGTTCGTCGTGGTCGCCGGTGGGCGGCCGGTGGTCCGTCGATCAGGGTACGGCCGGGGGCGCGCGGCGGGGCGGTCCGCGCCCGGGAATCGGACGGTGTGCCGACGGGGGGCAACTCGCCGGTTTTGGCAATGTCCGGAAAAGCCTTGCCGCACTGCGCAATTCGGTCCTAGCGTCCTTTGCGGACACGGGCCGGGGGGCCGTCCCGTCGGGGCCGTTCCGTTGGGGGGACATGTGGTGCGCAGGGGCGTACGGCTCGGGGCCGATCGGACTGTGCCGGGACTGATCGTGAAGATCGGCCGGTATCCGCTGCACCACGGCGGTGTCGGCGCGATCCGCAGCCTGGGACGGCTCGGGGTGCCCGTGTACGCCGTCACCGAGGACCGTTTCACGCCCGCGGCGGCCTCCCGCCATCTGACGGGCCGGTTCGTCTGGCCCACCACCGGGCGGGAGGATCCGGCGCGGCTGGTCGAGGGGCTGCTGCGGATCGGCCGCCGGATCGGACGGCCCGCGGTGCTGTTCCCGACCGACGAGGAGGCGGCGGTGCTGATCGCGGAGCACGCCGCGGATCTCGCCGGATCGTTTCTGTTCCCCCGCGTCGATCCCGCACTGCCCCGCCAACTCGCCAGCAAGCAGGGCCTGCACGAACTCTGCGCGGCGCACGGGGTGCCCACGCCGGCCGCCGCCTTCCCCCGCTCGTACGCGGAGATCGCGGCGTACGCGGACCGGGCCCGCTTCCCCGTGGTGGCCAAGAACCGGGAGGCGTTCGTCCGGCGCAGCCGGCCCGCGGTCGCCGGGACGACCCGGATCGGCGGACCGGACCGGCTGCTGGACCTGGCGCGCGACTGGGGCCCGCGGCCGGCGGTGATCCTCCAGGAGTACCTGCCGGGCGAGCAGGCCGAGGACTGGATCGTGCACGCCTACTGCGCGGAACACGGCGCGGTGCGGGTGCTGTTCACCGGGGTCAAGGTGCGCTCCTGGCCGCCGTACGCGGGGATGACGGCCTGTGCGCACGTCGTCGACAACCCCCAACTCGCCGTCATGACCGGTGACTTCGTGCGGCGTATCGGCTTCGCCGGAATCGCCGACCTGGACTGGCGGCTCGACCGCCGGGACGGCCGCTACAAGCTGCTGGACTTCAACCCGCGGATGGGCGCGCAGTTCCGGCTCTTCGAGAGCACCGCCGGGGTGGATGTCGTCCGCGCCCAGCACCTCGCGCTCACCGGGCGGCCGGTGCCCGAGGGCGTGCAGCGGGCCGGGCGCCGCTTCGTCGTCGAGAACATCGATCTGCCCGCGCGGCTCGCCTACCGGCGCGGCCGTACGGGACCGCACGGAGCGGCACGGGCCGCCGGCACCGAACTGGCGTGGTTCGCCGGAGATGACCCGCTGCCGTTCTTCACCATGCTCGCGCGCAGCGTCGGGCCGGGCGCCCGGCATCTGGTGCAGCTGCGGCGGGCGGGCCGCCGCGCCGGTACGGCCGGGGGCCGTTTCACGTGAAACTCCGCCGTGGGGAGGGGTCGAAGTGAGCACTCCGGTAGCGGTCATAGGGGCCGGGCCGTTCGGGCTGGCGACGGCCGCGCATCTGCGGGCCCGCGGCCTGCCGGTACGGGTTTTCGGGCAGCCGATGGGCAGTTGGGACGAGCGCATGCCCGCGGGCATGCTGCTCAAGTCGACCCCGGCCGCGTCCAGCATCGCCGTCCCGCACACCGGGCACACCCTGGGCGACTTCTGCGCGGCGATGGGGGAGCGGCGCCATGCCTCCGACTGGGACGTCATCCCCGTCGAGACCTTCGTGCGCTACGGCCGGTGGGTGCAGCGGCGGCTGGTCCCGGAGTTGGAGCAGGTCCGGGTGGTCTCGGTCGACCGGCGGGCCGACGGCTTCGAGCTGAAGCTGGACAGCGGCGAGCGGTTCGGCGCGCGGGCGGTGGTCGTCGCCACCGGACTGAGTGGACTGGCACACCTGCCGTCCGTACTGGCCGCCGCGGTCCCCGAAGGGCCGTCGGCCGCCGGGCCCGTCTCGCACAGCTCCCAGCACCGCGACCTCGCCGCGCTGGCCGGCCGCGAGGTGGTGGTCGTCGGCGCCGGGCAGTCGGCCCTGGAGAGCGCGGTGCTGCTCGCCGAGGCGGGCGCGGCGTCGGTGCGGGTGGTGGCGCGCGGGCGGGCCGCGGTGGGCTTCGGCGCGCCCCCGGACCGCCAGCCGCGGCTGCGTCCGCCCTCGCCGTTCGGCAACGCCTGGTCGCTGTGGGCGCTGACCGAGTACGCGGGCGGCTTCCGCCATCTCCCGGTGCCCGCCCGGCGGTTCCTGGTGCGCCGGGTGCTCGGCCCACTGGGCGCATGGTGGCTGCGGGACCGCTTCGTGGGACGGGTGCGGGTGACCCAGGGGCGGGCGATCGACCGGGCAGAGGTGCGCGATGGCCGCCCGGTGCTGTCGCTGCGCGGCCCCGACGGACGCGGCGGCGAGCTGGCCGCCGACCACGTACTGGCCGCGACCGGCTACCGGGTGGCGCTGGACGCGCTGGACTTCCTGGGCCCGGGGTTGCGGACCGGGATCACCGTGCGGGCGGGCGGGCCGCTGCTGGACGCCGGTTTCCGCTCGTCCGTACCGGGGTTGTACTTCACCGGCCTTGCGGCCGCCGCGTCCTTCGGGCCGCTGATGCGCTTCGTGTGCGGCACGGACTTCGCCGCGCCCCGGCTGGCGCGGGCGGTGGCGCGGACCTACGGGTGAGACGGCGGGGCGCCCGGCGGTACCGGAGCGCGCCGTGAGCGGCCCGGTCGGCCGCGCGGAGGGCCGGAACGACCTGCCTGTCGAGGAGATCGGGGCGGCCGGGGCACCGGGGACACCGGTGCGGCCGGGGAAGGGGCCGGCCGCCCGGCGCATGGTGCTCGCGGGTGTGCGGATTTCCGGTCGACGCCGCGGCGGGGCCGGTGGCCGGGACGGTGGTGCGCCTGCGCCGCAAGGGGCGTTCGGGGGCTCGTACGCCTCTCCCACCCCCTCCCTCTCAGGGGTGACGCGTGCCGAGTGGTCATCCGGGACGCGGCGGCTGGGCGGCTTCTGTGCTGGCCGAGTGGTTCGGGGGGCGGGCGCTCACGGTGATCCAAGTGCGACCGGATACGCTGGCCAATGGTGAAGACAGCGACAGATCGACATTCCGTTTGATCGTCAGCAGACAGGAGTACCCCTCGTGACCGTCGTCGGGCCCATTGGGCTGAGCGTGCGGGACCAGGCTCTTGAGGCCGATGTCCAGGCCGGGTTGGCGGCTGTCGAGGAGGGCCTTCTGGAGGCCACCAAGAGCGACGTGCCGTTCATCACCGAAGCCGCGCAGCATCTCGTGCGGGCCGGGGGCAAGCGGTTCCGCCCGATGCTTTCGATGCTGGCGGCCCAGTTCGGCGACCCGTACAGCCCCGGTGTGGTGCCCTCGGCGGTCGTCGTGGAGCTGACGCACCTGGCGACGCTCTACCACGACGACGTGATGGACGAGGCCGATGTACGCCGCGGGGTGGCCAGCGCCAACGCCCGCTGGGGCAACTCCGTCGCGGTGCTGACCGGTGACTTCCTCTTCGCCCGCGCCTCGCACATCCTCGCCGACCTCGGGCCCGAGGCGGTCCGGATCCAGGCCGAGGCGTTCGAGCGCCTGGTGACCGGGCAGATCCTGGAGACCGCGGGGCCGCGCGACGGCCGCGACCCGGTCGACCACTATCTGGACGTCATCGCGGGCAAGACCGGCTCGCTGATCGCGGTCGCCGGCCGCTTCGGCGCGATGATGTCGGGCGCCGACGAGTCGACGGTCAACATCCTCACCCAGTACGGCGAGCGGCTGGGCACCGCGTTCCAGCTGGCGGACGACGTTCTGGACATCGCCAGCGACTCGCACGAGTCGGGCAAGACGCCCGGTACGGACCTGCGCGAGGGCATTCCGACGCTGCCCGTGCTGCGGCTGCGGGCGCTCGCCGAGAGCAGCGCCGGCACCCCCGAGGACCGCGCGCTGTGCGAGCTGCTGGCCGGCGATCTCACGGACGACGCCCGGCACGCCGAGGCGCTGGCCGGGCTGCGTGCCCACCCGGCGCTGGAGCAGGCCCGCCGGGACACGGTGCGCTACGCCGAGGACGCCCGCGCGACGCTGGCGCCGCTGCCCGAGTGCATGGCGAAGTCGGCGTTGGAGGGGCTCTGCGACACGGTGGTGCACCGCGCGGGGTGAGGCCGCGGTGCGGTGCCGGCGGAGGCCCGGGCGGTGTTGCCCGGTGGCCGCGTCCGGCTCCTCCCCCGATGTCCCCTGACGCCCCCGGGCTTTCCCGGGCTTTCCCTCAGGGTGGGATCAACCCGCCGTCGTACGGGGGCGGGCGTGTGGTGCCCCGGCGTCATCCCACAGCAGTACGCGGAGTTGGCCCTGCGGGTTGACGACCGCGGCCCCGGTATTTGGTGGGATGGAGAGCACCAGAAAGCGGCGGGCGGGCCACAATGAGCCAGGGGTGGACGCGTGGAGGACGTAAGCCCGCCGCACACGACGGAGGTACGCCAGATGCCACGGAACGAACCGACCGAGGTCACCGAGGAATGGGACGGGGGGCGCTCGTCGAAGCGCCGTAAGGCGGTGCGGTATGCCGTACCGGTCGCGGTGGCGGGGGTGACGGCGGCGACGATCGGGCTGGTCCCGGCGTTCGCCGGATCCGGTTCCCCGGACCTGCCCAAGATCTCCGCGCAGGACCTGATAGCCAAGATCGCCAAATCCGATGTCCAGCAGCTCTCCGGCACGGTCCAGGTCACCACGGACCTCGGACTGCCCTCCCTGCCGGGCGGCATGGGCGGGGCCGGCGGCTTCGGCGGCGGCGGGCACGGCGGCTCCGGCGCCTCCGCGTCGCCGCAGAGCAAGCTCACCGAGCTCGCGTCCGGTACGCACACGCTGCGCGTCGCCGCCGACGGCCCCGAGAAGCAGCGGGTGTCGATCGTCGACAAGACCGCCGACTACACCCTCGTCCACAACGGCAAGGACGTCTGGGCGTACGACAGCGGCAGCAACACCGTGGTGCACAACACCGCCCGCGAGGACGGCCGTCACGGCGAGCACGGCAAGCCCGGCAAGCACCAGGAAGGCCCCAAGGACCTCCCCAAGGGCCTGCAGAACGCCACTCCGCAGGAGCTCGCCCAGCAGGCCCTGAAGGCGGCCGGCGACACGACCTCCGTCACGGTCGGCGACACCGCCAAGGTGGCCGGGCGGGACGCCTACCAGCTCGTCATCAAGCCCCGGCAGTCCGGCTCCACGATCGGCTCGATCCGGGTCGCGGTGGACGCCGCCAACGGCGTCCCGCTGAAGTTCACCCTCACCCCCAAGAGCGGTGGCCCGGCGGCCATCGACGTCGGCTACACCAGCGTCGACTTCGCCAAGCCCGCCGCGAGCACCTTCTCCTTCACCCCGCCCAAGGGCGCCAAGGTCGTCAACGGCGACCAGCAGCGGGCGAAGGAGCAGCACGGCAAGGGCGGCAAGGGCGCCAAGGACCGCAAGGGCCTGAAGGACTTCGGCGGACTGAACGTCATCGGCAAGGACTGGACGTCCATCGCCAAGATCAAGGGCGCGGCCGGCGCCGGTGGCAAGGACCAGGCCGCCAAGGGCCAGGCCGGCAAGATGCTGGACAGCCTGGGCAGCAAGGTGACCGGCTCCTTCGGCTCCGGCCACGTCTTCAGCACCCGGCTGGTCAACGCCCTGATCACGGACAACGGCACGGTCTACGTCGGCGCCGTCGACAAGCAGGCCCTGATAGACGCGGCCAACGCCGCGAAGTAGCGGGCCGGTCGGGGCGGTCGTAGAGAGCCGCCGTACGATCCGCCGTACGCGCGGGGCCCGCCGCGCCTCCCGCCC
>NZ_JBNHIN010000049.1:26313-33706 GCF_050054615.1 Streptomyces sp. YGL11-2
GCGAGCCATGCCGTACGCCATGAGGTGAGGGAGCCATGCCACCGCCATCCGCCGCGGATTCCGGGCGCGCGGTGCCGCGCGACGCGGATCACGTGATCGAGACCCGCGCGCTGACCAAGGCGTACCGCGGCGGCCAGCTCGCCGTCGACCGCCTCGACCTCGCCGTACCGCGCGGCAGCGTCTTCGGCTTCCTCGGGCCCAACGGCTCCGGCAAGACCACCACCATCCGGATGCTGATGGGCCTGATCGAGCCGACCGCCGGCAGCGCCCGGGTGCTCGGCCGGCCGATGCCGGGCGCGAGCCGCCGGGTGCTCCCCGCGGTGGGCGCGCTCATCGAGGGCCCGGCGCTCTACGGCTTCCTCAGCGGCCGGGACAACCTGCGGCGCTTCGACGCCGCCGACCCGGCCGCCGACCCGCGCACCCGCGACGCGCGGGTGGACCGGGCACTGGAGCGGGTGGGCCTGGGCGCCGCCGCCGGCAAGAAGGCGCGCGCCTACTCCCTCGGCATGAAGCAGCGCCTCGGCCTGGCCGCCGCACTGCTCCAGCCCCGTGAGCTGCTGGTCCTGGACGAGCCGACCAACGGCCTGGACCCGCAGGGCATGCGGGAGATCCGCAGCCTGGTCCGGGAGCTGGCCGCGGACGGCACCACGGTCTTCCTCTCCTCCCACCTCCTCGACGAGATCGAGCAGGTCTGCACCCATGCCGCGGTGATGGCCCGCGGCCGGCTGATCACCCAGGGCACGGTCGCCGAACTCTCCGCCACCGTCCTCGACTCGGGCGGCCACGGCCGGTTGGTGGTGACCACCCCGGACCCGTCCGACGCGGTCCGCGTCCTGAAGGAGCACGGGGTGACCGACCTCCAGGCCGCCGGCGACCGGGTGACCGGCGACCTCCCCGCGCCGCCGGACGGGCAGCCGGCGGAGCCGGCGGATCTGAACGCCGCGCTGGTCCGGGCGGGCGTCCGGGTCCGCGCCTTCGGCGCCGAGCGGGCGTCACTGGAGGACGTCTTCGTGCATCTCACCGGGGAGGGCTTCGATGTCGCAGGCTGAGACGGTGCCGCGCGCGCCCCGCCGGCTGTGGTCGCTGGGGCTGCTGCGCAGCGAGATCGGTACGACCTTCCGGCGCTGGCGCACCCTCGCGCTGCTGGCCGTGCTCGCCGGCGTCCCGGTCCTGGTCGGCGTCGCCGTCAAGATCGAGACCGGCAGCCGCGGTCCGGGGGGCGGGGACGGCGGCCCGGCGTTCATCGCCCAGGTCACCAACAACGGCCTCTTCCTCGTCTTCACCTCCCTCGCGGTGACGCTGCCGTTCTTCCTGCCGATGGCCATCGGGGTCATCGCGGGCGACGCCATCGCCGGCGAGGCCAACGCGGGGACGCTGCGCTATCTCCTCGTCGCCCCCGCGGGCCGCACCCGCCTGCTGCTCGCCAAGTACGCGACGAGCATGGCGTTCTGCCTGGTCGGCACCCTGGTCGTGGCGCTCTCGGCGCTGGCGACCGGCGCGGCGCTGTTCCCCCTCGGCAAGGTCACCCTGCTCTCCGGGACGTCCATATCCTTCGGCGAGGGGCTGCTGCGGGCGCTGGCGATCGCCGCCGTGGTGGCGCTGTCCCTCCTCGGGGTGGCGGCGCTGGGCCTGTTCATCTCGACGCTCACCAACAGCGGGATCGCGGCGATGGCGACCACGGTCGGCCTGCTGATCACCGTGCAGATCCTGGACACCATCCCGCAGCTGCACGCCATCCAGCCGTATCTCTTCTCGCACTACTGGCTGTCCTTCGCGGACCTGCTCCGCGACCCCGTCTACTGGGACCAGTTGCAGAAGAACCTCGGCCTTCAGGCGCTGTACGCGGTGGTGTTCGGCTCGGCGGCCTGGGCGCGGTTCACCACCCGCGACATCACTGCCTGACGGGCCCGGGGGCGGCCTGCGGCCCGGTCTCGGGCCCGGCCGGGCGCGAGGCGGTCCGGGTGGCCCGCGCAGCCTCGGCCGCGGCCGTCTCGCCGGCCCGTGCCGCGGCCCGGGCCAGCTCCGTCCGGCCCTGCCGGGCGGTGCGCAGCGCGTCCCAGGTCAGTACCGCCAGCGCGGCCCACACGAGCGCGAAGCCGGTCCAGCGCTCCGCCGGCATCTTCTCGTGAAAGACCGCCAGGCCGAGCAGGAACTGGAAGGTCGGCGCCAGGTACTGCAGCATGCCGATCGTCGTCAGCGGCAGCCGTACCGCCGAGGCGCCGAAGCAGATCAGCGGCACCGCGGTGGCGATACCGCACGCCGACAGCAGCAGCGCCTGGCCCACCCCGCCGGTGGTGAAGCTGGACTCACCGCGGATCCCGAGGAAGACCAGATACCCCAGCGCCGGCAGCGCCTGGAGCGCCGTCTCGGCGCTGAACCCCTCGATGCCGTCGAGCTTGATGCCCTTCTTGACCAGCCCGTACGTCGCGAACGACAGGGCCAGCCCGAGCGCGATCCAGGGCATCTTGCCGTAGGCGATGGTCATCACCACGACGGCCAGCGCGCCGACGCCCACCGCCGTCCACTGGAGCGGCCGGAGCCGCTCCCGCAGCACCAGCACCCCGAAGGCGATGCTGACCAGCGGGTTGATGAAGTAGCCCAGCGAGGCTTCCAGCACGTGCCCGGTGTTGACCGCCCAGATGTACAGGAACCAGTTCAGCGAGATGACGACGGCGCAGACCAGGATCAGCCCGAGCCTCCGGGGCTGCCGCAGCAGCGGGCGTATCCAGGACCAGCGGCGCAGCACGGCCAGGATGACGACGGCGACGGGCAGCGACCAGACCATGCGGTGGGCCAGGATCTCGGCGGGGGCGGCGGCGCTGAGGAGATGCCAGTAGAGCGGCAGCAGACCCCACATGGTGTAGGCGGCGAGGCCGTAGGCGAGTCCGGTGCGCTGGTCGCTTCGAGGCTGCAAGGGGCCCTCCTGATGTGCTGCGTCGATCTGTGAAAGGTAGCGCCGCCCCGGCCGCCTGTCATGTCCGTTCCGATATACGGTCATGACAGGTGGCGGCCGCCGCCCCACCGCGCCCGCCGGGCCCCTCCCCGGGCCCCTCCCAGGACCCCTCTCCAGACCCTTCCCGGCCCCTTCCCGGATCCGTCGGGCAGGCCCCCTGGCCGGCCGTCCACCGCCGTCCGCGGCCCGCCCGGAACGAGTCGAGCGGGTGCCCGTAAGGAAGCGCCGTCAGACGCTCCCGTACGGGCACCCGCTCGCTTCCGGCAGGTGGCGGCGGTCCGTCAGCCGACGACCGTCCAGGTGTCGTTGCCGGCCAGCAGGGCCGCCAGGTCGCCCTTGCCCTGCTGCTCGACGGCGCGCTCCAGTTGGTCGGCCATCAGCGTGTCGTAGACCGGCCGGTCGACGTTGCGCAGCACGCCGATCGGTGTGCGGTGCAGGGTGTCGGGGTCGGCGAGCCGGGAGAGGGCGAACGCCGTGGTGGGGGAGGGGCTGTGCGCGTCGTGCACCAGGACCCCTTCGGTGCCCTCCTCGGTGACGTCGATGATCATGAGGTCGCCGGAGGTCGGGTCGCGGACCACGCCCTTGGAGCCCAGGCCGTCGGGTGCCGGGGCGCCGAACCGGATCGGCTGCCCGTGCTCCAGGCGGATCACGGCTTCCTGAGCCTGGTCCTTGTCCTTGAGGACCTCGAAGGCGCCGTCGTTGAAGATGTTGCAGTTCTGGTAGATCTCCACCAGTGCCGTGCCGGGGTGCGCGGCGGCCTCGCGCAGGACCGAGGTCAGGTGCTTGCGGTCGGAGTCGACGGTGCGGGCGACGAAGGTCGCCTCGGCGCCGAGCGCCAGCGAGACCGGGTTGAACGGCGCGTCCAGCGAGCCCATCGGCGTCGACTTGGTGATCTTGCCGAGTTCGGAGGTAGGGCTGTACTGGCCCTTGGTCAGCCCGTAGATCCGGTTGTTGAACAGCAGGATCTTGAGGTTGACATTGCGCCGCAGCGCGTGGATGAGGTGGTTGCCGCCGATGGACAGCGCGTCCCCGTCGCCGGTGACGACCCAGACGGACAGGTCGCGGCGCGAGGAGGCCAGGCCGGTCGCGATGGCCGGGGCGCGGCCGTGGATGGAGTGCATCCCGTAGGTGTTCATGTAGTACGGGAAGCGGGAGGAGCAGCCGATACCGGAGACGAAGACGATGTTCTCCTTCGCCAGGCCGAGTTCGGGCATGAAGCCCTGGACGGCGGCGAGGACGGCGTAGTCACCGCAACCGGGGCACCAGCGCACTTCCTGGTCGGACTTGAAGTCCTTCATGGACTGCTTGGCCTCGGCCTTGGGCACCAGGGAGAGCGCCTCGATCTGCGAGGCCCCCTCCGAGATCGTCTCAGTCATTGATGGCCTCCTTAAAGACCTCCGCGAGCTGCTCGGCCTTGAACGGCATTCCGCTGACCTGGGTGTGCGAGCGCGCGTCGACCAGATACCTGGCGCGCAGCAGGGTGGCGAGCTGCCCGAGGTTCATCTCCGGCACGATCACCTTGTCGTAACGCCCGAGGACCTCGCCGAGATTCCGCGGGAAGGGGTTGAGGTGGCGCAGATGTACCTGCGCGATGCGCTCCCCGGCGCCCCGTACGCGCCGTACCGCGGCGGTGATCGGGCCGTACGTCGAGCCCCAGCCCACCACCAGCGTGTCGGCGCCCCGGCCGCTCTCGTCCACCGGGTCGTCGACCTCGGCGTCCGGGACCTCGATGCCGTCCACCTTCGCCTGGCGGGTGCGCACCATGAAGTCGTGGTTGGCCGGGTCGTAGGAGATGTTGCCGGTGCCGTCCTGCTTCTCGATGCCGCCGATCCGGTGCTCCAGACCGGGCGTGCCGGGGACGGCCCACGGGCGCGCCAGTGTCTGCGGATCGCGCTTGTAGGGCCAGAACACCTCGGTGCCGTCCGCCAGCTCGTGGTTGGGGCCGGCGGCGAACTGCACGCGCAGATCGGGGAGTTCGTCCACCTCGGGGATGCGCCAGGGCTCCGAGCCGTTGGCCAGATAGCCGTCGGAGAGCAGGAGGACCGGGGTGCGGTAGGTGAGCGCGATACGCGCCGCGTCGAGC
Organism: Streptomyces sp. YGL11-2; assembly: GCF_050054615.1. Taxonomy (NCBI): domain Bacteria; kingdom Bacillati; phylum Actinomycetota; class Actinomycetes; order Kitasatosporales; family Streptomycetaceae; genus Streptomyces; species Streptomyces sp. YGL11-2. Next base: position 31,350 of record NZ_JBNHIN010000049.1, read on the forward strand.
GCCGCGTCGAAGCAGTCGGCGGGCGTCTTCGGTGCCACGATCGGCACCGGAGCCTCGCCGTTGCGCCCGTACATCGCCTGGAGCAGGTCGGCCTGCTCGGTCTTGGTGGGCAGGCCCGTCGAGGGGCCGCCGCGCTGGATGTCCACGATCAGCAGCGGGAGTTCGAGGCTGACCGCGAGGCCGATGGTCTCCGACTTCAGCGCCACACCGGGGCCCGAGGTCGTGGTCACGGCCAGCGAGCCGCCGAAGGCCGCGCCCAGTGCCGCGCCGATGCCGGCGATCTCGTCCTCCGCCTGGAACGTCCGCACACCGAAGTTCTTGTGCTTGGACAGCTCGTGCAGGATGTCGGAGGCCGGGGTGATCGGGTACGAGCCGAGGTACAGCGGCAGATCCGCCTGCTGCGAAGCGGCGATCAGGCCGTAGGAGAGCGCCAGGTTCCCGGAGATGTTGCGGTAGGTGCCCGTCGGAAACGCGGCGGTGGCCGGCGCGACCTCGTAGGAGACCGCGAAGTCCTCGGTGGTCTCGCCGAAGTTCCAGCCGGCCCTGAAGGCGGTGACGTTCGCCTCCGCGATGTCCGGCTTCTTGGCGAACTTGGCGCGCAGGAACTTCTCGGTGCCCTCGGTCGGGCGGTGGTACATCCAGGAGAGCAGCCCCAGCGCGAACATGTTCTTGCTGCGCTCGGCCTCCTTGCGGGAGAGCCCGAACTCCTTGAGCGCCTCGATGGTCAGCGTCGTCAGCGGCACCGGGTGGACGTTGTACGCCTCCAGCGAGCCGTCCTCCAGCGGGCTGGTGGCATAGCCCACCTTCGCCATCGGGCGCTTGGTGAACTCGTCGGTGTTGACGATGATCTCCGCGCCGCGCGGCACGTCGCCGATGTTCGCCTTCAGGGCGGCCGGGTTCATCGCCACCAGCACGTTCGGCGCGTCACCGGGGGTGAGGATGTCGTGGTCGGCGAAGTGCAGCTGGAAGCTGGAGACGCCCGGGAGGGTGCCGGCGGGGGCCCGGATCTCGGCGGGGAAGTTCGGCAGCGTCGACAGGTCGTTGCCGAAGGACGCCGTCTCGGACGTGAACCGGTCACCGGTGAGCTGCATACCGTCACCGGAGTCGCCGGCGAACCGGATGATCACCCGGTCCAGGCGCCGGACTTCCTTGCCCGGGTCCCCGCTGCCGGGGCTGCGCTGTTCCCCGACAAGCGCTCCGTCGGCCTGTTCGGCTGTGCTACTGACCTGGCTGGTCACTGCTTCGAACCTCCCTCAAGGGGTGCGGCATCCCCGCCGGAGGCAGGGCTTGGGACGTATCGGACCGACCGGTTGTCCCATATCCATCGTACTTGGGTAAGGGTGTCCTTCCCTGGGTCGGTCATATCGTGGACACCGAGGTGAGACGCCGTTCTGACCTGTTTTGTCATCGAATCATTGCCCCCGTGTCCCTGTTTTCCGCACGCTCCGGTCTCGTCTATTGGTTCTACGTCCAAGGTCCCGGTTTTGGATGGCCGTCGCCCCGGCCTGCATATCTGACGGAGTGTCAGGTGATCAGGAGTCGAGATACGTGAGTACTGCAAGCACTCGGCGGTGATCCCCGTCACTCGGGGCCAGGCCCAGCTTCAGGAAGATGTTGCTGACGTGCTTCTCGACGGCGCCGTCGCTCACCACCAGCTGCCGGGCGATCGCGGAGTTCGTCCGGCCCTCGGCCATCAGTCCGAGCACCTCCCGCTCCCGCGGCGTCAGGTGGGCCAGCACGTCCTGCTTGCGGCTGCGGCCCAGCAGCTGGGCCACCACCTCCGGGTCCAGCGCCGTACCGCCCCGCGCCACCCGCACCACCGCGTCCACGAACTCCCGCACCTCGGCGACCCGGTCCTTGAGTAGATAGCCGACGCCCCGGCTCGACCCGGCCAGCAACTCGGTCGCGTACTGCTCCTCCACGTACTGCGACAGCACCAGCACCCCCAGGTCGGGGTGGTCCCGGCGCAGCCGGACCGCGGCCCGTACTCCCTCGTCGGTGTGGGTCGGCGGCATCCGCACATCCGCCACCACCACGTCCGGCAGCGTGCCCCCGTCCGCCAGCTCCCCGATCACCTTGATCAACGCCTCGGCGTCGCCGACCCCGGCCACGACCTCGTGCCCGCGGTCGGTCAGCAACCGCGTCAGGCCCTCCCGCAGCAGCACCGAATCCTCGGCGATGACCACCCGCACCTTGTCCTCCACGACTACACGTCCCCCAGCTCCGTACGGTCCCACCCTGCCAGCCCCCAGCATTCCAGCATCCGGACGGGGGCGGGCGGGTGAGGGGAACGTAGGGACAGGGGAGGCGTAGGGGGAGGCGGACGGCGCGGCCGGAGCCGGACCCCCGTCCCGGCT
>NZ_JBNHIN010000049.1:33822-59056 GCF_050054615.1 Streptomyces sp. YGL11-2
GGCGCGGCCCGGACGCGGTCAGCCGCGCCACGGCAGCTCGGCGGTGACGGCGGTCGGGCCGCCCTCGGGGGACTCCACGACCAGCAGGCCGTCGACCGAGTCCAGCCGCTCGGCGAGACCGGCCAGCCCGCTGCCCGCCTCGGTGTGCGCACCGCCCCTGCCGTCGTCGGACACCAGCAGCATCAGCCGGTCCGCGGTACGCCAGACGTCCACCGTCGCGCGGCCGGCCCGGGCGTGCTTGGAGACGTTCTGCAGCAGCTCGGAGACGGTGAAGTACGCGATGCCCTCGATCGCCGCGGCCGGGCGCCGGTCCAGGTCGACCTGGACCGCCACCGGAACCGTGCAGCGCGCGGCCAGCGCGGACAGCGCCGGGCCCAGCCCCCGGTCCGTCAGGATCGCCGGGTGGATCCCGCGGGCCAGGTCCCGCAGCTCCTGCAGGGCGGTCTTCACCTCGCCGTGCGCCTCGCCCACCATGCGCGCCGCGGCCTGCGGGTCCTCGGCCAGCTTCTCCTTCGCCAGGCCCAGATCCATCGCCAGTGCCACCAGCCGGGCCTGCGCGCCGTCGTGCAGATCCCGCTCGATACGCCGCAGATCGGCGGCGGCGGTGTCCACCACCACCCCGCGGTCCGACTCCAGCTCCGAGACCCGGGTGGCCAGCGGCGACGGCCCCAGCAGGCCGCGGACCAGGACCCGGTCCACCTGCGTCAGCCCGTGGATCACCCACGGCCCGGCCAGGACGAGCAGCAGCCCGACGCCGCTGGTGAGCCCGATCGCCAGGGGGGAGTCGAGGTAGAAGCCGTGGCCGTAGCCGTCGCCCCAGAGCTGGAGGCCGGGCTGGGCGGCGTACTGGGGGAACGTCCACGCCCACAGCGGATAGACCAGCAGTGCCCAGCCCACCGCCCAGAACGTCGTCGCGAAGACGAACGCGAACAGCGCCCACGGGAAGTGCAGCAGCGAGTAGAGCAGATGCCGCCAGGACGCACCGCTCTTGAGCACCGCCCCGACCCATCCCATCAGGCCCGGCTTCGACGGGCGGACCGGCGCCGGATCGGCCACGTCCACGTCCAGCAGGGCCCGGGCCCGGAGGCGCTCCAGCGTGCCCAGCCCCCGGGCACCGACCAGGCCGCCGGCCAGTACCGGGATGCCCACGAACGTGATCAGCAGGCCGGCCGACAGCGAGACCACCGCGATCGCGTAGCAGAACATCAGGCTCGCCATCGGGACGCTGAGGAAGAGGTGCAGGAACTCCCGCCAGGTGCGCCCCGAGAAGGGGGCGCGCAGCCCCACGGGTACCCGGGGACCGCGGGCGTGCGGGGGGTAAGCGGAGTGCGCGGTATCCATGCTCTCGTCGTCCGTTTCTGCCGTGGCGGCCCGTGCCGTACCCGGCTCCGATTCCGGCCGGCTCCGATACCCGCCGGCCCATCACCAGGTTCCGCCACCGCCGGCGCCCGGACCATGAGGCTGCTCGCAGTCTTCTCCGGGGGTTTTCCCCACCCCCGCGCGGCCGGTCAGCGGCGCCCGCGCCCGCCCGTCCCCCAGTCGCCCTGCGCACGCTCCCCGGGCCGCGGCCGCCACGGGACCTCCGCCGTCACCCGCGTCGGCCCGCCCACCGGCGAATCCAGGACGAACAGCCCGTCCACCGACCCCAGCCGCTCCGCGAGCCCGGCCATCCCGCTGCCGCCGTCCAGCCGCGCGCCGCCCTTCCCGTCGTCCCGCACCTGGAGCAGCAGCCGGTCCCGGGACCGCCACACCTCCACGGACGCCTGCCGGGCGGCGCTGTGCTTGGAGACGTTCTGGAGCAGCTCGGAGACGGTGAAGTAGACGATGCCCTCGATGGCGGGGGCGGGCCGCTCGGCCAGATCCACGGACGTGGTCACCGGCACCGTGCAGCGCCCGGCCAGCGACACCAGCGCGGGCCCCAGGCCGCGGTCGGTCAGGATCGCCGGATGGATGCCCCGGGCCAGGTCCCGCAGCTCCTGGAGCGCCAGCTTCACCTCGCCGTGCGCCTCGTCCACCATCGCCGCCACGCTCTCGTCGGCGCGGCCCTCCAGCAGCTTCTCCTTCGCCAGCCCCAGTCCCATGGCGAGCGCCACCAGCCGGGCCTGCGCGCCGTCGTGCAGGTCCCGCTCGATACGCCGCAGATCGGCCGCCGCGGTGTCGGTGACCACCACCCGGTCCGACTCCAGCTCGGCGATCCGCCGCTCCAGTTCGTCGGACGGCGACAGCAGCCCGCGCACCATCGCCCGGTCCGCGTTGGACAGCCAGCGCGCCAGCCAGGGCAGCACCGGCCAGCCCACGACGAGCGAGACGAGGACGACCGCGAACGTGAGGATGCCCCACGGCAGCCGGACGAACACGAACAGCGCGTGCCGCCAGGCGACCGGGTCCTTCAGACACGTCCACAGCCACCCGAAGAACCCGCGCTCCCGGGGCCGCAGCCGGCTCGGCTCGTCCACCGCCACCCCCAGCCAGGAGCGCGCCCGGGCCCGCTCCAGCCTCCCGTACTCCCGACAGGCCGTCAGCCCCGTCGCCAGCAGCGGCAGTCCGACCACCGTGACGGACAGCGCCAGCCCCGCCACCAGCCACACCACCAGCACCACGAACGCCACCACGTCCAGCGGGAAGTTGACCAGCAGATACCCGATCTCCCGCCAGGTCCAGCGGCTGAGCGGCGCCCTGGGCGGCGGCAGTGAGACACCGTCACGGGCGTCGGCGGGGTCGGTGAGCTGGGAACTTTCCGTCATACGTCCCAGCTTGCCGGTCCCGGGACCGGCGTGCCATGGGGTTCGTGGGGTGGCGGGGGTGGGGTTTGCCCCACCACCCGCCGTATCGGCGCAGGTTGGTGCCGCTCCGTTACGCGACCGGTGTGGACAGGGCTCCGCGGCGGGACCGTATGGTGTTGCGGTGCAGAACGGGGCCGCGTGGACATGACGAGTGTGAATACGGACGTGAGCGCGGGGGCCGGGCAGCGCGGCAGCGGCCGCACGGCGCCCGCGACGGCCCCGGCCGGCAGGGACCTCACCGGTGACGCGGCCGACCCCCTGGACGTCCACGGCTGGGGATGGGGCGAGCCGAGCCGGACCTGGACCGCGGTGACGGCGAGCGCGCTGCTCGCCGCGGTCGCCGGGGTGTGCGCGGGCGCCTGGTACGGGGACGGCGCCGCCCGCTGGCTCGGCGGCGTCGCCGTCGTGGCCGCCGGCGCCGGAACCGCCCTCGCCGCCCCGGGCCGGCGCACCGGGCGGCCCGCCCCCGGCACCGCCCTGCTGCTGTCCGGCGGCACCCTCGGCGCCGTCGCCGCCTGGCAGGCCGCCCCGGCGGGCGCCGCCCGGCTCGCCGCCGTCGGGCTCACCGCCGCCGCCGTCCTCGCGCTCCTCGGACTCCGCACCGGCCTCGGGCGCGGCGGCCTCACGGGAGCGGCGGCGCTCGCGCTCGCCGTGGGCGCCTGGGAGGCAGGCCTGGCCCTGACCGGCCCCACCCCTACGGGAGCCGCCCTCGGCTTCCTCTCCGTACTGGCCCTCGGGGTGCTGCCGCGGCTGGCCCTGACCGCGGCCGGCCTGACCCGGCTGGACGACCGGCACTCCGGTGGCACCCCGGTCAGCCGGCACCAGGTGGCCGCCGCACTGGGCGCCACCCACCGGGGGCTGGCCCCGGCCACGGTGGCCATGGCGGCCTCGGCCGGCGCGGCCGGCGTCCTCGTGGCGGGCGACGGCGGCATCTGGTCGGTGCTCACCGCCGTCCTGCTGTCCGTGGTCCTGTTCTCCCGGGCCCGCGCCTACCCCCTCGCCATCGAGGTGGTCGCCCTGCTCGCGGCCGGTGCGGCCGTCTGCGTACGGCTCGTCCTCCTCTGCGCCACGGCCGGCGGGGCCCCGGCCCTCGCCCTGGCCGCGCTGTGCGTCCTGGCCGCGGTGCCGGTCGCGACGCTCGCCGTACGGGTGCCGGAACCGCTCCGGGCCCGGCTGTGGCGCTGGCTGGACCTCGTCGAGTCGGTGAGCATGGTGGCGCTGATCCCGGTGGGCCTGGGCGCCTGTGGGCTTTACGGGCTCCTGTGGGGCGGGCCCTGACCGGGCAGGCGGGAACGCCGGGAACGGCGGGAGAGGGGGCCGGCGGAGACGAGGGCTGCCCCGGCGGGGATTCGCGGGGGAAAACCTGTGAAGACCCGGCGCCGCCGGAACTTCCCCGGGGCGCGGAGCAGTTCGGAATGCAGGAACGGCAGGAACGGCAGGAACGGCAGGAACGGCGCGGTCGGCAGGAAGGCCGGGCGGGCGGAGAGACGGGTGAGCCGCGCGACCGCGAGGCGCGGGGAGGGGGTGCGGGTCCGGTGAGTACGAAGGGTGTGGACATGGCGAGCGGTGCGGCGGCGGACGCCGGGAACGCGCCGGGTGCGCTGCCGGCGGCGGTACCGATGCCGGCGGCGGCCCCTGCGGTGACGGAGCCGGCGCCTGCGGTGTCGGCCCCCGAGCCGGCGACTCCCGTTGCGCCGGCGCCTGTTGAGGTGTCGCCGTTCGACCCCAAGCCCGTGGCGGCGCCCTCGGCGCAGATGCCCCCCGAGGCGATGCCGGCCGCATCGCCGATACCTCCGGCGGCGGCTCCCGCAGGAGCGCCGCCGGCCCCCGGCACGGCGTGGACCGGCCCCTCGGCTCCCGCGCCGCCTGCCGCTCCCGTAGCGCCTGCCGCGCCGGGCCCGGCTGCCCCGCCCCCCTCGGCTCCCGCGCCCCCCGCGCCCCCCGCGCCTCCCTCAGGCCCCTCGGCTCCCTCGGCCCCCGATCCCGGTCGTTACGGCCGTGCCGGGCTGCCCGCACGGACCCCGGTGTCCGTGCCGCTGCTGCCGCCCGCGTTGGCCGACGGGCAGCCCCGGCCGCGGCGCGGCGACCCGCTGCCCCGGCGTGCGGGCCGGGCCCTGCGCCGGGTGTTCGCGTCGTCCCCGGCCGCCGAGACCGCCGCCGTCACCCAGGCCGCGTACGCCATCCAGCAACCGGTGTCCACGGGCCGGCAGATCGCCGTCTCCAGCATCCGCGGCGGCGCCGGCAAGTCCACCGTGGCCGCCCTCCTGGCGCTGACCTTCGCGCACTACCGCTCCGATCCGGTGCTCGCCGTCGAGGCCGACCCGGCGCTGGGCACGCTCCCGCACCGGCTCGGCGCCCGTGAAGTGCGCTGGTCCGGGAGCGATCTGGCGCAGATCGTCGATCCGTCGATGCTCATCACGGACCTGACCGGCTATCTCCTCCCGTTCGCCGGAGGTGGCTGGCTGCTGCCCGGCAGCCAGGGCTCCATCGGGGCACGGCTGGACATCGACGCGTACCGCGTGGTGATGACCTCCCTGCGCCGCCACTTCGCGGCCACGGTCGTGGACTGCGAGACGCTGCCCGCCGAGGTGGCGCGCACCGCGCTGGTGACGACCCAGGCCCGGGTCCTGGTCACCCCGGCGACCCCGGAGGGCGTCGCGGCCACCCGCTCCGTGCTGGACTGGGTCGGCGGTCTGCACCCGGGCCTCCTGCCGACCACGGTCGTGGTGCTCACCCACTCCTCGCCCGACAGCGGCGTCGACGTCCGCAAGGCCGCCGGCCATCTGGGCGCCGGGGGCGCGGCGGTGCTGCCGCTGCCGTACGACCGCCATCTGGCGGCCGGCGGCGCCATCCGCCCGGAGCTGCTGGGGGAGCGGACGCGGGAGGCCGCGGCGCGGATCGCGGCCGAGGTCATGGACCGCGCCGTCTCCCGCGACCCGAACCGCCGCCGTCAGCAGCCCACGCCCCACCAGGACTCCCCGCAGCCGCAGCCGCGGCAGCCCACACCGCACCAGCCCACACCGCACCAGCATCCGACGATGCAGCAGCCGACACCTCAGCCGCGGTCGACGACGCAGCAGCCGGCACCGCACCAGCCGCACCAGCCGCAGCAACCGGCGCCGCCGGCCCACCCCCAGACGCATGTGGCGCCCCGGCCCGAGCCGGTTGCCCAGCCGGCGGCCCCGTCGGCAGCGCAGCCGTACGTGCCGCGGCCGTACGCGTCGCAGCCGTATGCGCCGCCGGCCCCGGCGTCCGCCGTGCCGCCGGCCCACCCCCGGCACCCGTCGGCGCCCCCGCCCCCGCCGGCCGATCCCCGCACCCCCTATGGCGGCTCCCCGAGCTGACCCGGACCGGCCGTGACGGAGTCCGGCCGCCACCGGCATGCCCGCCACCGTCATGCCTGCCACCGCCCTGCCCGGCCCCATCCCGCCATCCAGACCCCCGCCGTCCGCTCTGTGAGACGCCTCCTGAGACAAGCGGAGCGGCCGTCTACGCTGCCGGCCACCCAGGAAGGGCGAAGTGGGGACAACCAGGTCATCCGCCGCGACGCGACTGCTCAGCGCGGCCGGGGCAGGGCCTAGACTCCGTCCGTACAGATCGTCGAAGTCGTTGAACAAGCGCAGTCAGGGAGCGAGGGGCGGACGTGCTGGACGCGACCGTACGCACCACCGTCGCCGCGGACTACTTCCAGGGCTACTCGGTCGTCGGGATCATCGCCGTGGTCGGGGTGCTGTTCGTCGCCGTGGCCTTCGGGGCCGGGCGGCTGCTGCGGCCTGTGGTGCCGACACCCGAGAAGCTGTTGACGTATGAATGTGGTGTGGACCCGGTCGGCGAGGGCTGGGCGCACACCCAGGTCCGCTACTACGTCTACGCGTTCCTCTATGTCATCTTCGCCGTCGACTCGATCTTCCTGTTCCCCTGGGCGACGGTCTTCGCCGCCCCCGGATTCGGCGGCGTGACGCTGACGGAGATGTTCGTCTTCCTCGGCTTCCTCACCGTCGGCCTGCTCTACGCATGGAAGAAGGGCGTCCTGGAATGGACGTGACTCCCGTTCCCGCCGGCTCCGCCGCCGCGTCTGAGAGCGCCGGCCCCGAGTTCCTGCCGGAGCCGCGTCGGCTGGGCGCGCTCGCCCGGCTCGCGCCCGAACCGATGAAGGTGGTCCTCAACTGGGGCCGCCGCTACAGCCTGTGGGTCTTCAACTTCGGGCTGGCCTGTTGCGCCATCGAGTTCATCGCGGCGTCCATGGCCCGGCACGACTTCATCCGGCTCGGCGTGATCCCGTTCGCGCCCGGCCCGCGCCAGGCCGACCTGATGGTGGTCTCCGGCACCGTCACCGACAAGATGGCGCCCGCGGTCAAGCGGCTCTACGAGCAGATGCCGGAGCCGAAGTACGTCATCTCTTTCGGGGCGTGCTCCAACTGCGGCGGCCCCTACTGGGACTCGTACTCGGTCACCAAGGGCGTCGACCAGATCATCCCGGTGGACGTGTACGTGCCGGGCTGCCCGCCCCGCCCTGAGGCACTGCTCCAGGGCATCCTCAAGCTCCAGGAGAAGATCGCCCGCGAGTCGCTGGGCGAGCGCTACCCGCGCACCGGCCGGCCGTCCGCCGCCGCGCTGCGCAGCGGGCTCGTCGCACCCCCGGCAGCCAAGGCTGCTGGTGCGGCTGAGGGGGCCGGTGTGGCCGGGGAAGCCGGCGCGGCCAAGGAGCCGGTGGACACCGCGGCGGGGGAGGGCCCCCGATGAGCGAGCAGCCCGCCCAGACGCCCGACCAGCAGCCTGAGCCGCAGCCGGCGCAGCAGCCCGATGAGCAAGCGGGGCAGCCCGTCGCGGAGGGACAGTCCCTCGCGGAGGCCCCCGAGCCCGCAGCCCAGGCCCCCGAGCCCGCCGTCGGCTGGCTGCCGCGCCCGGCGAGCGAGATCTTCGGTACGGGTGCCACGGCGGAACTGGCATACGACCTACTGACCGTGGACGTCCCGGCGGACGGCTGGATCGACGCGCTCACCGCCGCCCGCGACGACCTCGGCTGCACCTACTTCGACTGGCTGAGCGCCGTCGACGAGCCCGGTACCGGCTTCCGGATCTGCGCCCACCTCGCGGAGGTGGCACACCCCGGCACCGTCCGCCGGCTGCTCGTCCGGACGACCGTGCCGCACGACGCGCCCGCGCTGCCCACCGCCGTCGGCGTGTACGCGGGTGCCGCCTGGCACGAGCGCGAGACGCACGAGATGTTCGGCGTGGACTTCACCGGCCATCCGCACCTCGTCCCGCTGCTGCTCCCGGACGAGTTCGAGGGGCATCCGCTGCGCAAGGACTTCGTGCTCGCGGCACGGGTCGCCAAGGCGTGGCCGGGCGCCAAGGAGCCGGGGGAGTCCGAGCACGGCGGGCCCAAGCGGCGGCAGATGCTGCCGCCCGGTGTGCCCGACCCCAACGAGTGGGGCCCGCTCAAGGGCCAGTTGCCGCCGGCGCCGGCGCGCCCGGCGCGGGGTGCCCGCGCGGCGGGCGCCGCACGGGGTGCGGGTGCCGCCGCCGGCGAGCGCCCGGCCCGGCGTACCCGCAGCGCGAGCGCGGGCTCGGCCAGCCAACAGGCCGGGGAGACGGCGGCTGCCGCGGGTACGGAGACCGCCCCGGGTACGGAGACCGCCGAGGGAACCTTGGCCGCGGCCGCGGCCGGGACCGGCACCGAAGCCGGGCGCCCCGTCGCCGGCGAACGCCCGGTGCGTGCCGAGCGCCCGGACCGGCCCGCCCGGCGGATGCGTTCGGCGAGCGAGGGTTCGGCGAGCCAGCAGGCCGCGCCGGAGGCGGCGCCGGAGACGCGGCGGCCGGCGGCGGACAAGGACGCCGCCGCGCCCGAGGGCACGGCCGCCGCGCCCGAGGGCACCCCGGCCGCCCCGCCCGCCGAGGGCACCCCCGCGTCCGCGCGCTCCTCCGACGCGCCCTGGCACCACGCGCGCCCGGCCTTCGACGCACCGCAGCCGGAAGCGAAGCCCGAGCGAAAGCCCGAGCCGGAACCGAAGCCCGAGCCTGAGCCGAAATCCGGCCCCGAGCCGAAATCCGGCCCCGAGCCGAAATCCGGCCCCGAGCCCGAGCCCGAGCCGAAATCCAGCCCCGAGCCCGAGCCGAAAACCGGCCCCGAGCCGAAAACCGGCCCCGGCTCGAAGCCCGGACCCGGCTCGAAGCCCGAGTCCGCCCACCACCGGCCCGACGAAGAAGGAGGCGACACCCCGTGAGCGACACCCTCGCCATCGCGCTGCGGCTGCTCGCCGTCTTCGTCGTCTTCCTGGTCTTCCCGCTCGTCATCGGCCAGACCGAGCACAAGGTCATGGCCCACATGCAGGGCCGTCTCGGACCGATGTACGCGGGCGGCTTCCACGGCTGGGCGCAACTGGTCGCCGACGGCGTCAAGTTCGCGCAGAAGGAGGACATCGTCCCGGCCGGCGCCGACCGGCGGATCTTCCAACTCGCGCCGGCCGTCGCCCTGTTGCCGTACCTCCTGGTCCTGGTCGCCATCCCGATAGGGCCGCACAACGCCGTCGGGCAGGCCCTCGACGCGGGCATCTTCTTCGTGCTCGCGGTCATGGGCGTCGGTGTGCTCGGCTCCCTGATGGCGGGCTGGGCGTCGGCGAACAAGTTCTCGCTGCTCGGCGGTCTGCGGACGGCCGCGCAGCTGCTCGCGTACGAGCTGCCGATGCTGCTGGCCGCCGCGTCCGTCGCGATGGCCGCCGGCACGCTCTCGCTGCCCGGCATCCTCGACGCCTTCCACTGGTGGTGGGTGCCGTGGCAGATCGTCGGCGGCGTGGTCTTCTTCACCGCGGGGCTCGCCGAGCTGCAGCGACCGCCGTTCGACATGCCGGTCGCCGACTCGGAGATCATCTTCGGTGCGTACACCGAGTACACCGGGCTGCGCTTCGCGCTCTTCCTGCTCGCCGAGTACGCCGGCATCGTCGTCCTCTGCGCGCTGACCTCGGTCCTCTTCCTGGGCGGCTGGCACGGCCCGTTCGGCGCCGACGGCCTGGGCTGGCTGTGGACGCTGCTGAAGACCGTGGTGCTCGCCTTCGGCGTCATCTGGCTGCGGGTCACCTACCCGCGGCTCCGCGAGGACCAGCTCCAGAAGCTCGCCTGGACCGCCCTGATCCCACTCGCCCTCGCCCAGATCGCCCTCACCGGCATCGTCAAGGTGGTGATCTCCTAATGGGTATCCCCGGCAGCGGCCTCGCCAAGGGCCTGGCCGTCACCCTGCGCACGATGACCCGGCGTTCGGTCACCGCCCAGTACCCGGACGTCCAGCCCGACCTCGCGCCCCGTACGCGTGGCGTCATCGGGCTGTTCGAGGAGAACTGCACGGTCTGCATGCTGTGCGCCCGTGAGTGCCCGGACTGGTGCATCTACATCGACTCCCACAAGGAGACGGTGCCGCCGGCCGCGCCCGGGGGCCGGGAGCGCAGCCGGAACGTCCTCGACCGCTTCGCCATCGACTTCGCGCTGTGCATGTACTGCGGTATCTGCATCGAGGTCTGCCCGTTCGACGCGCTCTTCTGGTCACCGGAGTTCGAGTACGCGGAGACGGACATCCGCGAGCTGACCCACGAGCGCGACAAGCTGCGCGAGTGGATGTGGACGGTGCCCGAGCCGCCCGCGCTGGATCCGGCGGCCGAGGAGCCCAAGGAGATCGCCGCCGCCCGCAAGGCCGCGGACAAACTCGCCGCTCAGCAGGCAGCCGAGGCGGAGGCCGAAGCCGCGTCCGGCGCTGAAGCCGCGGCCGAAGCGCCGGCCGGTGCGCCGGAGACACCGGACCGGAACATCAAGGACACGAAGGACGCGAAGGACACCAAGGAGGAGGGAACGTGACGCTCGCCGCCGCAAGCCACGGCTTCCTGTCGCCCACGGGTGTCGAGATCGCCTTCGTCCTCGTCGGTATCGCCACCCTCGGGGCGGCGATCGTGACCGTCAGCTCCCGCCAGCTGGTGCACGCCGCGCTGTGGCTGGTGGTCGCCCTCGGCGGGATCGCCGTGGAATACCTCCTGCTCACCGCCGAGTTCATCGCGTGGGTGCAGGTGCTGATCTACGTCGGCTCCGTCGTCGTCCTGCTGCTCTTCGGGCTGATGCTCACCAAGGCGCCCATCGGCCGCTCCCCGGACGCCGATTCGGGCAACCGCTGGGCCGCGCTCGCGGTGGCCCTCGCCTCCGCCGCGGCCCTGGTCTGGGTCGTGGTCGACGCGTTCCGCACCACCTGGATCACCTTCGACGGCGTCCAGGGCTCCGCGGCGGTCTCCGGGCGCAGCCTCTTCCAGTACTGGGTGCTGCCCTTCGAGGCGCTGTCCGTCCTGCTGCTCGCCGCGCTCGTCGGGGCGATCGTGCTCTCCCGCAAGGGCGGCGGCGCGACGGGCGCGGCGGAGGGCTCCGCGAAGGGCGCCGTGCGCGGCACCCCGGCCGCCCCCGTCGCCCGGGAAGGGCAGCGCTGATGCATCTCGCCTACCCGGCCGTCCTCGCCGTCCTCCTCTTCTGCACCGGCCTGTACGGCGTGCTCGCCCGCCGCAACGCGATCCTGGTGCTGATGTCCGTCGAGCTGATGCTCAACGCCGTCAACCTCAACCTCGTCGCCTTCGACGTCTGGCTGCGCGACACCCTGCACGCCGGCCAGGCGCTCACCCTCTTCACCATCGCCGTCGCCGCCGCCGAGATCGGCATCGGCCTGGCGATCGTGCTGCTCGTCTACCGCAACCGCGGCAGCTCCGACATCGACCGGCTCCGCGACCTCGCCGAGCGGCCGGCCGGGCCGGATGCCGCGGACGGCGACCACCAGCAGCCGGACACCAAGGCGGAGGCCGCCGCGTGACGCTCACGACCACCGCCGTACTCGTCCCCCTCCTGCCCTTCCTCGGAGCCGTCGCCGGCCTCCTCCTGGGGCGCCGCGCGCCCGGCTTCGTCCGCCCGCTGGCCGTGCTGCCGACGCTCGCCGCGGCCGTGCTCGCGGTGTCCGTCGCCATCGGCCAGGGCACCGGCCCGGCCACCGACGTCGCCACCCGGCTCACCCCGACCGGCTCGCTCCCCGTCGACCTGGCCCTGCACCTCGACGGCTTCGCCGTGCTGATCGCGGTGCTCGTCGGCGTCGTGGCGACCTGTGTGCAGATCTACTCCACCGGCTATCTGCGCGACGACCCGCGCTACGCCTCCTACGCCGCGCTGGTCTCCCTCTTCACCTCCGCGATGCTGCTCGTCGTCTACACCGGCGACCTGATGGTGCTGCTGGTCGGCTGGGAAGTCATGGGCATCTGCTCGTACTTCCTCGTCGGCCACTACTGGGAGACCGAGGCCGCCCGCAGCGCCTCCCTCAAGGCGTTCCTGGTCACCAAGCTCGGCGACGTCCCCTTCCTCTTCGGCATCTTCGCGCTGGCCGCCGAGACCGGTACGTTCCGGATCACCGGCATCCTCGGCCACGTCACCCGGGACGGCCTGGACCACCCGACGCTGATCGCGCTGCTGCTGCTGGCCGGCGTCGCGGGCAAGTCCGCGCAGTTCCCGCTGCACACCTGGCTCCCGGACGCGATGGCCGGCCCGACGCCCGTCTCGGCGCTCATCCACGCCGCGACGATGGTCGCCGCCGGTGTCTACGTCGTGGCCCGCCTCCTCCCCGTCTTCGCCGCCTCCGCGGCGGCGCTGGTGGTGCTCGCGGTGATGGCCGCGATCACCATGGTCGGTTCCGCCCTGGCCGCGCTCGCCCAGGACGACATCAAGCGCGTACTGGCCTATTCGACCGTCGGTCAGCTCGGCTACATGACCGGTGCGCTGGCCGTCGGCGACCGCGGCGCCGCCGTCTTCCACCTCCTGTCCCACGGTGCGTTCAAGGCCCTCCTCTTCCTCGGCGCGGGCGTGATCATCCACGCCGCGGGCACCAACTCGCTGGCCGCCATGTCCCGTATGGGCGGCCTCGCCCAGCGCATCCCGGACGCCTTCTGGACGGTCACCGTCGCGCTGCTCGCGCTCGCCGCCATCCCGCCGTTCGCCGGCTTCTTCTCCAAGGAAGCCGTCCTGGGCGCCGCCGAGCACGCCGCCACCGGTCACGCGGCCGGTATCCCCGGCGCCGCCGGCTGGACCGTGCTGGTCTCCGGACTGCTCACCGCCCTCCTCACCGCCGCCTACGCCACCCGTCTGTGGCTGCTGGTCTTCAAGGGCAGGGGAGCCGAGGTCCCGGACCACGGTCCGCAGCCGTTCGCCATGACCTCCGTCCTGTGGGTCCTCTTCATCCCCACGGTCGGCTTCGGCCTCACCGCCCCCTTCCTGCCCGCCTGGTTCGACGGGCGCTCGCTCGCCCCGACCCTGACCACCTCCGTCCTGGGCACCGGCGCCGCCCTCGTCGGCGGCCTGGTCACCTACGCCGCCTGGCGCCACACCAGCGCCCTGGCCGCCCGCACCCCCCTCCCCGAGCCCGCCGTCGCCGCCGACGCCGCCCCCGCGCTCGCCGAGGAACTGGCCATCGTCACCCACCCCGCGGCCTACGCGGGCGCCGCCGAGGCCCCGGACCCGGCCGACCCCGGCCGCCTCCTGCTCGGCCCCCTGCACCGCCACGCGGCCGTCGGCTTCCACCTGGACGCCGTCTACGCCGCGCTGTTCGTACGGCCCGTCCGCGGCGCCGCGGAGCTGGTCCGCTTCCTCGACCGCGAGGTCGTCGACACCTACGTCCGCGGCGCCGGCACCGCCCCCCGCTGGCTGGGCGCCGCCGTCCGCCGCGCCCAGACCGGGAACGTGCAGACCTACCTCGGCGCCCTGCTCGCCGGCTCGCTCGTGCTGGCCGTCGCCGCCGTCNACACCTACGTCCGCGGCGCCGGCACCGCCCCCCGCTGGCTGGGCGCCGCCGTCCGCCGCGCCCAGACCGGGAACGTGCAGACCTACCTCGGCGCCCTGCTCGCCGGCTCGCTCGTGCTGGCCGTCGCCGCCGTCCTCGTCGCCACGGCCACGGGGGCCTGACCGTGCTGCCATCCCCCGGGGCCCGACCCCCGCACCACCGGCCGACAGCCCTCGCAGCCGGCTTCGCCGGAGCCGAAACCCTGAGGTGGGCCTGACCCGTGAATCACACCGCCATGCAGATCCTCCTCGCGGCCGCCGTCGTCCTCCCCCTCGTCGGCGCGCTGGCCGCCCTGCTGCCGGCGCCGCCCGGCCTGAAGGGCAAGAACCCCGACCAGGCCGTACTGCGCCACGGCGTGACCGTCACCGCGGTCGTGTTCGCCGCGACCCTGGCGCTGGCCGCCGGCTTCGACCGCGGCCACCCGGCCCGTATGCAGGCCACCACCGACCTCAGCTGGATCCCGGCGCTCGGCATCCGCATCCACCTCGGCGTGGACGGCATCTCGCTCCCCCTCCTCGTCCTGACCGCGCTGCTGACCTTCCTCTGCGCCCTCTACAGCTACTTCAAGATGCCAACGGGCCCGTCACCCAAGGCATTTGTGGCGCTGCTGCTCGTCCTGGAGTCCGGCACCCTCGCGACCTTCGCCGTCCTCGACCTGATGCTGTTCTTCCTCGCCTTCGAGATGGTCCTCATCCCGATGTACTTCCTCATCGCCCGCTGGGGCGGTGCGCAGAAGCAGGCGGCGGCATGGAAGTTCATCCTCTACACGCTGCTCGGCTCGGTCGTCATGCTGCTCGGCCTCCTCCTCATCGGCCTGAAATCCGGCACGTTCGACATGGTCGCACTCGCCACTGACAACGGCCCGAAAGCCCAGCTCAGCCACACCGTCCAGCTGATCGCGGTGCTCGCGGTCGGCATCGGACTGGCCGTCAAGTCCCCGCTGTGGCCGCTGCACAGCTGGCTGCCCGACGCCCACACCGCCGCCCCCACCGTCGGCTCGGTGCTGCTGGCCGGCGTCCTGCTGAAGATGGGCACCTACGGCTTCGTACGGATCGCGCTGCCCATCACGCCCGACGGCATGCACACCGTCGCGCCCTACCTCGCCGCGCTCGCCGCCGTGGGCATCATCTACGGATCCCTGGCCTGCCTCGCCCTCGTCCGCAAGGGCGCCAAGGGCGACCTCAAGCGCCTGATCGCCTACAGCTCCGTCGGCCACATGGGCTTCGTCCTGCTGGGCATCGCCAGCATGACCCCCACCGGGATCAACGGCGCCCTGTTCGCCAACATCGCGCACGGCCTGATCACCGGCCTGCTGTTCTTCCTCGTCGGCGCCCTCAAGGACCGCTGCGGCAGCACCGACCTCGACACCCTGGCGGGCGCCACCGGCGCCGCCCTCTACGGCAGGGCGCCCCGCTTCGGCGGACTGCTCGCCTTCGGGGCCGTCGCCTCCCTGGGCCTGCCCGGACTGGCCGGCTTCTGGGGCGAGATGCTGGCGATGTTCGGCGCCTTCCGCCCGGCCGCGGGCCTGAGCCGCCCCGCCTTCCTGACGTTCATGGCACTGGCCGGCCTCGGCACCCTGCTGACCGCGGCATACCTGCTGCTCGTCGTCCGCCGGGTCTGCATGGGCGGCACCCTGACCGCGGAGCCGGCGCCCGAGGACGGCACCACGGCGCCGCGCCCCGCCGCCCCCGCCGTCCCCGACCTCGCGCGCTACGAATACGCGGCCTGGAGTCCCCTCGCCGCCCTCACCGTCCTCGCCGGACTGTGGCCCGCGGCCCTCCTCGGCCTCACGAACCCGGCCGTCCAGCAGCTCCTCGGAGGCGGTAAGTGATGAGCCCGGTCACCTCTCTGGTCCAGTCCGTCGACTGGCTCGCCATCGCCCCGCCCACCATCGCCGCGGCCGTCGCCCTTGCGGTGCTGGTCGCCGACCTCTTCCTGCCCGCCGCCCGGAAGCCGCTGCTCGGCTGGATCGCGACCGCGGGCCTGGCCCTCGCCGCGCTGTCCCTGCTGCCCCTCCTGGACGGCCACCGCCGCACCTTCTGCCTCACCGGCCGTCCAGTCGTGTGCAGTTACGCGGCCGACCACTTCGCGCTGGTCATCCAGTTCCTGGTGCTGGCCGGCGCGCTGCTGACCGCCCTGCTGTCCATCGACACCATCAAGGACCACGACCTGCCCACCGGCGAGTACTGGTTCCTGCTGCTCTCCTCCGCGGCCGGCGCCGCCCTGCTGCCCGCCTCCCGGGATCTCGCCACCCTGGTCATCGCCCTCGAAGTCGCCTCCCTGCCCGCCTTCGCCCTCGTAGGGCTGCGGCGCGGCGACCGGCTCTCCTCCGAGGCGGCCCTGAAGTTCTTCCTGTCCTCCGTGGCCGCCACCGCCGTGATGCTGCTCGGCGTCAGCTTCCTGTACGCGGCCACCGGGAGCCTGCACCTCTCCCGGGTGGCGCACGCCCTCACCGCCCTCCCGGACCCCCGCCTGGCAACCCTGGCGAGCGCCGGAGTCGCGCTGACCCTCGTCGGCTTCGCCTTCAAGACCGCCGCCGTCCCGTTCCACTTCTGGGTGCCGGACACCTACGTCGGCGCGCCGCTGCCGATCGCCGCGTACCTCTCCGTGGTCGGCAAGGCCGTCGGCTTCTCCGGCCTGATCTTGGTCACCGTCCAGGGCTTCCCCTCGTACGCGAACGTCTGGGGCCCGGCGCTGGCCGTCCTCGCCGCGCTCACCATGACCGTCGGCAACGTCGCCGCCCTGCGCCAGGACCCCCGCCGCACCCACAGCGCGGTCCGCCTGCTCGCCTGGTCCTCGGTGGGCCAGGCCGGCTACCTCCTGGTCCCGATCGCCGCCGCCGGCTACGCCCACGACCCGGCGCACGCCATCGGCTCCACTGTCGCCTACGCCCTCATGTACGGCGTGGTGAACCTCGGTGCCTTCGCCGTCGCCGCCCTGGTGGCCCGCACCAGCCCCGCCCACCGCATCGCCGACTACCGGGGCCTCTACGCCCGCCGCCCCCTGGTGGCGCTCGCCCTCGGCTTCTTCCTGCTCTGCCTCGCCGGTCTGCCGCCGGGCATCATCGGCCTCTTCGCCAAGGTGACGGTCTTCTCCGCGGCCGTCGACGCCGGCCTGGGCTGGCTCGCCGTCGTGATGGCCGTCAACGTCGTGATCGCGCTCTACTACTACCTCCAGTGGACGGCGATCCTCTTCCGCGGCGACGGGGCCCCGGCCGCCGAAACCCCGCGCGCCCGGATCCCGGCCGCCCTCACCACCGCCATCACCCTGGCCGCGGCCCTCGGCATCGCCCTGTCCGGAGCCCCCCAACTGGTCCTCCGCTTCGCCTCCGGAGCACTCCTGTAGCCGTACGGCAGCCGGATCCCCGCGCGTGGCCGTACGGCGGCACGTACGGCTGCGCGCCCGCCCGGCACCTCCCCGCCACGCCAGGGGAACCACCCCACCCCATCTCGCGTTGACCAGTGAGTAAGGGTCCACTGGAGAGTGGAGAAACGAAGCAAAGGGTTCCCCTGCCGCACCACTTGGAGGGCGTACCGTGCACCGCCGGCACAACGGGCTCAGGACCGCCGTACTCCTCGGGGGACTGTCCGCACTCATCATCGTCATCGGCAGCCTTTTCGGCCGTACGGGCCTGATCGTCGCCGTCCTCGTAGCCGTGGGCACCAACGCCTACGCGTACTGGAACAGCGACAAGCTCGCGCTGCGCGCCATGCGCGCCCGCCCGGTCAGCGAGTTCGAGGCACCACAGCTCTACCGCATGGTGCGGGAGCTCTCGACGACCGCCCGCCAGCCCATGCCGCGGCTGTACATCTCCCCGACCCAGGCGCCCAACGCCTTCGCCACCGGCCGCAACCCCCGCAACGCCGCGGTCTGCTGCACCGACGGCATCCTCCAGCTCCTCGACGAACGCGAACTGCGCGGCGTCATCGGCCATGAGCTCAGCCACGTCTACAACCGCGACATCCTCATCTCCTCTGTCGCGGGCGCCCTGGCCTCCGTCGTGATGTTCCTGGTCAACTTCGCCTGGCTGATCCCCGTGGGACGCTCGGACGACGACGAGGGCCCCGGCATCGTCGGCATGCTGCTGATCATGATCCTCGGCCCGGTCGCGGCCTCCCTGATCCAACTCGCCGTCAGCCGCTCCCGCGAATACCAGGCCGACGCTTCAGGCGCCCAGCTCACCGGCGACCCGCTCGCCCTGGCCTCCGCCCTGCGCAAGCTCGAAACGGGCACCCAGCAACTCCCGCTCCCGCCCGAGCCCCGTCTGGAGACCGCCAGTCACATGATGATCGCCAACCCCTTCCGCCCCGGCGAGGGCCTCTCCCGCCTCTTCTCCACCCACCCCCCGATGCACGACCGCATCACCCGCCTGGAACAGATGGCCGGCCACCACCGCCCCTGACCCCGGCCGCTGGCGCCGCCGCCCGCCTCCGCGCAAGATGGAAAGCAACGTTCCACACGGTCCGGCGCGTCTAGCACGGCGGAAACACTCGCCGTGCCCGTGGAAGGCTGCCGATCATGAAGTTCATCCTCAACATTCTCTGGCTGATCCTCTGCGGCTTCTGGATGGCGCTCGGCTATGTACTCGCCGGAATCATCTGCTGCATCCTGATCATCACGATCCCGTTCGGGATAGTTCCTCGGGTAGCAGCATCAAGCGCGGGTCCAGCACCACCTGTACCCGCATAGGAGGCAGCAGCTCATCGGCGGGCAGCGGGCACTGATCGGCCCCGCTGAGAGCTTCTGAGACTCGTGCCCAGGTGCCGTCCTTGGACCAGGTGAGGAAGTAGCTGGAGGCGGAGTGCGGCCGGGAGATCTCGGGGGGCAGTGCGTTCCAGGACTCCCCGGTGCGGGCCTTCCAGAAGATCCCGTTCACCGCACGCCGGACGGTGTCCCGGCGCCCCTTCGGCAGCAGGGGCGCGATCCGCTCCCACTCGGCGTCGGAGAGGTCAGCAGCCGGAACCGTAGTGACGCCGACAGAGCGGTACCACCGCTGTACGGGGCAGGGCATCCCGCCCTTGCGCACGGGCACGGGGCCGGTGATGAACGCCTCCACCTTGAGCAGCGACATGTAGTCCGCTTGGCGGTGGACATCCACCGTGGCGAGTTCTTCACGAGCCATCTTGGCGATCTCCGCCAGCTCACGAGCCCTGTTACCCGCGGCCTCCTTCTCCGCCATCCAATCGGCCGCGTCGTCGCGCATGGCCTGCAACTGGGCACGCTCCGTTTGCAGGGCAGCCGTCGCTGCCTGAATGGCCTGGGGAGCGTCTTCCTGCCCGGCCGTGCTCTTGGCGGTCGCGACGATCACCGCCGTGATGGACGCGTCAAGACGCGCGATCTGCTGATCAAGGTCGGCGATGCGCTGCTCGTATGCTGAGACGTCGCCATCGGCCATTCCAACCCACTCGGCCGACAACTCTTCCAGCTTGTTGGCGTCACCGAGGGCCTTCACGATCGCGGCCCACACGGCGGACTCCAGCGCCGGGGCATCGATGTAGGAGCAGTCACACACCTTGGCCGTCAGCTCCTTGCCCTCCTTTCCGCTGCACCGGTAGAAGCGACCTCCCGACTCGACCGATTCGCGGCTGTGCCCGGTGTACGGCGCCCCGCACAGGCCGATGACCCGTCCGGACACGGGATAGAACGCGCGCTTCCCGGAACTCTTCTTCGCTGTCGAAGCCACCCCACGACGCAGTGCTGCGGCTTCGCTTTCGGAGAGGACGCGGGGGAGAGGAATGACGACACGTTCGCCCCACAGCGGCTTGCCGTCGGAGTCGGTCACCGCATGGTGGCCACGGAACCGCACCACCCCGTCGAGCACGGCGCACGACATGATCCGGTCGCGGAGATTCGCGAGGGACCACAGCCGCCCGGAGCGGGTGGTGACTCCTTCGGCATTCAGCCGGATCGCGACCTGCCGAAGGTTCAGGCCGTCATTCACCACCAGATCGTGAACGCGGTAGATCACTGCGGCTTCCGCCGGATTGATGACCAGGTGTGAAAGCCCGACTTTGCCCTGATCTTCAATCCGGTAGCCATAGGGAGGCCGGCCCCCGATGTGAGGGGAGTTCGAATCTTCCGCCTTCTCCTGGAGCCCGCCCTGTGTACGCTCGCGGATCGTTTCCCACTCGGTTTCGGCGTAGTCCGCTTGGCGCCGCATTTCCTTGCGGCCGCTGGCCGTGGTGTTGTCGATGTCGTCTTCCGCGATGGCGACGAAAATGCCGATGTCTTCGAGTGCCCAGACCCACCGCTAGAAGGCACGATTGTTACCTTGACGACCACGACGTCGAAAGCGCCGTCGTGGGCATCTGCCATGAGTTGCTTGAGACGCGGCCGGTCCTCTGCAGCCAGGCTGCCGCTGACGCCGTCATCGACGTATGTGTCGACGTGCTCCCATTGCTTGGTCGCGATGTACCTGGCGGTCTTCCGACCTTGACTCGCGACGCCGTAGCCCTTCCGCTGTTCCTCGGTTGACACCCGAAGGTAGTCAACCGCTCGGAGGGTGCGCCCGGCGACCGCGCGGGCGGCAAGGTCGGTCGCTCCACGCTTCAGTGTGGTTCTATTGGCCATGTCGACTCCTACCAGTCGGCCAGCCCCGGGACGGTTGCAGCCGTCGCCGGGGCGCGTTGTTAAACGACAGCGTATAGCCAAGGACTGACGCTTAGTTGGGGTTTCGGATGTTGCTTGCCCTTCGCGTGCTGGAGCCGAAGAGCAACCGCAACAGTCGCTGCCACTCGGCCGGAGTCAGCTTCTGCCCTCTCTTGATCACCACCTCAATTTGCTGCATTGCGGCCTCCGTTGTTCGACTGGTTCAGCTCAAGGGGTTCGGAGAGTCGTTCTTCTCGGGCAACTTCCCGGCTACGGCTGAGGTCTTCAGCGACACCAGCGGCTATGAGCGCCGCGCCGGGAGTGTGGCCGGAGCCGACATAGCGCCAGGCCTTCTCCGTGACGGCATCTAGCGCGTTGGCGACATCAGCCCCGGTGTCAGCGCCCTGGTATTGGGCGCGTTCGGCGCGCAAGGCTGTGTAAGTCGTGGAGTAGATACGGGATTTGGTGAGGATGTGGCCGCGGTAGCCGAGGGTGTGTGCCCAGGCCCGCAGTCTGAGCGGTTCCAGTTCAGGGAGGTTGCCGAGCCACCAGCAGGCACGGATGAGGCTCCGAACATGAGCTGATAGCCGGCTGGTTGTGATCTCATCGGGGCCGGTGATCGGGTGATCCAGGCCGATGGCGGTGTCAGCTGCTCCCTTGGTGACGTACTTGGCGACGTACGCGGCTACGGCTTCATCAGCCAGCCCCTCACCCCCGCTGAAAGCGCGCAGTGGCCGAACGTCAAGCTCGGAGCCCCAGCGCAGGCCGTGTTCTCCCAGGCCCCGGGCGTACGGGGTGCGCAGGTGGACCGCTGCTGCGGCGGACCGCACAGCGGCGGACAGGTCTCCAGCCGACACCCACGCAGGAGGCGGATCGCCGGGGCCGTTCGCGCCGTCGAGGCGCACGACCGCATGAACGTGGACAGCGGCGCGCTTTTGGTACTCGGCCACCTTGGCGTAGGAGATGCGCAGTGCCCGGCGTAGGCCGGTGCGGGTTCGTCCGGTGCGGGCGGCGAGGTGGTTGTAGAGGTTGTCCGTGAACGCCTTCCACAGCCGTCCGGCATGAGCGTGCCACAGGACGTGCGCCGGGTAGTCGTAGCAGTCAGGGCACAGGGGTTGACCGGCAAGCGAATCTGAAGCGCCGTGGGTGGCCGGGCAGCCAAGAGGCCGGCCGTGTTCGCAGCAGCCGGCGTTACGCCGGGGGCGACAACGCTCGCCGTCCGTGGTGGTGCGGTGCACGGCCCCGAAGGAGGGGGCTGTGAGGGTGAGGAAGAGTCGGGGGTGCTCGCGTACCTGGGTCGGGACGTTCTTGCCGCCGAGGAGTCCGGCGCGGACCAGGTGGAAGGTGTCGCCGGCGTAGAGGCGGGAGCAGGGGGCGCAGACGGTTGCGCGGCGGTTGCGGCACCGGACGAGCAGCCGCTCACCAGGCTCATTGCGGGTGTCGTAGTGGTGCAGGATCTCGCCAGTACCGGCATCCCGCATGGTCGTCGAGCCGGTCAGGTGGATCGGGTGGGCGCAGCCGCCGGTAGCGGTGATCTGTTCCAACCAGCGGGGGAACTGGGGGTCTTGTGCGATTCGGATGATGTCTCGGTCGGTTTCGGTGAGCTGACGCAGGCGCGCCGCGCGGTCGAGTGCGGCGCGCCTGTCAGTCGTGGTGTTGGCGGTGGTGATGGTGGGGACCTCCCGGGGTGGGCCGCCGAAGCGGCACGGATGGTTGCGGTTGGGTGGGATGGGTCCACGGCGATCTCTCCTTGTGGCTGGTGGGGTGGGTGGTTAGCGGATGGTTCCGGTGCCGCGGCAGCAGCGGCAGCGCTGCCGGTGGCCGGAGGGGGTTTTGCGGTAGCGCTGCCCTTTGCAGACGGGGCAGCGGACGCGGCGCATGGACATCGGTGGTGTCTTTCTGGGCTCAGGTGCGGGTGACGATGGAGATGAACCAGTGCACGAGGCCGTCCGTGGCGAAGAGCAGAGGCGTCTGCCCGACGTACATGCCGAACAGGCCGATCAGCGCCGCCTCCCACCACTTGACGTCGCGGGAGCGGACCAGGAGGACGGTGATGACCCCGAAGACCAGGGCCAGCAGCACGGCTGACTTCTCGGTCATACGACCGTCCCCCCTCCCGGCATGTGCGCCAGGAACTTCGGGCGGGGCGTCATCCTGGCGAACTCAGCCGCCGCCGCTCGCGCTTCGGCCGGCGTGGTCAGGTGGGACCGGCCGCGCATCCAGCCGCCCATGTCGCCAGTGGTGACAGCGACTCCGCGTTCCCCGTCACCGATGGACTGCGCGACCATGACCGCGTCCTTGTTCAGGTCGCCGAGCGTCATCTCCGCGGTGCCGGGATCGTTGACCCGGTGGCAGATCCGACCGCTCAGCTGTGCCCGCAGCGCGGTGACACCGGGCCCGAGGTCCGAGCCCACTCGTTGGCCGGCCACGACCAGGTGGAGGCCCAGGGCCGCGCCGAGTTGGGCGATGCGCAGGAGGTAGGTGGTGCACTCCTCAGCTTCAGCGCGCTGTTCCTTGCTGCCGTTGGTCAGGTACAGCTCCGCCAGCTCATCGACGATCACCACGACAGGGACCGGCCGTCCCTTGTCGGGGAGTTCCCAGATCGAGCGGGCCCCCGCGAAGCGGCAGGCCCTCATGCGGTCCTGCATCTCTTTCACCAGGGCGGCCAGCACGGTGACCGCCTCACTGCGGCAGGTGGCCAGGGCCGATAGCCGCATTTCCAGCAGGCCCAGCTCCATGCCGCCCTTGCAGTCGATACCGACCAGGGCGACCGGTTGCGGAGCAAGCTCGGTGACCAGCGTCGCCAGCAGCGTGGACTTGCCCGATTGCGTCGCGCCGACGACCAGCCAGTGCGGCACACGCCTAAAGTTTATTACCCACGCACGCCCCAACTCCAGCGCACCGACCGTCGCCGACAGCAGTTCCCCCGCCCCCACCGCAGGGCGGTCCGTGTGCTCCAGCGGGTCACGGGCCGTTGCCATGATCAGCACGACGCCGCGTTCGGGGGAGACGACGCGCACCGCGTGGACGCGCCAGGCGTGCGCGAAGGCGTCGGACGACGCGAGGAAGGGCGCCGGCGTCTGCCCCGCATGCAACCGGACGCGCACTTCCAGCCCGTACGGTGTGGCACGCGGGAACGACAGCCGCGGGGTACGTGTGCGCAGCGGCTCCCCCCTCACCTCCAGGTCCCCCAGCACGCGCCGGTTCGGTTTGTGCGAGACGGTCAGGCCGTTGAGGTAGGCGACCCGGCGCCAGGTGAACACCATGCGCAGCGCGGTCAGCGGGTAGCCGACGAGGTACCAGTGCCACTGCGGCCGCCGCCGTTGCAGCTCGTTGCCGAAGACCAGCAACCAGATCACCAGCGCGAGAACGCAAGTGAACAGGAGCATCCCCATCAGGCGCCACCGCCCTTGCCGGCGGAACCGGCAGTCGCAGCGGCAGATGCCGCGGGTGTGGGGGTGATGGCGGATGCGCGGAAGCTGATCCCGTGCCGGTCGCCCATGGCCCACGCGAACGCTTCCATGCCGGTGACGCGGACCTCGGTGCCTTCCGCGACGCCCTTGGGTTCGCCGGGAACGGCGATCTCGATGACCGAGACCCGCCGCCCTTCCTGACGCACCGTCACGCCGACGGTGTAGATGGTGTTTCCGTCCCGGTCCTTCTTGACCTGCTTGGTTTCGAAGTCCGCGAGCTTCGGTTCCGGCGCGACCGCGCACCGCAGCACGCCGAGCCGAGAGGTGTCCACAGGGATGGACTGCATGAGTCTTGGCCTCCTTGACCATACAGAAGCGAGACGTCATGTGACGTCACTCGTGTTTACGAGTTGTCATCCACTATGCACGCCTTGACCGATGAAGGCAACCACTTATGCTTACGAGTGACGTCAGAGAACGTCATGACCCCACACAACAGGTGATGAGGAGATCCCGACATGGGAGAGATCCAGCGCCCCGGCGCCCTGTACCAGCAAGTCGCCGCCGAGATCCGCAACGGCATCGCCCAAGGCGAATACAAGCCCGGAGCCCCCCTCCCCTCGGAGACCCAGCTCATCGAGCGGTACGGAGTCAGCCGCCCGACCGTGCGCAAGGCCATCGCCGCACTCCGCGCCGAAGGACTGATCGAGGTCATTCACGGCAAGGGCAGCTACGTCCGCGCCCTCCCCGCTCCCGCAGTGATCATCGAGCGGACCGTCACCCGAAGCGGCAAGACCTTCCGCACCGGCCACCACGACTGGCAGCAGGCCGAAGCCCCGACCGTCTACCGCACCACGACCACAGCGACCACAGCCCCGCTGCTCGAACTCGCGGAGGGGGAGGCGCTGTTCGCCGTCGATCGACTGCTGACCGACCCCTACACCGGCACTCCTGCCCTGCACCGTGTGCTCATCCCATTCGTCACCGCCGACGAGACCGAGCGGCTTGCCCAAGCCCCGGACACCGAGCCGGAGCAGATCTATGCCCTGCTCACCAAGGCTGGGCACGAGCTGACCTGGGACGAGACCGTCAGCGCCCGGATGCCTTTGCCCGACGAGCGCGCCGCCCTCCAGGTCCCCGACGTGACGCCGATCCTGCATGCCTCACGTCTGACCCGCGGCACCGACCAGCGCCCCCTGCTCCTCGAAGAGCTGCGTACCGGCGCGGACCGTGCCCAACTCGCCTACCGCATCACCGCCGACAGCCCCCGCGCACTGCGCGCCGTCTGAGACCTCCGTCCGGCGATCTGTCGAAACCTGGCTTCACTTACTCAAGGGCGCGCCCCTGGCGCGCCGGGCGGTCCGGCCGCCTCGCCGGGCTGCGGCCTGGCGGCCGGTCCCGGCGGACGCCCACCGCCCGCACACCACCACGCGCCCCGAGTGCTCGCCGTCGGACAACCGCCGTGGAGGGTCGGGGCGTTGTGGCTGGGGCCGGCGGGCGCGGAGACTTTAGGCAGCCACCACGGGGCGAGCCTCTAAGTGGGCGGTTCGCGAGTTGATGTCCGTTTCGGAGTGAGGCTTGGGGCAGGGGTGCTGGCTGCGGTGCCGGCT
>NZ_JBNHIN010000050.1:0-56691 GCF_050054615.1 Streptomyces sp. YGL11-2
GAACCCCACCCGCTCGTCAAGGAGTTCAGGCATACGCGAAGCCCCTTCCCGTGCCGGCCCACACGCCGATCCGCGGCCCATTCCACCGCGCCCCAGGCTGACACGACCGGCGCCCCCGCGCACCGGTCCGCACCGCATCGGCCCGGCCGGAGCACGTAAAAATGCCCCCTTGGAGAACGGCTCCGAGGGGGCATTTTGATGCTCCGGGGGACAAGCGGGGGACAGGATGTCTACGCGGCGCCCGACGCCCCGTCCCGGGGGACGGGGCTCACCAGCCGTAGGTGGCGCTTCTGCGTGCCGGGCGTCTGGGTCCTGGGGGCAGGGTCCTGCGATATCTGTCCTTCTGCTTGGGCGGGTGCGGCTTCCTCGACGCGGTCTGCGGGCTCGGCTACACCTGCAGGGGCAGCAATGGTGCTGGCAGAGGTCGCGGCTGTGGTCGGTGTGCCTTCTTCGACAGCAGGTTCTTGCTCTTGGGCAAGCTTGTCGATGCCTTTGCGGCGCGGCACAAGTTCGACAGGGGCATTGGCTTCGGCTTGTTCAAACTGCGGCAGGAGGCTGGTGTAGGTGTCGGCTGTCAGCTGGTAGTTGCTGTGGCCGAGCAGTGCCTGGATTGCCTTCATGGAGAGGCCGGCGGCCAAGCTGAGGGATGCGGCGCAGTGTCGCAGGTCGTGTAGGCGGATTGGCGGTAGGCCGGTTCGCTTGATGAAGCGGTCGAATGCGTTGGAGACGTTCTTGGGGTGGTGGGGGCGTCCGTCGGGTTGGGTGAAGACGTAGCCGGAGTCAACGTAGGGCCCGTACTTGTCGGGGTCGTTGTGGTGCGTTTTCTCCCATTCGCCGCGTTGTGTCTTCTGGACGTCGCACCAGGCGGTGAGCAGGGCGAAGGTGGCGTAGTCGAGGGTGACGGCGCGGCGGCCGCTTCGGCTTTTGGGAGTGTCTTGCCACACGGTGTTGGAGTAGTCGGTGACGAGCTGCTCGGTGATGTGGGCGACGCCTTTGGTCATGTCGAGTTCGTTCCAGGGCAGGCCGGTGGCTTCGCCTCGGCGTAGTGCTCGGTAGACCATGAGGTGCCACAAGATGTACATCGGGTGGTCGACGGCTGCGTCAAGGAACTGCCCGGTCTGCTCGGGGGTCCACACCATGACTGGGCCGGGCTTCTCTCCGGTTTCGCGCCAGCGGGCCACGCGCTCGTCGGTCCAGACGAGTGCCTCGGGCCGCTCGTATTTGGGCAGGACGACGAGCTTGGCCCAGTTCTGGGTGATGAGCTTCTCCACAACGGCGTCCCCAAGGGCGGCGGCGAGGCAGTTGAGAAATCGCTTCTGCGTGCCGGGGCCGGTGTTTTGACGGGGCTTTGCGAGGGCTTCCTTGAGGGCTTTGCGAGCCTGCCGCCATGCCTGGTGTAGCTCCGATGGGCGGGGCTTGGGGGCTTGCTTCCATGCCTGGTGGGCAGCCTGGCATTCATGTCGGGCACGCTTTGCGGCCTCCAGGTTGGCCTTCTTGACCTTGTTGAAGGCCCATATTTGCTGAAACATCGCCTGGATGTGACGGTCACGGAGTTCACGCATCGCAAGGTGGCCGATGGCAGGCTTAAAGACGCGGTCGATGTAGTCGCGGTAGTAGGTGCGGGTGCTGCGCTTGAGGTCAACACGCTTGTCGTACCAGCGGTCGAGGTATTGGGCGACTGTCTCTGTAGCGTCGACGTCGATGCCGCCTTGGGCGTCGTCCCAGAGATTTTGCGCCGCTTCCTTGGCCTGCGTCTGGGTGAGGAAGCCGCCTTTGCGGGGGCGTCGGCGCTTGCCTCCGGGGCCGTCGGGGAGTTTCACGTAGTAGTACCAGGAGCCGTGGTCACGTTTCTTCAGGAGAGGGCAGGAGGAGCCAAGTTCACGTGTCTTGGCGTTGCCCTGCGGGTCGAGGAGTGGCTGACCGTGCTCGTCGAGCTTGGGTTCGGTGCACTTGCACCGTTTGTAGGTACTGCCCTCAAACACGCGAAGAACCTCCCTGTATGTGCGGGATCTTTCCTTACGTGCCCTGATCATGCTGTAGCGAAGGCGGTGGCTCCTTGGCCGTCGTATGCTTCCTGCCAGGTGGCGCGGGGAAGAAGGGTGTGACCACCTTTGTCCTCATCTGCGATGGCCACGGAGCATGCTCGTTCAGGCGGGCGACGTGGCGGGATGTCGGTGGAGGAAGTGAAGGCTCTGCCGGCTGCCGTGAGCGTGGTGACGGCAGCCCGGGCGTTGGGCATCGGGTCCGACAAGGCGTACGAGTTGATCAAAACTGATGAGTTCCCGGCGCAGACGATCCCGCTGGGGCAGACCCAGAAGGTTTCGACGGCGAGCCTGTGGAAGGTACTGGGAATCTACTGAGTGATATGCACCCGCCTACGTAGGCCCGGGAAACCTGCGTTCATCGAGGTCCAGGCCCAGCACGCCAACCGCCTGCGGAGTACGGAAGACACCCACCCCACGGGGGATACCGTGAGCTGCATCACACCGAAAAAGGTCTTGACGCCTCCGACCTGTGCATATCGCACCATCAAGAACAGACCAAGCACGCGCATAGTGCACCGTTCAGGGATCCAGATATACATTGGCCTATGTCAGGTCTAAGCGGCCCCTAACGTGACGTCGATGTCATCGGTCGCAGGTGCGAATCACTGATCGGAGTCAGCTGCGTGGGACGGTTGTCGGGCTACGTCCGCTCAGGGGTGACACATGCTGAGGAGGCCCCTTTGCTGCGAGAGGCCGTCACACTGCTGTTCGACGGTCAAACGGAAGCCGAGGCGACGCGATGGCTGACCCGCAAGGGGATGCTGACCCCGCGCGGCAATGAGTTCCGCCGCGAGGTCTTGCACCGGTTGCTGACGAACCCGCGGCTGGCGGGCCTCCACGAGAACGGCGAGCCGATCGAGGGCTGGGATGAGCGGGTTCTGGAGCCGGCCGTCTTCATGCGCCTGCAGAAGCTGTACGTAGAGCGCAGCGAGAAGCGCAGTGCGTACCGTGAGGCGCATGACTACTTGCTCACGGGCGGGTGTGCGGTGTGCGACGAGTGCTCGCAGCCCCATGTCGGCAGTCGCGCTCACGCTGATGCCCCGCCGTCCTACAAGTGCGATGGCTGCGGCAAGACCCGCATCAATGCCGAAAAGCTTGAGGACTTTGTGGCCGAGCACGTGCTGGCCGAGTTGCTAAAACCTGGAGCGCGCAAGCGGCTTGAGAAGTTGGAGTGTGACAACGAGGCGGAGATCGCCCGCCTGAAGGAGCACATCGCGGGTGCCGACGAGCGGTTCGCGAGTATCGGTGATCTCTATGGGCGGGGGCTGATGGTGAAGGCTGCCTTCGTCGCAGCGCAGAAGGCCAGCAAGGAAGATTTGCGGGTCTCCAAACTCCGGTTGAAGCACTTGGAGCAGATGACCGATCTGCCGATTGGTGACGTGCATGACCTGGTGGCCTGGTGGCGCACGGCCTCGTACGCCTCGAAGCGGGGCCTTGTACTGCTGGAAGTCAAACACGTGCGTGTCGGTCGCGCCGAAGGCAGCCAGGACCCGGCCAAGCGGGTCCTGATCGACTGGCGGCAGCCGACCACCTGAAAGCTTTGTAACCATGCGCACCGCAATGCCTGCACAGCCTGCTCCTGCCCTGGTCCCTTTGTCCGAGGCGACGTGGGCCTGGATGCACAACCGCACCGACTGGGGTTACAGCAACAGTGGCCTCATCGCCTCCCGGGGCCAAGCTCTCTTGGTGGACACGCAGTTCACGCTGGATGCCACACGGCGCCTTCTTGCCGCTGTCGAAGAGATATGCCCGTCCGATGCCGTTCGCACGGTGGTCTCCACGCACCAAAACGGCGATCACACGTGGGGCCACCGGCTTGTCCCGCAGGCCGAGGTCGTCACCTCGGTGGCGAGCGCCGCGAGTAGCTGTCACGAGATGGGTCCCGAGCAGCTCACGTTGCTCGCTCAGTCGGCCGCGGCAGACAACGCGTCGGCGTACGTGGCTGAGCACTTCGGGCACTTCGACTTCACCGACGTAGTGGTGGTGCCTCCCACGCGCACGTTCGAGGGCCGGGAGGAGCGCCAGGTCGGCGACGCGGTCGTGGAGTTGATCGATCTGGGCGCCGGGCACAGTGCGGGTGATGTTGCCGTGCATGTCCCGGACGAGCGGGTGGTGTTCGCCGGCGATGCGCTCTTCTCTGGTGCGCACATGGTGGTGTGGTCTGGGTCGCTCAGCGGGTGCATCCGGGCGTGTCAGGTGCTGTTGGACACCGGTGCTGAGGTGTTCGTGCCGGGGCATGGGGCGCTACTCGACCGTGCCGGAGTCGCCGCCATCCAGGGCCGACTCAGTGACGTGGCCGAGGCTGCGGGCGCGTACGCGCAGCGTGGCGTGCCGCTGGCCAACGCCGCTCGTCTGATCAAGGCGAGCCACGCGGGCACGTGGGCGCATCCGGAGCGGCTGTTTACACAGGCCGC
Source organism: Streptomyces sp. YGL11-2 (assembly GCF_050054615.1). Taxonomy (NCBI): domain Bacteria; kingdom Bacillati; phylum Actinomycetota; class Actinomycetes; order Kitasatosporales; family Streptomycetaceae; genus Streptomyces; species Streptomyces sp. YGL11-2. Next base: position 4,460 of record NZ_JBNHIN010000050.1, read on the forward strand.
GGCTGCTTACATAGAAGCCGGGGTACCGGGGGTGCCGTCAGGCACGCTGGCGTTGGTGGAGGGCATGGCCGCGCTGGCTGGCTGAGCGCACTATCCGAGCGTAGGGGGCTTCCGCGGGCAGGGCGCTGCCCGCCCGGGGCCGTTCAGCTGTGTTGCAAGGTGCGTCACCGAGTTGATGCTTCCGGTCTAGGCCCGCCGTGTGGCGGGCCCTTTCTTGCGCCTTGCGTTGCTCTGCACGCCCCGTGCCGACGCCACGAAGCCGGCATGGGACTGCGACTGGAGTACTAAAGTGCCTGGCCGTAGATTCAAACCCCGTCGGACCGAGTCACAAAAGTGAAGCCGCGCCAACTTGATTCGCGCTGGTCAGGCGGCCGTTGAACCGCGATCGTTCCGCACATGGAAGATGAACCGCATTCCGGGCAGGTGCCCGTGCCGGGGTGGCGGCCCGCTCCGTGCGGTCAGACATAGTCCGGCGCGGGGCGAAGGACAGGCTCAGGTCGGCTCAGAACGGACGATCACCCAAGTGGGCATATAGGGCCGTAAGCGTGATCGCTTCGGAGTGGCGAAATATAGCGCAGGATCGCCGGTTACCCAAACCGGTGATCCTGCGGATTATTGATGGTCCACCGCCATTACCTGACCGTACGTCGAAAGGCATCGCCGAGATGACCATCAATTCAATGCGCCTCGCAATGGATGAACAGGGTCACGAGACGCAGGACGCCCGGTATAGCCCGACGAACATCCGCGCCACATGGAACGGGACAGCAAGCGTGGAGGACGCTTCCAGGGCGCTCGGGGTTTCACGGGCGAAAGGCTACGACCTGATTCGTCGTGGGGAGTTCCCATGTCGAGTGCTGCGCATAGGCCGCAGCACCCGTGTCGTCACCGCTTCGCTGCTCCGTGTTCTCGAAAGTGGCGAGCCCGAGTACGGGCCCTCGCCCAGGACCCCAGAACAATCGTAATCCCCGCTCATGGAACACCCTGAATCCGACTCCGGCTGACCACAACGGATCGCGAAGGTCAATATCACGTTCAACCCTCAGGGTTCACCAGCGGCGCCAGCGGGTGGCGGGGCCTTGGTCCCGACTGCCGGACGGGGATGAGCGCGCTCCCACGGGGCCTTACCGCTTCCTCTCTTCCGAGCTCTTCTCTGTTGTGGTTCCGGTTTCGGTGGGAGCAGGGGCAACGTCTGTTCCGCGGCGGCTTTCAGGTGAGTGAGGACCGCTGGGTCGGCGTAGAGGGCGGTGACCTCGGCCGAGGGCTGCGAGGAGTTGGGCAATGCGGTGGAGGGAGTCGCCGGAGAGGCACGAAGCGAGAGGCTCCGAGCGGTCCTCGTCACGGATGAAACGTGGACGGACGATGTTGAGCGTCTATCCAATGCTCACGCGGCGAGTGTCAGCACCGGGGAAGTCAGGCCATCGCCCCGGAACGCATCTGGATGGTGACGGTGGGGACGCGCGTCCGTGTCCTGTTCACTAACCACCTGCGGAGCGCGGGACGGGTCGCGGGGGAATTGTCGGCGGTGGATGCCTTCGTCCGGGCTTCCCGGTCAGGGGTTCTCGATCCAGTTGGGAGGGACGTCGCAGATCAGGTACGGGATGCGGGCTTTGCATGCGTCGCAGGACTGGGCGGTCCAGGAGTTCGTGGCGCCATGTCCGTGCCACGTCCGCATGTGTTGGGCGTCCTCCGCCTTGGGGCCGACGTAGACCATCTCGCTCATGCGCACGTAGTCGACGGACTTCCAATCGAGGTGCATTCCGCCCAGTCCGAGCAGGAGCTTGACGGCGGAGCACGGCCGGGTGACGCCCTGGATGTCTGCGCCCAGGTCCACCTTCTCGCCGCGGACGGTGAGCCATCCCCTGTTGTTCGCGGGAATGGCCGGGTCCGCCAGCGTCCACTTCCCTGGGTGGTAGGTGATCCCGTCGAGGTGCTTGGGCTGGATCCATGGCGCCGCAGTGCGTCCACTGGAGGCGTAGAGGTAGTACTCGCGCCCGCTGATCCTCGCTTCGAGTACGCCCATCATGAAGACGGCCGCCGGGTCGCCGACCAGGCTCTTGTCCTGCATCAGGTTGTCTTTGATCTGTCCCACGACGCTGCGCAGCTTCGCACTGTCGGTCAGTTCCGGAATGCCGTGGAGCAGCTTCCCCTGTTCCTTCTTGTTCCTGACGTAGTGACACCTCGGGCAGGTGTCCGTGGCGAAGCCGCCGTGCCGAAGATTGTCGTCTGCATCCGGCTTGCGGGGCTTGATCTTCGGCATGCTCGGCCTTCCGCCAACGGTCCGTGGAGCGGGGAAAGTAGCACGTGATGGCCCTCCCGCCAGCTCCGCCTCAGGGCGTAGCGATCAGATTTGGACGCTATTCGATGACACCCCGTCGCGACACCGTCACTCTGCGGAAGCCGCCACTCGGCCCTCTTCCGACCCTCCAGGGCCGAACTGCCCCCCAAGTCCCGATCGATTCTTCGGGAACAAGCACGGGATAACGCCCTATGTTCGATGGAAACAGTCAAAAGCTGGATTTTATCACGGAAACTCACGAAAGCGCCGCGCCCCCTCCCCCACTACCTGGCCTGATCACCGCTGCGACAGGTTCCCCCGCTGATAGCGTGCGCCGGAATTTCACGTCCACACACTCACGGCGGCCCGTGCCCGGCGCGGCCCATTGGCCAGGAGGGAATGCGTTGTGGCGGTGACCGCGATGACCGTCGGCGAACTCAAGGGCTGGTTGAAGACCCTTTCATCTCCAAATCCCGGACTGCTGCTACCCGATGGTCTCCCCGACACCCTCGGCGCCGGGGGTGCCCTCAAGAACGCGGTGAACCCCGGCGCACTTTCGGGCTGGTTCACCATGGGGACCACCCTCACCACGATGGTTCCGGACCCGGACCATCTCTGCGTCACCGGAATCATCGCCCCGGAGACCCCGAAACTCTCCCTCTGGTTCTTCAGTGACAAGGAAGGGAACCCCGACGACGCCACCGTCACCGGCGTCCAGTTCGGTCTGGCGCTGAAGAACCACCCCGTGATGTCCGTCCTCAGTGCCCTGGGGTTGCGGGACCTCCTCCTCACCTACACGATTCGCCTCCTGGACGGCGCCGCCGTCCGCGAGCTTTCCGCGCAGGCGAAGCTCGCCGTCGGCGGCGGGGACCCGCTCCTCATCACCTGTGCCCTCGACTTCGAAGCCGGACAGACCAGTTACGAGTTCGTCGTCGAGCCCGAGGCCGGCAAGGAATGGCATGTCGCCGAGGCGCTCTTCGGGCTCTTCGGCGTGGCCCCGCCGCCCGTTTTGAAGGACATCGCCCTCAAGCGCCTCGTGCTGGCCTACGACCACGGCAAGGGTCCCAGCGGGTTCCGTGTCGAAGTGGACGTCGACTTCCCGTTGGGCGACCTCGATGCCGACCTCGACGTCAAGGTGTCCCTGTCCAAGTCCCGCCGGAGCCAGACGTACGACCAGGAGTACAAGGCGCGTCTGGTCCTCGGTGTTCCCACACAGGGGGGCGGGGACGACACCGTCCGTACCCTGACGTTCGACATCAAGGACGTCCAGCACGCCGAGTTCAGCGCGACCTGCGAGGACTCCAAGGGCGTGTCGTTCGCGGACCTCGCCGGATTGCTGGGCGTGACGGATCCGCCGGCGTTCCTGGCCGATCTGGCCATCTCCGGCCTCACGGTCGGGTACGCGTCCGCCCGCAAGTCCATCGTGCTCGCCGCGAAAGAGAAGGGCGGCGGCTCGCTCGTGGTCGTCTCGGACCGGCCGAAGGGCGGCACCCGCGCCTGGGCCGTGCGCGCCGGCGTCGGGCTGGACGCCAAGCTCTCGGACCTGCCGTTGCTCCAGGGGCAGATTCCCCAAGGCCAGGACCTCGGCGTGCGCGGGCTGGGTGTGCTGCTCACTCCCGACGAGCTGAAGACCGACCGGATCACCGAGCTCAACAAGGCGCTCGCGGCGAGCGATGGGACGCTGCCCCTGCTGCCCGCCGACGGTCTGAGCAAGGGGCTGGCCTTCACGGTCGACCTCCAGCTGCCGGGATACTCCGAGACCACTTCGGTCGTCGTCCGGGGCGACCGCAAGAAGACCAAGGCCCCCGCCGGGGCCGTCGAGGCTCCCGCTCGGCCACGGCTGATCACTCAGGACGGCACGCCCGTCCCCGAGATCGCCGCCAAGAACATCACCGCGAACGTCACCGAGGACGCGTCGGCCACCCCCACCGGCCTCCCCCTGGTCGCCTGGCTCAAGGTCCAGCGCGACATCGGCCCCCTGAACCTCAGCCGCGTCGGCGTGGGCTTCGCCGACGACACCGTGTGGGTGCTGTTCGACGCCTCCCTCGGCATGGCCGGACTCACCGTCGGCGTCGACGGGCTGGGCATCGGGATCCCGCTGTCCCACCCCGTGCCGCCACAGTTCCGGCTTGACGGGCTGAGCGTCGGCTACTCCCGCCCGCCGCTGGCGATCAAGGGCGCCCTGGTCAACCGGCCCCCGGACGCCACGTACAGCACCCTGATCGAAGGTGCCCTGGCCGTCTCGGCCGAGAAGTTCGGACTGACGGTGCTGGGCGCGTACGCGCGGACGAGGCAGGACCCCGACCAGCCGTCGCTGTTCCTCTTCGGCAAGGTGAACGGCGAGTTCGGCGGGCCGCCGCCCGTGCAGATCACCGGCATCATGGCCGGTTTCGGCCTCAACACGGACCTGCGGCTGCCCGAGGGCGACCAGGTGCTGGACTTCCCGTTCCTCGCGGACATGTCCTCGACCGAGACCGACCCGCTCGTGGTCCTGAAAAAACTGATGGGGGGTCAGAAGGACGCCTGGGTACGCCCCGCCTCCGGGCAGCTGTGGTTCGCGGCCGGCCTCGAATTCAAGGTCTTCGAGTTCGTCAGCGGGCAGGCGCTGCTGGTGCTGGAGGTCGGCGATGACTTCGCCGTCGCGGTGCTCGGCACGGCGGAGGCACAGTTCCCCAAGGACCAGTCCCTGCCCGCGTACGCGAAGGTCCGGCTGGGCCTGTCCGCCAAGTACCGCGCCAGCGAGGGCGTGCTGAAGCTGACCGCGCAGCTCGCGCCCGGCTCGTTCCTCCTGTCCGAGGACTGCGTGCTGACCGGCGGCTTCGCGCTGTACACCTGGCTCACCGGCGCGCACACCGGTGACTTCGTCCTCACCCTGGGCGGCTACTACCCGCACTACCCGGTGCCCGGCCACTACCCGCAGGTGCCACGACTGGGCTTCAACTGGCCGATCACCTCCGAGCTGACCATCAGCGGCGGCTCGTACTTCGCGCTCACCCCCGGCGCGATCATGGCCGGTGGCGCGCTGGACGTGAACTTCCGCGCCGGCGACCTGCACGCCTGGCTGACGGCGCACGCCAACATCCTCATCGAGTGGGCACCGTTCCACTTCGACGCCGGGATCGACGTGAGCATCGGCGTCAGCTACGTGCTCGACCTGTGGCTGGTACGCGAGACGATCAGCGTCGAGGTCGGCGCGTCCCTGCACCTGTGGGGACCGCCGACGGGCGGCGAGGTCACCGTCCACCTCTGGTTCATCTCCTTCACCATCGGCTTCGGCGACGGCAACACGAGCGGCGACAAGGCCGCGCCCTGGACCGACGTGGTCAAGCAGCTGCCCGTGGCGAAGGACGCCGTCCGGCTGGTGCCCATGGACGGGCTGACGCCGGTGGAGTCCAAGGACACGCCGGGACTATGGACAGTCGGCACCGGCGCCTTCTCCTTCGCGGTGCGCACGGCCATCCCGGTGGGCAAGCTCCACCTCGGCGACCAGCAGCACACGATCGACGGCATGGACGTCAACATCCGTCCCCTCCGCGACGGCGGCGAGCACCTCGACTCGACGCTCACGATCACGCTCACCCACCACGGACGCTCCCAGGACCTGAGCAAGTGGGCCACCACACAGAACGTGGCGAGCCTGCCCGCGGCGCTGTGGAGCAAGTACGACGGCAAGCTGACCACCGGCAGCACGCAGCGCGTGGACGGCCAGCTGACGGGAGTCGACCTGCGGCTGCCGAAGCCCACGCCGGGCAGCACCCCCGGCCCCATCAAGGCCGGGACGATCGCGCACGACGACCGGACACCGAACGGCAAGCTGCCGCTGACGCGGCCGGCCGTCGTACAGGCCGTCACCGCCGTGGAGTCCGCGCCGGCGCGGGCCGAGGCTGCGCAGCCGGCCACCGTCGAGCTTGTCACCGAGACCGCGCCGGTACCGGAGGTCCGCACGAGCGTGGCCGCCGTCACCGGCGACCAGGCCGGCGCGCTGACCGACCAGTCCCGCGACCGGCTCTTCGCCGCCATGGACTACCTGGGCGTGAGCCCCGGCACCAACGAGCGGCTCGCCGCCACGGACGGACTGGTCGCGGGCGACATCGAGGCGAAGCCCGCGCCCCCGGTCCCCGGTCCGCCGACCGCGAGCGAGCGGCTGTACGTGCTGGGCGCGGGGGCGACCGTGACGCCAGTCGACGCGCAGAGCCTGACACCGTACGCTGGCGTTCCGCTGGAGTTCGCGTCGGGAGCCTCCGCGCCGTTCCACTTCGCCGTCGGCCCTAACGGCCACCGTCTGTGCGCGGTCGACAACGACCAGAACATCGACGTGCGCGACATCTCGGCGAACCCGCCGGGCGGCACCAAGTCCCTCTTCCACGACCGCATCTGGGGATACCAGCAGACGCGGGGAGCGGTGCTCTCGCCCGACAACAAGTGGGCGTACGTCACCGCCACGCAGTCGCAGCAGATGCTCGTGCTCAACCTGCAGCCGGATGTGCCCGTCAAGAAGTACGACTTCGGCCTCCAGGCGGCCATCGGCGAAGTCGTCCCCGCCGCTCGGTGGGATGACTCCTCGCAGGTCGTGTACGTCGCCAAGCCCGATCTGAACACCGTGGCCCAGGTGGACGTCACCAACGGGAAGTACCCCACGACCAACCCGGGAGACGACCTGCCCGCCGGTCCCTCCCCCACCCGCCTCGCCGTGGACCCCAAGGGCCGCTGGCTCTACGCGCTCAACCCAGCCAAGTCGACAGTGACCGTCGCCGACGTCGCTGCCAAGAGGATCGTCGCCACACTGCGCACCGGCACCGGACCGAGCGCCCTGGCCGCCTCGGCCGACGGCAAGCGGCTGTACGTGGCGAACGCCGTGACCGGCACGGTCTCCGTGTTCGACACCGGAGACGGCCTGCCGCGGGAAGCGGCGGAGCCCGTGTGGGTGGGGGCGGGGCCGACCGCTCTCGCGGTGTCCGCCGCGGGTGACCGGCTGTACGTCGTCCGGGAGAAGGTCAAGCAGGTCCAGGTCGTGGGCGTCGCGTCGGACCAGCCGGTCCTGCTCCCCGCCACCGTCCCCCTCAAGGACGCCCCGGTGGCCCTCGCCGTCACCGTACCGCCGACCGTCACCGACACCCCGGCAGCCCCCAGCGTCACCCGAATCACCGAAGGCGGTGCGGCATGAGCCACCCCGAGTACGCCCCGGACCCCGACCCGTCGCTGAACGTGCAGTTCGTCGACTCGCTGGTGCCCACACTCACCGCGGGGCGGTACAAGCTCACCGCGCATCAGTCCCTCACCAAGGGCGGCGCCCGGGTCGACACGGACAACTACCTGGACGCCCACGCGACCGAGCAGCAGGTGGAAGTCCGCGCGCCGCGCTTCACCGTGCAGCCGGAGTGGATCCACGGCGCGTACCCAACGCCGGGCGCGAGCGGCCTGTACGACGACGTGCTGCCGCACGTCACGCTCGACCGGGCCACCCTGCCGTGGGAGCGCGAGGCGAAGGCGAAGGACGGGAAGACGCGCCTGCCGTGGCTGGCCCTCCTCGTCTTCGGCGAAGGCGAGCTGCCCGACACCGACCCGCACTGCCTCGGGCAGACGGACGCGAAGACCGTGGCCGACCTGATCGGCTCCGAGAGCGGCGTCGTACTGCCCCCGTTCGACCAGGCCACGGACCCCATCACCGACGACGACAAAAAGCAGGTGTGCCGCACCGTCCTGGTGCCCGCCGCCGTCTTCCACGCGCTGGCCCCGACCGAGGTGGAAATGCCGCTCCTGACCCATGTGCGCCGGGTCAACGAGGAGCACCAGCGTGCCGCGCCGGGCGACGACCTGATCCAGGTCGGTGACTACGCGGTCGTCGTCGGCAACCGCCTGCCCCGCGCGGCGGGCGGCCGCTACGTCGCCCACCTGGTCTCCCTGGAAGGCTGGCAATCTCACCTGCCCGACGGCGCCAAGGAGACGTACGACGGACCCGACGAGAAGCTGCGGCTGATCTCCCTGTGGTCGTGGGCCTTCGAGACGATCCCCGACCACATCCCCGGATTCGCCGCGCTGACCGAGCACTTCGTCGACACCGAGGGCACGGACGGCTCCGCGCTGCTGCTGCGCGTGCCGCTGCCCGGCCGACCGCTGTCCGGAAAGGACCAGCGGGAGGTCGCCGACCGGCTCGGCCAGGGCTACCTGCCGATCTCGTGCCGCACCGAGTCCGGGCGCTCCACCTTCGGCTGGTACCGCGGGCCGCTCACCGCCCAGTACGTCATGCCGGAGTCCGACCGCGAACGGCGCCGCTGCGCGGCGGAGGCGCTGATCCACCTGGACCAGTACGGCGTCTTCGACGTGAGCCTCGCAACCGCGTTCACCGCGGGCCGGGGCGTCGCCCTCGCCGACCACCAGTTCGGCGCGGCGCTGCTGCGCCTACGCGGCAAGGTGCAGCGAGCGGCGGAGAAGAGGAGCCGCGCGACGGCGACCGCCGGGGCCCGGGCCCGTATCGAGCACCTGGTGGCGAACGGCCTCGCCGGCCACCTCGGCGAGGTCCTGACCACGCCGGCCCGCGCCCAGGCCGTCGCCGCCTCCGTACGCCGCCCCGGCGTCACCCCCGTACCGGCCGCGACCGAGTTGCCCGCCACCGCCGGACTCACCCTGGAGCGCCTGCGCGCCGACGTGGACCTGCACGCGCGGTTCACAGCGGACGACAAGCCACTGGTGGACCCGCACGACGACGACCTCACCCTCGTCCGGAACCGGCTGCTCGACCTGCGGAACCTGACGGGCGTGCCGTTCGCGCACCTCGTGCCCGACACGCGGATGCTGCCCACGGAGAGCCTGCGTTTCTTCTACGTGGACGCCAACTGGACCGCCACCCTGCTCGACGGCGCCCTGAGCGTGGGGCTCGCCCACACCTTCGACCTCACCTCGGACGACCTGGTCTTCGGGCCCAAGGGCGTCGCCCCGCTGCCACCGCAGGCCACACCGGTCACGGGTCTGCTGCTGCGCTCGGAGCTCGTCAGCGGCTGGCCCGCGCTGGAGGTCCGCCCGTACACGAACCCCCGGACCACCGAAGGGGAAACGGCCCTGCGGCTACTGCGCCGCGAGGCACTCGCCGACGACGTCCTGCTCGTCCTCGTCGAGGGCGTGCCGGGCCGGGTCGAGCTCGCCGAGCCGCAGCAGGGCGTGCACTTCGGCATCGACGAGCCGACTCAAGGCGGCAGCGACGACCCGATCAACGACGGCATCATCCGGCTACGCGAGATCGACCCGAAGAGCACAAGGCCCCTCGGGCAGGAGACCGGCGCACAGTTCCCGACGCGGCCGGGGCTGCGTTCCTACCTGCGCGCTGCGGGCGCAGGTGCCCCCGACACCGTGCTGAGCGTGACGCGCCTCGCCGACGGGCTGAAGGGAGCCCTGCACCTGAAGCGTCCGCTGACGCCCAGCGAGTTCGCCATCCAGATGATCAACGCCGCGCAGCGCCGCACCTTCACCACCGTTTCCACCGCGCAGACCCCCTTCACGACAGGAGACCACCCCAATGGCTGACCGCGACGACACCCTCATCGTCCCGGTGAACGTGGACGCCCTGGTGGTCAACCAAGACCTGCGCCAGCGCGACAGCCAGGGCTTCCGGCGCTGGCGCCCCAACTTCAACCTGCTGCGCCACAGCCTCAGCCCCGAGGTGGCCCCGTTCACCAACGAGGACCCGTGGAACGCCACCCAGAAGGGCGAGCCGGACGACAAGTACAAGAAGTACGACGGCGTCTACGTGCGCTGGGAGCTGCCCGACGCGCTGCGCCAGGGCGCCACGCGGGCCGAGAGCGGGCGCACGGAGTTCCCGCTCGTACCCAACCGCTGGCTCGTCGTCCGACAGGTGCAGGGAAGGGACGACCTGACCGCCGGCTGGGTGGTGGAGAGCGACTTCCTCGACCCCAAGGACGGCACGTCGCGCTTCATGCACCCGGTGCGGCCCGACGCCGGGGATCCAGCGACCACGCCGTACCGCTCGACGATCATCACAACGCAGATCGGCAAGAAGCAGAGCATCAACGGCAGCAGCACGTGGAGCGAGCCCACGGACGCCTCGCGCAAGGAGCTGTTCCTCACCGCGGTCGGCCCCGGCATCATGACCTTCCACGTCTACCAGCCGTACCACGAGAACGTCTTCTCGCTGCACGACCCGCTGGACGGCGTCGACTCCGGAGTCGTGAACTACCAGGTCATGGGCTGGTATTCGGACCCGGCCCAGGAGGAGCTGCGCCGCCGCCTGGACGGCACGGGCGCGACGGTCGCGTCCGTCCTGGCCGATCTCGGCTGGACGGTCGCCGACCTGCCGGGCACCTGGACGCCCGACAGCACCACCTACTGCGGCCGCGCCCTCCAGGTGCAGTGGAACCGCACCGGTACCGCACCGGACTCGGACCGCCCGAAGCAGTCGGACGTCCGTGACCAGATCGCCGTCGGGAGCAGCGCGGACGAAGCGCACGCCGCACTGGTCGCCAAGGCCCGCGCGGCCCTGCCCGACGGCTCCGGCAACGCCCTCGACCACACCACCGACCCCGCCCTCCTGCACGCCCTCGGCAAGGGCCTGCTGAACACCCTCGACGAGCCCGACGGCGACATCCTCACGGCGCAGACCCTGCACAAGGGCTGGTTCCAGCAGGTGCCGGGCGGCTATGTGTGGCGGCTGGCCGACACCGCCGACAAGGGCAACGTCTCCGGAGACCCGAAGTCGGTCACATGGTCCGGCGTCGCGCCCGAGCACGAGGCGTGGCTGGCGGAACTCAACGGCCACCAGAGCGCGTACGACGCCGCGGAGCGTGAACTGACCGCGTTGCAGCAGCGGTTGTACGGGCTGTGGTGGATGCACAGCCTGCCGCTCATCCCGCCGCAGTACCGCCGTGAACGGCTGTACGCCGAGATCGACCCGGCGAACGCGGACGGCCTCGCCGCCCGCGTGGCCGCCGCGCAGGACGACCTGAAGAACAAGAAGCTCAAGGCCGTCACCGACTGCCTCAGCGGCCACCCGCTGCCCAAGGGTTACGAACTACGCAAGGAGACCCTGCCGCCCTTCTACCAGGTCACCGACCCGACGATGGTGCTGGCCGGCGCGAAGAGCCACACGGCGTACAAGCCGCTGACAGGCGACGGGGCACTCATCTGCCGCATGCCGTCGCAGATCGTCAATGACGGGCGGGCGAACCCCTTCACCTCGCTCCAGCTTGGCGGGCTGCCGTCGGTCGCGTCGGCCCTGCTGATCGAGTTCGCGTGCGTGCTCGACCCGAAGGTGTCGTACCGGTCCGACATCGCCCCCGCCCCCTGGCGGCAGCCGTGGAAGCCGCTGCTGTTTCAGTGGCGGGTCGAGCACTGGCAGGTGCCCTACGGCAGCCCGAACAGTCCCAACTGGACGTTCGACGGCAGCCACTACCAATGGACGAACGGCTCCTCCGCCACCACCGCCATCGAGGTGACCGGGCGCCGCTTCCTCGTACCGCTGCCGCAGCACACGGCGAGCGGCGGGCTCGAACAGTACGCCGCCGACCACCCCGACGCGGCGACGGCCGAGGCGCTCATGACAGCGGCGGCGCAGATCAAGGACCTGGACCTGCTCTCGCAGCGGCTGGACCGGCTCACCGACGCCTTCGCCCTGCGCGATCCCGCGCCCGGCGTCAGCCCGCCCGGCAGGATCGGCAAGCTCATCGGTGACGCGTTCCGCCACCTGCCCAACCCGGGCATGCTGCCCGTGCCGTTCAAGGGCTGGCAGGACTCCGGCTTCACCCAGATCCGGGCCGGGCAGTTCGCGGTGAACAGGCTGAGCATCGTCGACGAGTTCGGCCAGAGCCTCGATGTCCTGCTGCCCGGCGACGCGCCCACGTTCGTCCCCAAGGTGGGCGACAGCCTGCACACTCACGGCAAGTTCGTCCAGCCCACGGACACGGGACGGTTCGTCCAGCTGCCGCCGCGCCTGCTCCAGGCCGCCCGGCTGCGGTTTGACTTCGTCGCCGAGCACGACGACACGCGGCTGGTCGACCTCACCGCGAACACCACGCCCGTGGGCGCGTGGATCGTCCCCAACTACGTCGACCGCTCGCTGCTGTGCTACGCGCCGACCGGCGAACCGCTCGGCGAACTGCGGCTCGAACTCCGCGAGGGAGCGGGCGGCGCCGTGACGACCATGGTCGGCTGGGGTCCCCTGCCGGATTCCCAGGTGAACACGATCGACGCCCTGCGCGATGCCCGGCCGCAGCTCTACGCGTTCGCCCGCGAGCTGGCCGCGAAGGGGCCGAACGCCTTCGCCGACCTGCTGGCCACCATCGACCACGCACTCGCCGGCATCGACCCGGGCAACCCGTACGGCGACGAGGTGCTCGGCGCGCTGCTCGGGCGTCCGCTCGCGCTGGTCCGCGCCCGGCTCGGCTTCGAGCTGGACGGCCTTCCCGTCGCCGACGGAGGCTGGCAGTACGCGCTGGACTGGAAGACGCAGGAGGCATGGGCCACGCGCCAGAGCGAGAAGGCGCCGCCCGAGATGGCTCACCTCGACTACCGGTGGCCCATCAGGCTCGGCAACGCCGGGCAGAAAGGCGATGGTCTGATCGGCTACTTCTCCCAAGCCGACTACGGCACGTTCTACTCGGTGGCCACGCCCGGCGAGCACCCGCACACGGACTACGTAGCGCGGATCTCCGACGCCAACTGGCCCAAGCTGCGGGCGGACTCGACGGACCGGACGCACCTCACGCTGCTGCTCGACCCGCTCGCCACCGTCCACGCGACCACGGACATCCTTCCCGTGACGGATCTTCAGCTCCCGACCCGCTTCACACGGACCGCCATGGCCACGATGCGGGTGGCGCTGCGGCTCAGCCCGGTGCTGACCACGACGCGGAAGGTCCCGGCCAAGGACGTGGGCGTGGGCGACGCGTCGTCCGGCTTCGTCAACGCCCTCGCCGTACCGCACCCCACGTCCCCGCAGGGCACGTGGGACTGGGCCGAGCTGGTCGTCCCGGACGCGCCCGCCGACGCCGGCCCCGCACCGCAGTGGAACCACGAGTCGGTCGTGCAGATCGACCAGACCGCCCGGCTGGACGAGAACGGCCCGACCGTACGCACCGGCTTCCTGCGCCTGTCCGGCGGCTTCACCACCAAGTGACTTCGAAGCAACCGCACCCGATCCCGATTCTGAAAGGAGCCGACTCCGTGAGCGAGCCGGACGCCCCCCTGCCCCTGCTGGACTACGCCATCATCAGCGAACCGTTCCCGCTGTACGCGACGACCGGTACCGACGACCCTGCCACGGCCCTGCACATCGTGGTCTCGAACGGCGGTGGCGAGACCGTTTACTGCCGGGAGATCGTCTTCTCCCTGCCGCAGGGCAAGCTCGCCCAGAGTCTGGTCGAGGCCGACGCGGGTGACGGTCAGGCCGATGACTGGGACGTGGTACGCCTCCAGCCCGGCACGCAGACCGTCCTGCCGTCGGGTGAGTACGCCCGCTTCCAGGCCACGCCCAAGGGTGACGACAAGAAGAAGACGGGCGTGGCGGTCGACGCCTCCGGCCTCGTCATCACCCTGAAGAACCTGAAGATCAGCTCCCGGCCCGGCACGGCCCGGATCGAGATCCGCGAGGTCGCCACCACGAACACGGACCAGTGGCCCGACAACCCGCGCTTCACCAAGCTGGCACTCACGAAGTTCCCGGCACCGAAGATCCCTGCCATGGCAGTCTCCGACTTCACGGCGGACAAGCTGGAGGTGACGGCCGGCACCTCGCTCCGCCTCACGTGGAACGGCCCGTCGACGCTCGACTACACGGTCTCGCACGGCGGCAGCGCGCACCCGGTCGGCAAACAGCACGCGTACGACGCGACGATCGACCGCGACACGACCTTCCAGCTCTCGTACGTCACGGGCGGGACCACGCGCTACCTGACGACCACGGTGACGGTGACGAACCCGAAGCTGACGGGGCTGGAGGTCGACGGCAACGTCACGGTCATTGGCGGTGCGATCACAGGAAGCAGCCTGAGCGTGGGCAGCGGCACGATCACCGGCGGTTCCATCACAGGCACGAGCGTCAACGCCGGGAGCGGTGCCATCACGGGCGGTTCCATCACAGGAAGCAGCCTGAGCGCGGGCAGCGGCACGATCACCGGCGGTTCCATCACAGGCACAAGCGTCAACGCCGGGAGCGGTGCCATCACGGGCGGTTCCATCACAGGCACGAGCGTCAACGCGGGCAGCGGTGGCATCACCACCAGCGGAAGTGTCACGGATGGCGGCCAACCCTTCCTCCGCCGCGGCTCCCAGGTCCGGATCAGGAATAGCTACCACTCGGAAGAAGGGCTGAACGAGGACAACAAGGCGTCCGGCGGTGTCTCGCTGAAGAGGGTGGACAGCGGTAACTCGCGCTGGTACTGGTACCTGGACCAGTGAGTAGTCATCCCGGGCCCTTGTGGTCCCGCCCGAGGATCCTGCTGGCCAAATGTGGGGATCAGGCGGCGAGGGTGAGGTCGAGGCGGGCGAGGTGGCTGGTGCGGGTGTGGCCAAGGGCCTCGCCGCCCAGGGCGCGCTCACGGTGAGCGAGGCCCTGACCGCCGCGAAGGCGGTCTCGGTCGGCGACACGCTCACCGTGTAGAAGGCACTGTCGGTGGGCGGTGACCTCACCGTCTCCGGACAGGCCACGATCAAGATGGACCTCGAAGCCGGCTCCCACTGGGTTTCCCCCTACAAGTTGAATAGCCCTCAACAACTCAGCCGAGCCGGAACGTTCCGCGAAGTACCCCCCCGTATTCCGGCAGGACCTCCGGGTAACGGTTGAAGAGATGCCCGAGCACCACCCCGCCTCGATTGTCCGCCGCCGGGGCGTCCCTCATCGCCGCGCGAATCTGGGACGCCGTCCGGCCACCCCGGCCCGTCACGGTCGAGCATGTCGATGGTCCAGGTGCACATGCGGTAGCCCAGCTCCGAGGCGACCCGGGGCTCCCGCTCGCCGAAGTCGCCGGTCCTTGTCGGCGATGGCTACCAGGTACCGCGCGATGCACGCGCCACCATCGGTCGGGCGAAGGACAGCAGTGACCAGGAAGAACACCACACGCTCGGTGAGCGTCACCGACTCCAGGAAGAGGAGGAAGGTGTGGGTTCCTCACATCTCGCACTGCCCCTACGAGCGGGTTCCTGGCTGTAGCCGTCTAATTCCAGGACTCGGCACCAAGTCCGGTCCGCCACCTCAGTAGCCGTTCGTGGCACCAGCGCACCCCACGGGCCCCGGTCTATGCGGGAGCTCAGACGGCTCGGGCGTTTCGAGAGGTCACCGCGCGGCGGGCTCGTACCACGAAGATCAACGAGCAAGCGCCATAACAGGTGGTGGCGGCCGCGAGGACACCGGACGCGCGCGGTCTGACCAGAGGCGTTGGTTCCACCAATGGACTCCCCGCGATGCTCACAAAGGAATTAGTACTCCAGTCGCAGTTCGCTATCACTGCTGGTCAGAGTCGTGTTCCTGAGTGTAGTCGGCTGACGTTTCGTCAGGTTGCGGGAGTTCGAGACCTCGCGTGCGGCGGCGGTAGTGGCAGCGTCTGGCGATGGCCTGGTGGCGGCGGCGCCAGCGGGACCAGCTCAGCGCGTGGCCGGCGTGCCGAAGGTGTGTGGCCGAGGGACGGCCAACTGCCATGAGTCGCCGGATTTCTGCCACGGTGAGCGGTGCAAGAGTGCCGGAACCGTTTCTGCCGCCCCCTTTTCGGCTGCCGCTGATGCCATGGCGGCGAGGAAGGCGTGGGCGAGCATGGCCAGGCTGATGTGCCGGTACCAGCCCGGATACCGGCGGACCTCGTACTGGTCGAGGCCGCACTCGTTCTTCGCGGCTTGAAAGGCTTCCTCGATCGCCCAGCGGGTCCCGGCGATGCGCACGAGCTCGGCGACGGCGGTGTTGTTGGGCGCGTAGGCGAGGTAGTAGGCGATCTCGTCTGGCCTGGCCAGGCTGCGGCGGGCCAGGACCCAGCGTTGGTGGGTGGGCTGATCGCCGTCGAAGTCGTCGATGGCGGGCAGTTGGGCTGCGGCCCAGTCGTAGACGCGCGGGCCTTTGGCGCCGTTGCCGCAGGAGTGGCGCTCCCAGGCGTCGTCGGGTGCCTGGGCGATGGCGAAGTCGATGCGGCCCAGGGCGTGGACATGCTGGGACTTCGGCACGGCCAGGACGTAGCCGACGCCAGCCTCCTCCAGCATGCGGCGCATCCGCCATTCCTGGCCGTAGGCGGAGTCCGCGGTCACCCAGGCGATGGGCAGCGGCGAAGCCAGTGCACGCGTCACCATGGCCTTGGCCAAGTCGCCCTTGGTGGCGAAGGCGCGCTCGTCGGGGATTCTCGCTGCCCGGCAGCGATCCCGGTCGGACATCCAGGACTTGGGCAGATACAGCTCCCGGTCCACCAGGGCTCGGCCCTTGGGTGAGGCGTAGGCGGCGAAGACGCCGATCTGGCAATTCTCGGTGCGGCCCGCCGTGCCGGAGTATTGGCGCTGCACCCCGGCCGAGACCGAGCCCTTCTTGAGGAACCCCGTGTCGTCGATGATCAGTACTCCAGCGGGGTCCCCGAGCCTCTCGGCGACGTATCCCTGCAGGTCATCGCGTACCTCGTCGGGATCCCAGCAGGCCTGGCTCAACAGATGCTGCAGACCCGCAGGAGTGCGGTATCCGGCGTGTTCGGCCAGCTGCCAGCTGTTCTTGCGGCCCACCGGGCCGATCAGACCGTGCACGTAGGCGCGCATCCGCCGCCGCAGATCCACCCGACCGAACCGGTGGCCGACCCGCACGAGTACTTCTTCCAGCTCCGCGGACCAGACATCGGGCTGCACATCATCTTGCACGACTAACACAACGGCCCGCCGCACGCGAGGTCACGAACTCCCGCAACCTGACGAAACGTCAGCCGACTACACTCAGGAACACGACTCTGACCAGCAGTGATAGCGAACTGCGACTGGAGTACTAGTCGTTCTCAGCCTCGTCGGGGACCTCGATCGTGGGGACGATCATGAGGCGCAGTGAAGGGTCGGCGTTGGGGGTGTAGCAGAGAAAGGTCACTTCGAAGACGGTGTCGCCGTGGCCGGCGAGGTATGTGCGTCGCTGTTGCTTGTCAGGGTGGTGGATGGCGGTGGTGTCTTCTTCAAGGAGGCGGGCGGCGACGCGGTCGCGTTCCTTGATCTCGTTGACGACCTCGGCAAGGCGCGGGTGATCGGGGTTGGCTTCGTAGCGCAGGCGCAGCTGGGAGGCCATGGGCTTGGCCCAGGATTCCTCCCAATCGATGAGCTGCATGCGCGCCTCGGGGTAAGTGAGCGCCCACACCATCACGTTGGTGCCATTGAGCATCCAGGGCCAGTCTTTGCCCGCTTGTTCATTCATGACCAGGACGTCCCAGGCGAAGTCTGAGACGTAAGCGCACCAGGGCTGGATACGGATGAAGGCTTCTGCCGCGGGGTGGATGAGGCTGGCGTCGGGGCGGTAGCGGCGGGGCGGTTCTTGGCCAGTGCCGTAGACGTAGAGGCTGTGGCGCTGCCCTTCGGTGAGTCGGAGGACACGGACGAGTGTTTCGACCCACTCCGGCGAAGGGGCGTGGCGGCCGGATTCGAGGCGCCGGTACCAGCTTTCGGATACGCCAGTGAGGACAGCCAATTCCACCTGGGTGATGCCGGGGCGGGAGCGGGTGCCGCCACCGAGAAGGCCGGGGACCATGCCGCCATCGCAAGAGGTGCGTATGTAGCGCAGGAGTCGGCTGAAGTGTTCAAGGTCGCGCATCTACTTGGTCCACATCCCTCAACAAGCAAAGCATTAGCAAAGAAAACGGCACGCCGAGTCGGCTTTAACGCCCCCCTAGCGGCGCTTGAAAGTTTGATCTGTCGCATGATCATCAGTCAAATCAAGACATAACGCCGATCAGCGGGCGAAAACCGGAACCGCGAGTACCGGCACTACCGGTACCGGTCCGCAGCTGCTGAAGCGAGAACAGCGCGCACGGTCTCAAAGACAAGGCAAAGTGGAGCCAGCGACTCCGCCGGTTCCGTGCAATCGGCCCGAGCCCGCCCTCTCGCCCGTATGCCGCGTCGGCCACGGGCCAACTCAGCATTTCTGAAAGGTGATTCCCTGTGTCCCGAAGCCGTAGCGTCTTCATCACTGGTGGCAATCGAGGCATCGGGTACGCGATAGCCACAGAGCTCGCCGAGGCCGGCCACAACGTGACCGTCACCTACCGCTCCGGCGAGCTGCCCACGCACTCCTACCAGCCAGGTGAAGAGCACAGCGGCGGCCGTTTCCTGGCCGTCCGGTGTGATGTGACGGACGCCGAACAGATCGATGCGGCGTTCAAGCAGGCCGAAGCCGAACACGGGCCGGTCACCACGGTGGTCTCCAACGCGGGCATCACCCGCGACGGACTGCTCGCCCGCATGAGCGAGGAGGACTTCACCTCCGTACTGGATGCGAACCTGACCGCCGCCTACCGCGTCGCCAAGCGCGCCCTGCCGAGCATGCTGCGCGCCAAGAGCGGCCGCATGGTGTTCATTTCGTCAGCCACCGCGATGCACGGCGAGGCCGGGCAGGCGAACTACGCCGCATCCAAGGCCGGGCTGATCGGTCTGGCACGTTCCATTGCTCGCGAGTACGGCTCTCGGAACATCACCGCCAACGTCATCGCGCCGGGGCTTACCGCGACTGACATGGCAGCAGCCCTGCCCGAGGACCGCATCCAGGCGCTGCTCGGACAGATCCCGCTCGGGCGGCTCGGACAGCCCGAGGAGATCGCGCGCACGGTGCGGTTCCTTATCGATGAAGGGACCTACATCACCGGCGCGGTCGTCCCGGTGGATGGTGGCGCGGGGATGGGGCATTAGCTGGTGAGCGGCTTTAGCAGCAACCCCTCGCGGGCTGCCGGGGAAGGTGACGGTATGGCCGCGTGCGGTAGCGGCCGTGGTTGGCGCGGTTCGCCAGTTCGCGTTTCGCCGACACGAGGGGGCGGGATTGGTCGACGTTGAACGCATCCTGGCCCTGACCCGGCGGCCGGCCCAGGTAAGGCCCGGAGAAGGGCGCGATGCGGACCGGATGAAGGTGTTAGCCGGGCTCGGGAGCGAACCCCGCACCCTGGCCGAACCCGTGGCATGGTCGGCCGCACGGTGCGTGACGCAGGCGCAGCACGCAGAGCTTCAAATTCCGAGCGACGGCTGGGACGCTGCGCGGGTGTGCGGGGCGTGCCCGATCAAGCGGGGGTGCTGGTCCACTCCGGGAGCGAGTGCTCCGGCCGGGGTGCGCGCCTGGCGTGACCGCGTGGACGAGGTGTAGGTGGGTGGCACTTGTGGGCGCCGAGATGTTCTCGGCGCCCACAAGTGTTTCCGCACGTCTGCACCCTTATAGGGCCGTGGTCGAGGTCACTTTGGCGGGGAGTGCGGGGAGTGGACACCCCCCTCGTGCATAGTAGAATTAATGCATGAAGTGAGGGAGAAAGAAGACCTCACCACCGCCCCCTGGAGCCCAAAGTGCAGCGCGTCCTCAAGATGACCCAGATCCATCGCAACCCGCGCCAGCCGCGCGAGTACTTCAACGAGGACGCGCTCAAGGAACTCGCCGCCTCCATCGACAAGTACGGCCTCATGCAGGCCATCGAGGTCCGCCCCGACAACGAACTCGGCGGCTACGAGATCGTCTCCGGCGAACGCCGCTGGCGCGCCCACCAGATCCTCGGCCGCACCAAGATCCGCGTCAACATCACCTCCGAGAAGAACGAACTGCAGCGGTTCAAGCGGTCCATGTCCGAGAACGTCAACCGCGAGGACATGACCCCCTTCGAGGAGGCCCACGGCTACCAGCGCATCCTCAACGAAGAGGAAGGCGCAACCATCCAATCCGTGGCCGCCGACTTCGGCAAGACCACCACCTACGTCAAGCTGCGCCTGACGCTGCTCGACCTGCGCATCGAGGTACAACAGCTCGTTCAGGACGGCAAGATCGGCACGCAGGCGGCCGTACAGATCGCCGTGCTCAACCTGGCCAACCAGGGCTCTGTCCTTTCGAAGTTCGTGCGCGGCGAGTTCGCCTCCGACAACGAGATCGTGCACTTCGCCTACGCGATGAAGCAGCAGCAGGACCAGGCCGTCCTCATGGTCGTCGAGGAGATGACCGAGGAACAGCGCCGCGAGAAGGCGAACGCGCAGAAGAAGACCCGCACCACGCTCGACAAGATCGAGCAGGTCCGGGAACTCCTCGACGAAATCGCCCGAACCGAGCCGCTCAAGCTCGCTGAAACCCTCGAAACCCAGGTCGGGGCACGTCTGGCGCAGCTCGACCGGGTCGCTGAGTCGCTGACGAAGGCCCGGTACCAGCTCAAGCAGGCCAAGGCACATGCCGAGGCGCGCGAACTGGTCACAGTCAACCCCGAAGCCGTCAACGACAACGAGGCCGCGCCCGAGCCTGTCGCTGTCTGATGTCGTCCGCAGGGTGCGCGGGCTCTTCCTCGCCCGCGCACCGCTCCATCGGTCGCAGCCTCGATTCCTCCCTCGAAGGGCAACACCCATGCGCTACACCGCACCTCTCAGCCCCGCCGAGGCAGAACGTCTCGGCAAAGACATCGGCACCATCATCGGCATCGCCGCCAACACCATCACCGGCATACGCGGCGACATGAACATCGACGACCTGATGCACGCCCTCACCTCCTCCGCCGCCGTCGATCTCACCACCGCCCGCTACCTGAAGGCACTCGAAGAAGGCCACCGCCGCGAAGAGGCCGCAGCCGCGGCCGGCACCGGGCTCGTCTTCGACTGGGCGGACGCCGTCCTGGAGACCCAGGACCGTCTGCTCCAGGACAGGGCCACCGAGGGCGACGGAGCAAAACGGTGAGCGCCGCTCCGGCCGGCCGCGACTGGACGGCCATGCAGCGCGCCGAGTTCGACCAGGACGCGCCCGTCGAACTCCCCGTCTCCGTCGGCCCGGCCCGCATCCCGGCCGCACCCGATCGGTTCGGCACTCAGCCGCTCTTCGGCGACCCCCTACCTGCCCCGAAGCCCCGTCCCACCAGGGCGCAGCGGCCAGGCGACGTCGACGGTCAAGACGAGCTGTTTTGACCTCGCAGGAAGACGCCGATGTACCTCATCACGCTTGACCCCGACTACGGCCTTGTCGCCGCACCCCGCTCACAGGCCGACATCGACACCATCACCGAGAACGCTTTGCACGCTTACGGCTTCCGCTGGGACGACACCATCGAGGCGTACACCAACTCCACGGACACCGACGAGGACACCGTGGTTCAAGTCGCCCTGCTCCTGACCGCTTTGGACCACTGCATCAGGGTCGTCGTCTAACGCGAACGCCCCACGAAAGCTGCGCAGCGCAACCCCCCGCGCTGAACACCAGCAGCTCCGCACTCTCTTCGGCGGCCCGCCCCAGCCGGCCCGTCCTCCCACCTTCATCTCTCATTACCAGGAGACCTTGTGCCGATCTACCTTCCCGAACCTGAACCCACTCGCCCTGCCGACGGCAAGGACTACAACCGGCTGAGCCTCAACGCGCGTATGGGCGTCGGCGGAGCCCAGTGTGCCCTGCTGCCGCACTCGTACCCCACCCTCCTTGAGAGCCGTGACACCCGGCGAGCCCGCTGGGGCGGCTTCGGCTGCTGCATCCGAGGGCAAGCCGATTGCCGAGACTGCCACGTCTTGGCCGCCACACTCGACGCGCCCAGCCAACAGGTGCGTTTCAACGCCTCCACCGTGCTCATCCGCGTCGAGACCACGTTCCGCGACGACGCGTCGTCGAACGCCCAGCCGACCACCGCACTGTGGATGACCGACCGCCCCGCCGACGCCGACTACCGCACTTACGGGCAGAAGTGGGACTGGTTCAATCTGCAACGCCTCAAAGGCTGGGAGCTCGGCCGGAAGCACCGTGACGAGATCGGCGAGGGCTTCTGGATGCACCGCACCCCCTACGCCAAAGCCCCGCACGTCGATGTGCGCACTCGCGAGTACGAGGGTTTCACACGGCATGCGTTCGTGGTGGCCGGTACCCGTGCCGCCCTGCTGACGTGCCACGGAAACTGTCGGCACGACGACGGCGCGCTCCTGAACGTCATCGGCCACCACACACCAATCGAGGTGGACGACGAGAACGTCAAGGTCCCTTGGCAGCAGTTCTCAGGCCTGCCGGCTGGGAACGAGCACGGCCGCCGTCTCGCGCTGGCGCCGCGGAGCGGCTCGGTCAGGGTCTCCCTCGTCGAAGGCCCGCGTCGGCTCGCACAGTTGGCCTTCGACGGATCGCAGTGGTCCGTCGAGCAGATCCGCGGGGCCGCCGCGGCGCTCCTTGACCACGTGAGCCAGTGAGGCTGGAAGCCCCCGCAGCTCTACCTACCGACGAGCACCTCATGGGCTCTGACCCGCTCAACGCAGACGCCTGGAAATTGGGGCGGGAAACGAATGGCACGAAGCGCCGTGACGGCCCGTCGGGATACCCGGCGGACCGTCACGGACCTGAGTCAAGCTCGATCACTGCCTTGATCAAGAAAGTGTGAGCTGTTTATCGACGTCGATAGCGAGCTGCGGCCCACACGCCCGCCGCGACGGCGGGAACAACGAGCAGCCACCCGGTGTCATCGCTCATCGTCGCGTATTTCGAACCAGTGGCAGCCGAGACAATCGCGGACAGTGCAATGAAGACGGCGACGGTTACGCCACCGCCGATTGCGATCTCCGTCCACCAGTTCCGCCGGCTACGGCTCATACCCGTGATCATCTCTCATCCCATTGCTATTTGGTGATGTAGTGGCACTGAACGGCCTTGCGCTGCCCATTGACCCACAACTGAGCGCAAGCCTTACCCGCCTTGACGGTCTTGGCTCCCTTGCTCAGCATGGGCACGGTACCCGTCTTGCACGAACCGTTAAGCGGGCCCTTGTCGACGCGGTAGGTCTTGTTGTTGGTGTCCGCGTAATGGAACTCGATACGGGTGTTGCAGAACTTGGCGGCAAGAGCCATCGGGCCCACGCAGTCGACGCCGGCCCGCTGGGAGTTGATCTTCAGCCCCTTGCCGCTGACGGCATGCGTAAGGAAGCAGCCTGCAGGGACCTTGATCGTCAGTCCGCCTGCGCTGTACGTGAAGGCGCCGATCGCGGTCGAACCGGCCGCCGAGCGCAGCACCGGCGGATTCTCGTCGGCCTCCGTGGCCGGTTGGTCTGCGCCAACAACGGCTGCCGGGGCTGCGGGCGCCGGAGCCGCGGATGCAGGAGCCGCGAGAGCCAGAACGGCCGCACCGGCGGTGGCCCCGACGGCAGCGGTGATGAAGGTCTTCGATATAGGCAAAGCGGTAACTCTTTCTGGGGGCTACGGCAGGACAGACAAATCCGCCTGCGTCTCAGCTTGTGGCACAAGCACGCGTGGCTGCACACGTCAGCCGCCCGTGCCGTTCCCGGTCCGGGCGGCGTGCACCAGGGCCAGAGAGAGCAACGGACTCAAGCGCACCCTCCCTGTGGCACCGACAAAGAGAATCTAAACAGATGGCATTGCTTGAGTAAAGGCAAGGTCAATGATCAACTCTTCGAACATTCCAGGAGTCGCACGCGCAAGGCGAGTGGAAATCTCAACTCAGAACATTTGGCGGCACATTGCGATTCAAGGGACGCCGCAGCTGCTGGTCATCGATGACCGCAGGGCGAAGCGGTCCAGTCCCAGGGCTGTTGCTTCGGCTTCTTCCCGTTCGCGCCGAGCTCGCTCCAGCCGGGTCTCGGTGTCCGCCAGTCGCCTTTCGGATTCGGCCAGCTGCTGTTGGACCTCGGCCACCGTTGCGGGTATCCGCTCTGCGACGCGGTCGCGATCTTTCTCCAGCACCGCACACCGCTCGCGCAGGGAGGCCACCACGGCAGCAGGGTGTAGATGATCTGGGTGGTGCTCAGCAGCGTCTCCTGCGCCTGCAGCTGGCCCTTGCGCGCCTCGTCCAGCCGGATCAGCAGCTGTGTCTCGGACCCCGATGCCGGCTTCTCTTCCTCCAGCGCCGCTGTCTTCTCCAGTGCTGCCTTCTCCGCCGCCCGCAGCAGCTCCCCTCCGCGCCGCAGCTGCGATTGCCGCGCCCTGGGCTCCCTGACCAGAGCGTTGACCACGTCCTCCAGCAGCCAGCTGGGGATCAGCTTGCGGCCCATGAGGAATTCGCCCCACGTCGTCTTTCCGTAGGCGAACCTCTTCTCCAAATCCCGCTGCCCCAGCCCGTGCGTGAGCTTTCTGAGCCACTGGGCCAGCTCTTGGGCCTGGGGAGTATCTCCGTCCACAGGGCCTCGCTTCCGGCCCGGTCCCACCTGCGGCATAGCCGCCCAACCCCCGTCCTGTCCGCCCTGTCCACAACATCACCGTCGCTGGCGTGCGGCAACGCCATCGGCCGAGGCAGACAATCAGACCACCTGCGCACTCTGGTCCTCAAATCCAACTCCGCTACCCAACAAAGGACTTGGCAATGAGGAACAGCACGCGGCGACCTCTGGACCTGATCGTCTTCATGGCCGTCTTGGCCACCGGGGTGCTCCTGATCGCTCTCGGCGTCCCGGCCAGCTCCCTGGCCACCATCAGCGTCGCCCTCTCCGGCCTGTACAACGCCTGGACCGGAATCGCCCGCACCCCGCCCTCCCCCCCACCATCGCGAACCCTCCGACGACGGCGGACGTTCCCGGCCGGTACCGCAGCCCGGCAACTGATCGGGTTGCCTGCAGGGGCCGACCGTGCGCCGCACTCCTTCGTGTGCAGGACGCGGTCGGCTCGGCCCAAGGGCCCATTCAGATCGCCGGATCCGTTACACGGCTGAGATCGGAGTGACGGCTCGTTGACGCCAGACCGTGTAAACCGGGTGAATCACGGTAGATACGTTGACTTCCGTCCTGTAGAACTACCTCTTTTCCGGAGTTGACATGCCTTCTGTGAGCATCGTCGGGAAACACCGTCATGTTCGGCGTTTCGTCTCGACGTCTATCGCCGCCGTCGCCGCCGTCGGCCTGACAGCGACGGCCGGTCACGCGGCATCGCCCTCCTCCAGCCATTCCGAGGGGCACTCGACCGCTGCCCACTCTCCCCTCGACACGTGCCGGAAAGGCAGTGACGGTGGCACCTACAACGGCCCCGTAGAGGGCGTGTTGAAGTACAAGGCGGGGAAGCTGACCGTCACGGAGAAGATCGGCGGATCTAAGGACATCCCCCACACGGTGGTGTCCCAGCTCTGCCTCACTGCGCACACCAAGGTGTTCGGCGCCCTTCGCATAGGCGACGCCCATCGCCTCACCGTCAACAAAGAGGGCTACGGCACCGCACCGCGCACCCTCACCCAGCTCAAGAAGGCTGCCGAACGCGGCGACGTCGTAGTCCGGGCCGACATCAAGGACAATGTCGCCGTCAAGATCTGGGAGCACTACAAGCGGGGCTGATCCCGGCTCTGGTCCTCGGCCACATGGCCGAGGATCAATGCGCCCGCGTGGACTCGACCTCGTGCCGCGCCCATCAGCACGCCGCGGACGCCCGCACCGAAGCGCCGTGTGGCTCTGGACGACGCGGCCGGCTTGTTCGGCCAGACCCGCACGGCGGTAGCGTCGGTCCCATGATCGTATGGCTCAACGGCACCCACGGCGCAGGCAAGACGACGACCAGTGCACTTGTGCAGCAGCTGATCCCGGATTCACGGGTGTTCGACGCCGAGAAGGTCGGCGAGACACTCATGGACATCACGCCGGGGCTGCCCGAGACGGACAACTTTCAGCACTGGCCGCCGTGGCGGCCGCTCGTAGTCGAGACCGCCCGCCGCGTACTCGACTACACCGGCGGCACTCTGGTGATGCCCATGACTGTCCTGATCGAGGAGTACTGGCGCGAGATCAGCGCGGGCCTCGCCAACCATGCCATTCCGGTACGGCACTTCGTCCTCCACGCCGACCAGGACACCCTCCGCGAGCGCATCGCGGGCGACACTGTTCTTGGCCCCAACTCCCCGTTCCGTCTCAAATATCTTGAGCCCTATGCCGAGGCGGCCCGCACATGGCTACACGGTGAGGCCGAGGTCATCGACACCACCCACCTCACGCCCGCACAGGCAGCCCTGCAGATCGCAGAGGCCGTCAAGAGTTGAGGCCCGCCCGCCACGCGAAACAGGCCCGGCGAGGATTGGACACGGTTCTGCGGAACGCGTTCGGAGGACACGAGCGTGGAATGCCGAAGCCCTGCAGGTCACGGCGATGCCGTTGGACACCGAAACACGGAACCTACAGAGCGGGAACGGTCAGCCTGCTGGCGCCCCCGGCTCAGCCGAAGAACACCAGCAGCAACGACCCCACGGTGACGACGACGGCACCGATCACAAACCCGAGGATCACCTTCCGCTGCCAGGGCGCGATATAGCCACCGCGCAGCGCGCTCCCCATCCGGCCGACCTGATCGACCCGCCCCATCGGCGTCAGCGGATCCGTCGCCCCCTGCGGCATGCCCTGCGTCCAGTCGGGTCCCGACTGCGGGTAGCGGCGTCGCCACCCCTCGTCCTGTCGCCACGGCAGTTCCATCTGCTGCTCCTTGCCCTATGCGCCGGTTACGCCGAGCCTGCGTCCCCGTGTACCGACGTGGCTTCCCCGTCCTTCGGTTCCGTTCCCTCGGCTACCCCGCCTCCATCGAACGATGCGGAGAAGTCCCGGGTGAGCCCGTGTCAGGCCGACGGTGGTGAGCCGGATGCGGCAAGCCCTTGCACACCGCAGGTGGTGCGACCCGCGCACCGCTCGTGTGACCTGGACTCCGTAACCGTCGTCACCGGTGGTTCGTTGGCGTGATGCGTCCCTCACATCCGTCCCCCGCGGATGGGGCTGAAGGGGCCTGAGCCGGTCGGTTCAGGCCCCTCACACACGCTCCGCTCCGCCAGCACCTGCCATGCCGTGACCGAGCTCAAACGAGCCCAGTTGTGCCGATCATGACTGACATCGATGAACGACTCCTGGCGCTGATCGACAGCGTGGCCGCCTGCGACGAGAAGCGCCTGCCACTGCTGACGCTGCACGAAGCACGCGCGGCGGTCGAACTGCTGCAACTCCTCAATGCAGGCAACGGCGAAGGAGCGTACGCGGCCCGGCACCTGGCGCGGAACCTTGCCCGCCGGATCCCGGCGTAGAGACGACTGCGTCCACCTCGATCCCGCAGGCGGGGCGACACATCCTGTGTTGACGCGGACGTCAGAGGTCCTCGGACCGATCGAGGTCCATCTCGTGCTGCCGTTGAGCGGCAGCGGCGAGAGCGTCAAGCCGGTCGACCAGCCGCGGCTCGACCAGGCCGGTGGCCAAGTCCGAGACCGACGTCCCGGACGGGACGGTGGCCGATCGAGCGTGTGCCCAGGCCACGTCGTAGCTCAGGTCGAGCACCGCCGCGTGCTCATCCCCAACCGCACCGTCGGCCCGTTGGATGGCGCGCAGCATCTCCAGGGTGGGCGAAGCCGTCTCCGGCAGCTGTCCGAGGGCCTCGACCACCGTGCTCCACCCGGAGTCAAGGAGGGTTGCAACGGGTGCGAGAGGCGTCAGGTGCACGCGGGAGCCGTCTGTCGGCTGATCCAGCCGCCGGGCGCGCACGACGGCGTGGAGGGCGGCGGCCAGGAGGCTGGTGGCTACCGGGCCGCGGCCGTGGGGGTCTGTGTCCACCAGCCATCGTTCCGGCTTCTGTTGCTGGTGCCACCACACCAGGGTGATCGCCCACCGTTCGCATGCCTCCCAGACCGTCGCGAAGTGGGTCTGGATGCCCATCGACTGGGCCCGCTCCAGGGCCTGTTCGTCTGGCGTGGCCGGGCGGAGTTGTTCGGTGCGCAGCATCTCGCGCTGGTGGCCGGCGTCCGGGTCGCGGAACAGCACCTCGTAGCCCGTCGGCGGTCCATCGTTCAGCGTCTGGCGCTCGGCGTCGAGGGCCCAGGTGCTGGACATAACGGTGGCCACCTGGCCTTCGTACCGGCCGTCTGTTGCGGTGACCAGGGTGCCGCGCTCGTAGCCGCCCCGCTCGCGGGTGAGAGCGGCGAGCGCGGCGTGGGTGGCGTGCGGGGTGAGGACCTCTACCGCCGGGTCGGGCAGCCCGGGGGCCAGACCGCGCGGCATGCCGTCCCAGGGGCCGTCCTCGGGCCATGTCCGGGTCAGCCACACCCAGGCGGCCATGCCCTCGGTGGTCATGTCCACGGAGGCCGGGTCGATGTCCCTCGCCACGGCGAGGTCCTGGCCGACCAGCCCGGCCGCCAACTGCCGCAGGTGCCCGGCACCCCGGTTCAGATGCCACACCAGGTGCCCTGTGTCCACCGGGTCCTGCTCGCCTTGGGTGCCAAGGGCGGTCAGGGCGATCGCCACGAGCCGCTGCACGCCTACGTCCTCCCAGGCCGGTTCGGTGGTGGGCAGCCGGTCCACCGCGGCAATGTCCTCAGCCCGGGCGCACGCCTCGCCCCATCGCTCCCACCCCATGACCGGTCCCCTCACGTTCGGAACTGCGAAAACCTCACGCTACCCGTGGCCGGTGACAGTCCGGTCAGTTCGCGTAGGGCGCCCAGTCGCTCGCGGAAGACGGTCCATCCCGACCGCTCTCTGATCCGCGGTCACCGGAGTCGGCCACCAGGGCCTCGCCACCGGTCTCCTCCAGGCGGTCGGTCGGCCAGCAGCCGTGGCGCATCGCCCTGCTGCGCCAACAGCCCCTCCCGGCGGGCCAGATCCGTCTTCGCGGCCGCCTCCACCTGGTCCTACTGCCGCCCGCACGGCCCGCCCACCCCATGAGCCTCCGAAAGCCGCTCTGTGCACTTCCGGGCGGTTCTGTAACAGCCGGCCGACAGACCGCCGATATGTGCCGTTACATGGAACGCTGATGGGGCCCTGATCATGTTCCTCGGTGAGGCCACCAACGGCCCGTACACCGTCTGCGAGGAACTCCCATGAACCGTGCACTTCGCTACGCCACCGTCGGCGCCATCGCCGCCTCCCTGCTCGCCGGCGGCTCGGCCGCCGCCTTCGCCGCGCCGCAGGACCTCCACGCCGCCAAGCCGGCCGCCGCGCCGGCCCCCGCCTCGCTGACCGCCAAGGCCAGCGCGACCACGGTCAAGGCATGGCAGCAGTTCCAAATCTCCGGCGCCACCTTCGGCAAGGGCACCGAGGGCGACCGCGGCGTCACCGTCCAGCAGAAGCAGGGAAAGAAGTGGGTGTCGCTGCCCGCCAAGGCGCCGATCAACGACCGCGGTGCGTACTCGGTCCGGGTCAAGCTCGGTCTCAAGGGCGTCAACCAGCTCCGGATAGTCTCCGAGAGCGGAGAGTCGCCGGTGGTAAAGGTCACCGTCCGCTGACCTGACCGCGGCCAGTCAGCGCCCACCCGTGGAACTCGCGTCACTTCACGGATGGACGTCGCTTACCGAGGGATGCCACCCACGAGATTGCGGGTGGCCATCCACACCGCGGCGAGGCCGAACACCACGGCATTGCCGCGGGCCGTCAGCTGCAATCGGCACGCCCGGCATTCGGTCGAACTCGCGGAAGCAGTAAGCCCTGTGGCCTGTGCGTTCGTCACCGACCAACGCGAGTGGGGGGGAGGGGCGTGTCCCTAGCACCAACGATCCTGCGCCGAACAGGTGAGGGGCGGGAGGCGTTCAACGCCCCCAGATCAACCTGCGGCGGGTTCCCATCGCACCTCATCACGCCAGCGTCCTCTCAAGCTGCCCGGTCGCTGCCGCGGGTGAGCCAGCCCTGACGGCGGATGGTGAGGAGCCCGAAGACGTCGAGGGCATGGG
This sequence comes from Streptomyces sp. YGL11-2, assembly GCF_050054615.1. Lineage (NCBI taxonomy): Bacteria > Bacillati > Actinomycetota > Actinomycetes > Kitasatosporales > Streptomycetaceae > Streptomyces > Streptomyces sp. YGL11-2. The sequence continues at coordinate 34,474 of NZ_JBNHIN010000050.1, forward strand.
AGAGGACGTCGGTAGCAAGGAGCTTGAAGGCAAGGACCCGACGTCGGCCGGTGCGGTGCAGCAAGCGGCTGGTGCGCAGGAGACGCCGGCCGCACCAGTAGGTCACCACCATGGCCGGCGCGAGGAGGTCGCCGGAGGCGGCCAGCCAGAGGTAGTACGCCGTGCCGAGGATGAATCCCAGGCGCAGGATCACCGAGACCGTGACGCAGCGTGCCAGGTAGGGGTGTTGCCAGATCCATCCGCCGGCCAGTGCACTCAGGTGTTCCCGCCAGCTGTTGCGCTGGTGGCGCAGTCTCTGGCGGACGAGGCCGGTGAAGGTGTCCGGGAAGCGGGACCATACGTGCGCGTTGGCCTGCAGGACCGTCCGGTAGCCCGCCCGGAGGGCCAGTGCGGACAGCCGCGTGTCGTCACCGGGACCGCAGCGCACGCCCAGGAAGGACTGCTGGACCAGGTCGGGGCCGACCTGTTCGAGCAGAGCGCGCCGGTAGACGGCGGTGCGGCCGGGAAGGCAGCCCAGGGCCTGTCCCCGGACGGTCTGGGCGGCCATCACCACGATCGGTCCCCGGCCGCGACGGATTTCCTCCCAGAACGTGGCCGGTTCCAGGACGAACGACTGGGTCGCCACCCCGCCGACCGTCGGATCCACGAACGGCGCGCTGACCGTGGGCACGAGGTCGCGGGCCCAGACCGTGTCCGAGTCCGTGAGAGCGACCAGGCCCGCCGTGACCGCTTGCCAGCCGGTTCGCAGCGCCCGGCGCTTGTCCCGGTCCGCCGTGGTGATCACTCGTACGCCATGTGCCCGTGCCACCTCGGCACACGCGGTGTCGTTTTCGTGGATCACGCAGACGATTTCCGCCACGTCGTTGCGGAGCCATGAGCGCAGGGCCCGGCCGAAGAGGGCGGGGTCCTCCCGGTAGACGGGGCACACCACGGCCATCGGCTCGCGATGGCCGCGCCGGGCCGGCCGGTACCGCCTGGCGGCGCGTAGACGGCTGGCCCGTTCGAGGCGGCCCAGGACGGCAAGCACGATCGCCGGGGCAAGTTCGGCCGGCACCAGCCACACCGCCGCAGCCGCCATGGCCATGGCAGCGTCAGGTCCGGGGAAGGTCGTCCGGGACGGGGTCCGCCGACCCCATCAGGTTCATGAAGCCGAAGGCGTCGCTGTCAGCGATCTTCAAGTCGTCGGTGTCCATGGCGGACGGATGCTTCCCGCCGGCCACGGGGAACAGCGGATAACTCTCGTCCAGCTCGTACGTCACGGGGCCGTGACCACTCATCGGTTCCTCCTCCGGATCGCCCGCCTTCCATGGATTCCACGGATCCTGTGAGAAATCAACGGTTCCTTCAGGACGACTTAAGCGTCAGCGGAAGCTCAACCGCGTTGAGCGGTACCGGAAAACCGACGAAGAGTCCCGCCACGCGCGACCTGCACACCGCCCTGAGAACACAGTTGCATCCCCGAGCCGACGGGCGGCCGGAGCGCCTTGCCCCGCGACCGTGACGGCCTCGGAGCTGCCCCACACCTCCCAGCTTGCCGGACCAGCACCCGCTGACCTGGACCTCGCGCTCAGGCGTCCTTTTCTCCCAGCGGCCCCGATACTCCCAGCGAGGTTGCTACACAGCTTCTCACCGGCCAACGCCCAGTGGGGCGTGTCAGGCTGTCGGGCAGCCGGCAGCTTTGAGGCCGGTGTTGAGCTGCTTCTTCAGGGCGGTTTCCTTCTGCGGTGTGATGTCCTGGTTGGGGATGGTCAGCTTGATGTCCTTCTTGCTCGTCCCCTTCTTCACCGTCATCGCGACCGTCATGTCACGCGGGACGACGGACTTGGGGTCGCCGTAGGCGGCGGTGATGTTGTAGGAGAGCTTGTCTTTTTTACCCAGGGTCGAGAGGCACTTTTTCGCCGCGTTCTCCGTCTTCTTGTAGATCCCGCGGTTGATCGAGGCTTTCATCGGGACGAGGTTGATGCGCTTGCTGACGCCTTTGAGGGTGCTGGCTATCAGGTGGCCGCCGTCGTAGCCGCCGCCTCCCCATCCGCCCACGGTCGTCTCGCACTGGCTGCGAGGCGAGTTCCCCGCCGACAGCGAGTCAGCTATCGCCCGGTCAGGCCGGCCTGCGGAGTCGATGTGGAACTTCCACCGGGACACGACGGTCTTCCCTGCCCATGCCTTCAGGTACGGGTCACACGGATAGTCCGCCCCGGCGGACGGGGCCGCGGTCGCCGCGGGAACGGCAAGCAGGGTGGTCATGACGCCTGCTGTGCCGAGCACGGCGGAGATGCGGCGCAGATGCCGACGCGGGCAGTGGGACGAAGACGCTGACGACCCGGTCATGGGCTACCTCCAGAGGTCAACGGCCGGGAGCAGCAGCCGCGCACAGCCGTCGTCCAAACCGCCCGCCGCGACCGGCGCGTCCCGGAGCACGGTCGTCCTCAGACAACCAGTAAGGAAGACGGCGCCGCAGGCATCCTCGGGCCGATGGCTGAAGCCTCGCGCAGAAGCGGGATGAACGGGCCACCACGGCAGCCTCGGAGTGCTGAGCGCACTGCATCGACGAGCACTATGCCGAGGGCTGGGAGATGGTGACGGCCCAGTTCCTCCACCGCCTCGCGCAAGTCCTGGCCCACGGCGTCCCGCGGCCGAGGAGCCGGTGTCCCGTGGCCAAGGAGATGGCCGCGGGACACCGGGGCCCGTAGGTCAGCCTGCGCGCCAGCCCCAGATGTACGGAGACATCGGAGTGCCGTCCTTCATCCACCGGGGTCAGAACTTGAGGGCGAGGGTCTCTGCGAGGGAGAGGGACGAAGCGGCCTGGAAGAGGTCGCCGGCGACCGCGGCACGGTGCGCCAGGCCGGCCATCGTCACCACGTCCGAGAGAACGCCGACATCCTCGCCGTCACCCTTGTCGCCTTCATTGAGCCGGGCGCTCAGCGCCTTGTGGGCCTGGCCCAGGACGTCGGACCAGCCACTGTCGAGCATCTCGGTGGACAGCCCCGACAATTCGGTGAGCCACAGGTCAGCGTGGGACCGGAGGATCTCTTCGGGAGCGCGGAAGTCGAGGACGGTTCCGCACGGCAGCTGGAGATCCGCGCTGGGCGTTAGCTGCCCGGGCCACGTCTGCAGGCCCTGGGCGTGAATGGGGCACACAAATGCAATCCAGGACGGGCCGGCTCCGGTTTCTGGTCCCTGTCGGAGAGCAGTGGCGGTGTCGGGGCAGTCCAGGACTCTCCGCAGGCCGGTGAGCACTCTGTCGCCGATCAACCGCCGGACAGGATCGTGGTCTGACGTCACATCAGGTCCTTCCTGAATCGGTCATGGCCTGCAGAGCAGGCCCGCGTGTCCGCGTACCCCTGCTCGGCGCCGCGACCCGGGCACGGCGTTACCGGTGCCGCCAGATCTGGTGGAGCCGGAGTGCTTCTGTCTGCCACCATCCGGGCTCGGCCTGGTCGCGGCCGAGTCGGTTGAGGAGCTGCTGGTACAGCTGGGGGTTGCTGGTGTCGTTTACCGCGATCAGCGAGGACAGCAACGGTTCATCGGCCGGATTCTGCTTTCGGACCCGTATGAGGATTTCGACTCGCAGGAGGACTTCGAGCTGGTCATCGGGGTTTAGTGGGGGCAGGGCGGAGCCGAGTTGGGTTCGCAGTCGGGACCAGGATGTCGTCGAGTGTTCCCTGGCAGTCTTCTTCAGTTCCCCTGTCACCGCGGCGGCGACTTCCGTCACCGCGTTGCTCGGCAACCGAGGGGGCTCGCTCTTCTTCGGTTTCTCCGAGCGCGGCTGGCGCTTCGCGGCGGGGCGTTGCGGCTCGGCCCGGTTTCGGAGCCGCGGCTGACTGTCGTGGCCCTGGCCCTTGTGCTGCTGCTCTGTCTCTGGGCGAGGTGGAGGAACCGGGCGTGGGCTCGTCTGTGAGACGGTGTCGGCGCGGGCGACCCAGTCGAGTACTTCCTGGCGCTGATGGTCAGTTACCTCGTTGCCGGCGGCTGCCGTTGCCTTCGACAGCTTCGTGACCGTCTGCTGGAGTTCTGCCGTGGTCATACGGTCGCCCAGGCGCCGCAGGTCGTGGAGAATGTCGCACATTCGCCGGTGTGCGGCCGCTTGCGGGTCCTTCTTCTTGGCCTGGGACCGGAGGATGGCAGGGGCGGTACGGGGGGTGTGCCGGCTGGGGATCTTGGAGAACTTCGGGCCGCGGACCGGCGGCGCGGCGTCGCGGTGTTCCCATCGGGCAGTGCGTTTGAGGTCTTCGAGGTAGGCAGCCGCCGCGTCCGCAATGGCGTCCTCTTCTTTCGTGCGGTCATCACTGGCAGTCGCGTCGACGCGAGTGAGCAGGGCTCGGACCTGGGGCGGCTTGTGGTTGAGCGTGGCGTGCTGCAGATCGCGGAAGAGATTCTGGCGCTGCTTCGCCTGCCGGGCCCGGCGCTCCTCCAGCCACTGCCGGGCAGTGGCCAAACCGGTGGCCAGTTGCTGGTGGTCTTGATGCAGGCCGGAGCGTTCGATCTGGCGGCATATCTCCTCCGCCTGACGCGTTGATCCGCTCCGGCGGGCCTCAGCGAGGCGGAAGAGCATGTCCTGCCCCCTGATCGGCTGGCGGGGTGTTGTGGGAGTGGTCCGTGGAGGGGGGTTGGTGCGAGGTGGGGGTGTGCGGCGGGCGCGGATGATGCGTTCGGCTGCTGGCGTCGACAGCCCGCGCTCGGTCATGTCGCACTCGTCGAGGGTGAACCACTCGGTGCCTCGGGCGAACGCCTGGGTGCCGATACGGACCTCGCGGGCGGTGCCGGCGCTTTCGAAGCGGACACGGTGGACGTACCAGCGCCGCACCAACGTGTCGTCGTCCACCGGCACGGTCATGCCCAGGACGACGTCGACGTCGTGGTTGTCCCAGGCCGGCGGAACGGCCGCGTCGAGGTGGATGCGCAGGGCGCCGTTGCCGGCGTCCCAGGCGATGTCCAGGACGGACCCGATGGCGGCACCGTCGGGCTGGGGGAAGGTGAAAGCGGCCTTGTGGCCCCGGTCGGCAAGCCACGTTGCGGCTGCGGCCTTCAGGTAGAGGTGGTCGGCGCTGGAGACGTCGCGGGCCCGGCGCTCGCAGATCCGCGGTTGTCCGGTGGGGTCGGGGTGGTGGGCGAAGTGGCAGACGCGGTCGGTGTAGAGCTTCGTGGTCAGCTGACCGCCGCAGCCGCCGAGCAGATGCCCGCACCAGAACGTGTCGTGCTGATGTTGCCAGCGGAAGGAGTCCAGCTCGATGGCCTCCAGCGGGAGCACCAGCGGTTGGTCCGAGTCCGCGCTGCCCAGCACAGCCGTCTGAATCTGCCGCCTGTCACCCTGCATGTACACCCACCCTTCGCCCCAACTCATCGTGCCATCAGCTGTGTTGACCATGCAGGTGATCGCGGTGTTCGAGCCGCAGACCTCAGCGGAGCAGGCTGGGGAACGACAGCCGTGGTGCCGGAGCTGGGTGCGGAGGGAGAGCGCGCGCAACAGTGGCCGCTGTCGTTCCCGGGCGGCGAGCCGGCCTGGGTGGAGGCCGGTCGCTGCCTGCGCCTGTCCCCCCGCAACCGCGCCCTGGCCCACCTTGATGGCGCTATTTGAAATTCCCTGTACTCAGGCACGGGACAGACCTGCTCGCATCGATTCCCCACCTCGGCGCGCTAGCGGGCCACGTTCCCGTCGCGGTGTTGTGAGCGGTGTCCGAACGTTGTGGGCGGTGATCGCCTTGTCCGGGAGAAGCGGAACGGAGTCCTCGGGGACCATCGCTGGCCAGAACGGGCAGCACAATCACCGGAACAACGTACTGACCGGGCGTCTCTCGACAAGTCCAACGGATGGGCGCGGAACGTCCGTTCCCGGTACGGATGTGATGTTTCGCCCACCCCGTTGACCTGTCGCCGCACCACGCGACCGCCCCATACTCCAGAACCTGACGAACCGACGGGTAAAGGGGCACGGTGAGCACAGGGGCGGCAGCAGGGACCTGGAAGCTCGGGGATCTGGAGGTGAACCGCGTCGGCTACGGCGCGATGCGGCTGACCGGCAACGGCATGATGGGCAACTCCGACGGCACACCGATCGACCGTCCTGGCGCCGTGCGGCTGCTGCACAGCGCGTTCGAGCAGGGCGTCAACCACATCGACACAGCCGCCTTCTACTTCTCGCCGCTGCGGTCCGCAAACGAGCTCATCAACCGGGCCCTGTCGTCCTGGCAGGACGACGTGGTCGTGGTGACCAAGGTTGGCCCGCAGCGCGGCCCCTCCGGCGAGTGGCACACCATGGCCCGCCCCGACCAGCTGCGCGGCCAGGTCGAGGAGAACCTGCGCCAGCTCGGCCAGGACCACCTGGACGTGGTAAACCTGCGCTGCAACGGAGCCGAGATGGTCTCGATCGCCGAGCACTTCGGTGCCCTCGCCGAGTTGCGGAAGGCGGGCCTGATCCGGCACCTCGGCCTGTCGAACGTCCGGCCGCAACACGTTGCCGAGGCCGGGACGATCGCGCCCGTGGTCTGCGTGCAGAACTCCTACGGCCTGGACTGGCGCCGCGCCGACGAGAGCGGGCTGGTGGACCTGTGCCGGGAGCAAGGCATCGCCTTCGTCCCGTACTTCACCATCTCCGGCCTACGGCGCGAGGCGGCCGCAGCCCAGGAGCACGACGCGCGCGTCCACTCCGTCGCCCGCGCCCACGATGCGACGTCGGCCCAGGTACGGCTCGCGTGGACTCTCCACCGCGGTCCGCACATGCTGGCCATTCCCGGCACGACGAACCCGGCGCACCTCGCCGAGAACATCGCCGCCGGCGCCCTGCGCCTGACCGACGAGGAGCTGGCCCTCCTCGACAAGCCGGGCGAGAGCGCCGTCTGAGGCTCTGCCAGCGACGCTCGCCGACAGTCCCTACTCCGTTGAACACCGGACCAACTGGGGAGACGGCACTGTGCCGTTGGGGACGGCAGTATCGCCCCGCATGCTTACATGTCAGGATCCGTTGCCCTCGGTCACCCACAAGGGTGGTGCTGCAGGCGACGGCGAACTGCGGCCGACCACCGTGTCGTGGGTGGAGACATGGACGAACGCATCGACGAGCAACACCTTGGTGAACCCGGCCTGCTGGTGCTCGACATCACCGCCGCTGATGAGGCAACCGCCCTGGCCGCGATAGCGGACCTGGATGCGCTGTGGATGACCTCCGGAGTCGCTCGCGTGCGACGCGTGCCCGGAGAGCCGGGCGTCCGGGCCCGCGTATACGCGGCGCTGCGTCGTCCGGCCGGCCTTGGCTACACCGCCGAGGCCCGTACGAGGTCAGAGGCCGAGTTCGGTCTCCGGGCGGCAGATGTAGCACGCCTCCACGCTGGCCATGAGCGCCTCCACGGCCTGTTCCCGTTCCTGGGAAAACGCTGAACGGACCAGAGGCGAAGGCGCGGTTCTGATCTGCTGGAGTGCATGGTCTCGCTGGTCGAGAATGACCCCGCCGGCACTCCAGCCCCGGTACGCCACACCGTCGTTCACCAACCGGTTCGCGGGTCCTGGGCTGAGGGGACAGGCGTGGGCGGCAGCGGTGCTGGCCAGACATTGGGCCCGCCGCCGTGCCACTCGATCACAATGCCGCTGCGGGGATCCTCGTAGTCGGGTTCGAGACGGTTGGCGGACAAGAGCGCGACCACGTCTTCGACGCATGTGGCCGTGCCGACAGTTCGCCCTGCTGCGCTGAGACGTCGGGTCGGTCCGCGCACCCGGTGAACAATCACCGGCATCGGCCAGTCGCGGCATTCTGCGTCGAAGACCAGCTGGGTACGGGTCGGCGCGCTGCCCCTGATCGGGAGTTGGTTGTGCACGGGAGGTCCCGCGGTGTCCGGGCCAGCCGGTGTTTCCGCCAGCTGGATACGGTCCAGGAGCTCGTAGGCGACGCGCGCTTCCTCGATCAGCGCCAAGAGGACGTCCTGGATCTGACGACGGCGGACCGGGTCGTCGCAGGCAGAGGTGTTCAGCAGGCTATAGGCGTAGTAGTTGACCGCCGAGCTGCGGGCCGGGGAGATGTGCGCGAGAGACGGTAGCGGCTCCAGATCCCACCTGCTCAGGCCATGTCGGACCCGTGACGTCGTGGTTCTCAGTCGAGAACCACGAGGTGGTCGGCGGCGCCGCCGTGCCATTCGATCATGAAGAGGGTGGCGTCGTCGCTGGTGTGCCCGCCCCGTTCCGTCTTCAGCGTGTGGGAGAGCCGGCGCAGATCCGCCCGCACCCCCTGTGACGGCTCTTCTCCCAGGTGGTTGACGCAGCGGGTGAGGCGTTCCTCACCGAACGGCTCGCCGCCGGTGACGTGTTCCTCGATGATGCCGTCGGTGTAGCACAGCACCCGGTCGCCGGGCTGGAGCAGGTGCTCTCGGATCCGGGGCTCCTCGCCGCCGAAGCCGACGGGCAGCGTTGTTGCGCTCTCCAGTTGCTGCACGACCCGGCCGTCGCGGATCAGCAGCGGCGCGGGGTGGCCCGCGTTGACCAGCTCCAGCTCACCGGTGGCGATGTTGACGTGCATCAGCTGGGCGGTGACGAAGTGGTCGGGACCGAACTGCCGGGAGATGGCGTCGTCCATGAACGCGTACTTCTCGGCCAGGCTGACGAACACGCGCCGGGCATGCCGGTAGGCACCGATGGCCACGGTCGCCATCACGGCGGCGTCCAGGCCGTGGCCCATCGCGTCGATCACGGCCATGTGCAGGATGTTGTCGTTGAGGGCGTAGTCGAAGCTGTCACCGGCGACGCGGTAGGCGGGCTCCAGGATGCCGGCCACCGAGACCTGCGGCACTGTCATCGTCAGCGGCGGCAGCAGGCTCCACTGGATCTCCGCCGACACGCTCATCGGCTCCCGGCGCCGGGCCAGGAAGAACAGGTCGGTGTAGGCGTTCTTGGTTACCAGCATGTCGGCGACCAGGCCAGCGAGCCTGCGCAGCAGGCGCCGGTCGTCGTCGCCGACGGCGTCCACGGTCAGGGCCATCACCCCCACCTGGTCACTGCCGTCCAGCAGCGGCAGATACATCCGCACGCCGCCTTGGGCCTGCGGCACCTCGACGACGTCCGCGCGCAGGAAGGCCCGGCCGGCGGGGGAACCGGCCATCGGCTCGGGCTGGCCGACGTGCAGCTTCCTGCCCGCAAGCGGCACCAGCAATTCCTGCGCGTAGTCCTGGAGCAGGATGGAGACGTCACGGCCGCCGATCCTGGCCACCTCCTCCGCGACCAACGGGGCGATCAGCTGCGGCGGCATCAGCCGCGCCCGATCCAGCAGCAGGCCGAGCAGCCGCTCGCCGAAACCCTCCGACCGGTCCACGCTTTCCTCGCCCATGACCCGCCTCGCCACTTCCTTGCCGCCACCCATGCTGGTCACCGCATCCGCACAACGTGACCTGGGAAGGCCGCCGGGGCGCTCATTACGCCATGCGCGGCATGTCGGCCCGCGCTGTCCGCGCGGAGTGATGACCGCTTGCCTTCCCGGACGACGGTGAGGACCTGGACGGCTGGACCCTGCACCGGCTCCGCCACAGCGCCCTCACGCACGACGCCGAACGGCTGCGGGTTGGCCAGCAGCCGGGTGTTCTCCTCGAAGACCTCCTCCGCCCGCCGGTAAGAGAGCCGGGCCCGGCCATTCTCCGGACACACGTCCAGCGTCGACGTCCCGGCCGGGGCCTTACGGCCGGTGAGGAACAGCGGGCCATGGGTACGGTTGATCAACGCTCTGACACGGCTGTGGCAGACGCTCAGCTCCCCGGTCAGAGCACTGTCGCCGCAACCTTGGAAGGACGTGCCAGAGGCACGACGGGACCCCCGCGGGGGCTGACACTCGGTTGTCGATCAGCCGGCGAACCGATTCAGGGGGTGTCCGTCCCTCGGCGGTCCGTGCCCAGCCGCTCGATGTAGTCCTCCCAACGGGGCAGTCCGTGGTGGGCGGCGCGGGCGTGGACGTGCTCAGTGACCTGCTGGATGTAGCGCGGCGGCATGGCGCGGCGGGTGGCGTAGTCGGCGGCGAGGCGCTGGTGGAGGTGGGGCGGGAGGATGCGGGCGGACTGGGCGAGGAACCAGGTGCGGGCGCCGGGGCTGATCCGGAGGACGTCGGGGAAGACGGTGACGGCTCCGGCCTCGGCGCAGGCGTCGACCAGGGCATTCAGGGCGTCGGGGTGATCGCCGGCATGCGGGATGAGCGGGGCGATGAGGACCCCGGCCGGGACGCCCGCAGCGCGGAGGGCGGCGATGGTCTCCAGGCGGGCACGGGGTGGGGCGGCGTCGGGTTCGAAGGCCCGCCACACGCGGTCGTCGAGGGAGCCGAGGGAAGTCATGACCAGGACGTCGGTGACGCGGGCGGCTTCGGCGTACAGGGGGATGTCACGGCGCAGGAGGGCGGACTTGGTGGTCGTGGTGAAGGGGACCCGGTAGTCGGTCAGGGCGCGGATTATGCCGGGCATCAGCTGGTAGCGGCCTTCGGCGCGCTGGTAGCAGTCGGTGGAGGTGCCGACCATCACCCACTGGTCACCGGTCCTGCCGGTGCGCAGTTCGCGGCGCAGAGCCTGAGCGGCGTTGGTCTTGACGTACAGGTGGGTCTGGAAGTCGTCGCCGGTGTCGTGGCCGAGGTGGTGGTGCCCATCTCTGGCGAAGCAGTAGGTGCAGGCGTGGCTGCAGCCCCGGTACGGATTGAGGGTGAAACCCATGCCGCCGGGGGCGGCGCCGGGCATGCGGTTGAGGAGGGTGCGGGCCTGGATCTCGTGGAAGGTGATGCCGTCGAAGCCGGGCGATGGGGGCGGCGTGGGGGTGACCTCCGCGGCCGCGAACAGCGCCTCCTGGCCGCCGGGCCCGTTCACTGGCCCGCCTCGGTCCGGTCGTGGTCCGTCGTGTGCTCCGTTTCGGCGGCGCGGGTGAGTTGCCTGCCCAGCTCGGCGATCTTCACGGCGAGGTCCGGTGCTGCCTGCAGGGTGGTGTGCGGGCCCAGGGTCAGCAGCTGTACGGCGATGTGGAGGGGGTTGTCGGAGGCGAGGTCCACGGCGGTGGTGTGGGCGTCGAGCACGTGGAGGCGGTCGGGGAGGGCGCCGGTGCGGGCGCGGATCGTTTCGGCGGGTTCGGGGACGGTGGCGCGGGCGGTGTAGCGGGCGGGGGCGGAGGCGATGGTTCTGGCGACGTAGGCGGCCGGGTCGTCGGCGGGCAGGTCGCGTGCTGTGACGCGGCGCCCGGTGGGGGCGGGGTGGGTGAGGCGGTCGACGCGGAAGGTGCGCCAGGCGTCCTTGGCGAGGTCGTAGGCGACCAGGTACCAGCGGCTCCCGGCGGCCACCAGGGAGTGCGGTTCAACGCGGCGGGCAGCGGGGGACGGCGTGTGCTTGCTCTGGTAGTCGAAGGTGACGATCTCGTGGTCGCGGCAGGCCGCCGCCAGGGTGGCCAGGGTGGCCGGGTCGGCCTGCGGACCGCCGCTCCAGGGCAGCGGGACGGTGGCCTGCTGGAGGGCGGAGACCTGGTGGCGCAGGCGGGCGGGCAGGACCTGTTCCAGCTTGGCGAGGGCGCGCACGGCGGTGTCGGCGATGCCGGTGACACCGGAGGTGGCGGTGCGCAGGGCGACCGCGATGGCGATGGCTTCCTCGTCGTCGAGCAGGAGGGGCGGCAGGTCGATGCCGGCGGCGAGACGGTAGCCGCCGGCGTGCCCGGTGGTGCCCTCGACGGGGTAGCCGAGGTCCCGCAGGCGGTCGATGTCGCGGCGCACCGTACGGCCGGTCACGCCGAGGCGCTCGGCGAGCTCGGCGCCGGACCATTCGCGGCGGGTCTGCAGCAGAGAGAGCAGGCGCAGCATGCGGGCGGGCATGTCCTGGGTCATGCCGCCCACACTGCCGGCATTTAAGGACGCGAGGTGTCCTAAAAGGGATCTACCGTCGAAAACGGATCGGAAAGGTCCGGCGGCGTCACAGCCGCCGAGCCCGTGAGCGCGCGAGGTCACCTCCGGACGGTGGCGATCGGGAAAGGGCGCGCGCCACGGTGCGTCATCCCTGTTGAAGGAGGCATTGTCATGGGTTTCATGGATCCCGGAAACGTCGTCTGGTTCGAGATCAGCACCGCTGACGGCCAGGCGGTGAAGGACTTCTACGGCCCGCTGCTCGGCTGGAGCTTCGCGGTCGACCCGGACTCGTCGGTCGGCGGCGTGACCTACACGCGGATCATGGCGCCGGGGATGCCGTTCCCGATGGGCGCGATCTACGACAACGCGCACAGCCCGGAGGAGACGATGAACGTCTCCATCGTCTCGGCCGATGTCGCCGCCGACCAAGAGCGGCTGGAGAAGACCGGGGCGACGGTCGTCGTACCCGCCACCGCTGTCAGCGACGTGACCACCTTCGCGCGGCTGGCCGACCCGCGCGGCAACGTCTTCTCGCTGTTCCAGAACAACCAGACGCCCGAGCGGCTCAAGGAGTTCGCCGACCAGGCCGGCGAGCAGATGCAGGAGATGACGGCGGGGCCGGTGCCCGGCGCGTACGCCTGGTTCGAGATCGGCTCCACCGACGCCGAGGCGACGAAGGACTTCTACACCCGCGCCTTCGGCTGGCAGATCGTCTTCGACGAGACCGCGGGCGGCAAGCCCTACTCCAACGTCTTCACCGGCAACCAGTGGCCCTCCGGCGGCATGTACGACCTGGGCACGGACGGCGTCGACTACCTGATGCCCGACTTCCTCGTCCTCGACGTCCCCGCCACCACCGCCAGGGCCCAGGAACTGGGCGCCACCGTCGAGTTCGGCCCGGACGCCAACCCTGACGGCCTCGTCTACTCTCGCCTGCTCGACCCGCGCGGGAACCGCTTCGGCCTGTTCTCCATGCCCACGAACGCCCCGCAGGTGTCGGCATGAGGATCGCGCTGCTGGGCACCGGCTTCGGTCAGGCCCACGCCGCCGCCTACGCCGCGCGCGGTGACGTCGAGGTGGTGATGTTCGGCCGCAACCCCGCCAAGACAGCCGAAGCGGCGGACAGGTTCGGGTTCGCCTCGTCGACCGACATGGACCGGGCGTTCGAGGACGACTTCGACCTGGTCGACATATGCCTGCCCCTTCCCCTGCACGCCGAGTACACGCTGCGCGCGCTGGCCGCGGGCAAGCACGCCCTGGTCGAACTGCCGCTCGCTCAGACGATGGACGACGCCCGGCGGGTGGCAGAGGCCGCCGAAAGCAGTAGCCGACACGTGTTCGTGGACATGTTCGAGCGGTTCATCCCCGCCAACCGGGCGCTGTTCGACGCCGTACGCGCGGGAACGTATGGACGTCTGGAGCAGCTGACGCTGCGCAACCAGACGGCACACCTGTGGCCCGGCGTCTCGCTCGGGCTGCGGGTGCTGCCGCTGGAGGCGATGCACAGCGACCTGGACATCATCACCCGCACTCTGGGCCGGCCGGAGCGCGTCGAGGTCGCCACCGTCGCCCGCGACGGGTCCAGCGCCGCGGTCGAGGCGGTCTTCCGCTTCGACGGCGCGCTCGCCCGCGCCAGCGTCTCCTCGCTCATGCCCATGGCCTGGGGTGCGCGCGGCGGCTACACGGCGACCTTCAGCGAGGGCGTGCTGGAGTCGGTGTCCACGATGGGCTTCGACGGCAGGCCGTCCGGGACGGTGACCGCGTACACCGCCGGCGGCGTAGGGGAGCTGGAGGTGGAGCCTGCCGACCAGTACGCGACGATGATCGACCACGTCCTGGCCTGCCTGCGCGGCGAGGCCGTCAACGAGATCGCCCCGGCCTCCGTGCTCGACGCCCTGCAGCTGACCCTGGACGTCGAGCAGCAAATCAACGGGAGTGTCGTCCGGTGATCCCGCCGATCGGGTTCGGGACCTGGCAGCTCAAGGGCGACGACGCCTACCGAGCCGTTTCGGTGGCCTTGGAGACGGGGGTACCGGCATCTCGACACGGCCGCGATGTACGGCAACGAGGCGGCCGTCGGCAAGGCGCTGGCCGCGAGCGGCTTGGCCCGCTCCGAGGTGTTCGTGACGACGAAGTTCGCCCAGCGCCATTCCGGCGGGGAGCAGGAGGCGCTGGAGCGCGCGCTCGCCCTCCTCGGCCTCGACCACGTCGATCTGTGGCTGCTGCCCCGCTTAAGGAGCCGGGCGAGAACGCCGCCGTGTGGGACGCGTTCCTGGCCGCCGCCGAGGACGGGCTGGCCACCCGCGTCGGGGTGAGCAATCACAGTCTGGCCCAGCTGGACGCGCTGACGGCGGCGACGGGTGAGGCTCCGGCGGTCAACCAGGTCCGCTTCCACCCGATGCGGTACGACCTGGCTTTGGTGGCCGGACATGAGGAGCGCGGGGTGCACCTCGGCGTCGGCAACCCCGTCACCCACGGAGCCCGTATGCCCGACGCGTTTGCGTACACCCTGCCGTACGTCGCCGCGGCCTTCCTCGCTGCCTTCGCGCTGCTGTACGCGGTACCGCGTACAGCAGGACGCAACGACACACGCGGCGGCACTACAACCGCCGGCGTTACCGCGCCCGACAACGTCGCCGAGGCCGAGCAGGCCGCGGCCCCCCGCTGACGGCGCGAAATGGGCACCGCCGGACTCCTCCGAGCCGGTAGGTGCTTCTGCCAAGACCCCGATGGGTCTTGGCAGAAGCACCTACCGGCTCTCGATGGCTTCCAGGGCCCGCTCGGCGATCCTGCGCAGGTGCGGGACCAGCTCGGGCGGCCCGAGGAGGGTGTAGTCCAGGCGCAGGGCGGCGATTCGGTAGGCGAGATACTCGGCCGAGTCGACGGCTGTGCGCAGGCGGCAGCGGTGCTCGTCGATCCGTTCCAGAGTTCCGAGGGAGGACGGTACGCCCTCGGCGGCGCGCTCGATCGGGGCGTGGATGATCAGTTCGGCGCGGCAGTTGCCGGGGCCTGCGGCCAGGGCGTCGGCCACGTATGCGGTGGCGTCCTGGCCGTCGGGCAGTTCGCGTTCGGGGACGCGGGCGCCGGTGCGGTGCAGGGCGTCGATCCGGTCGATGCGGAAGGTGCGCCAGTCGGCGCGGTCGAGGTCGTAGGCGACGAGGTACCAGCGCCGGCCGGCGGCCACGAGCCGTTTGGGTTCGGCCAGTCGCCGCGTCGGCGCCCCGCGCGCGGGGGCGTAGCTGAAGCGGATCTTCTCGTGGGCGACGCAGGCGGCGGCGAGGGCGGCCAGCAGCTCGGCGTTGGCCCCTTGGACAGGCTGGGGGAGGAAGGTGGCGGCCTCGGCGAGGTGCGAGACTCTGTGGCGCAGTCGCGAGGGCAGCACCTGTTCCAGCTTGGCCAGGGCTCGCAGTGAGGTGTCCTCGATGCCGGTGACGGCCGCCGTGGCCGCCGCGCGCAGGCCGATGGCGATGGCCACGGCTTCGTCGTCGTCCAGGAGGAGGGGCGGCATCGCGGTGCCCGCGCTGAGGCGGTAGCCGCCGATATTGCCCTGGGTGGCCTGGACGGGATAGCCCAGCTCGCGCAGGTGGTCGATGTCGCGGCGGATGGTGCGGGGTGTGACCCCCAGACGCTCGGCCAGCTCGGCGCCCGTCCAGTCACGTGGGGCCTGCAGCAGCGAGAGCAGCTGCAGCAGACGGGCGGCGGGATCTCTGGTCCCTCGTGTCACTCCTGGATCGGCTGTCATGCCGTCCACCTTCGCCGCCTGTGAGGACATTCGATGACCTATTGGGCCTCTACCGTCGAAGACGTCGGGTGAAACACCCGGTTCTCCCCATTTTTCTCCGGCCATCAGGCCGTCAGAAAGGAGCCCCCATGGCCACCAAGGAAATCTTCCACCGCTTCGTGCCTCTGCTGTACGTGCGTGACAGCCTGGAGGCGATCGCCTTCTACAGCGACGCCTTCGGTGTCGAGGAGCTCACCGAGCGCACCATGCTGCTGTCCCAGGTGCCTGGCATGGAGGAGACGCCGGGCGCGGACCGGACAGTCGTGTACTCCAAGCTTCAGTTCTCCGACGGCAGCTCGCTGGGCGTCGCCGAGCTGAGCGCCGACACCAAGGCCGACGGCGAGCACGTCATCGGCAACAACATCCACATCGGACTGGTCTACGAGGACCCCGCCGAGCAGCGCACGGCCTTCGACAAGCTCACGAAGGACGGCAAGGTCCTGGAGGCGTTGGAGAACCGGTTCTGGGGCGCCGCCTACGGCGCCGTGCGCGACAAGTACGGCGTCATCTGGGAGACCAACTGCTACCTCCCCCAAAGTGATGGTGATGGGGCCGGCGCGCTCACCTGACGGCATCGTCGCCGCGGCCCCGTCCGCAGCAGCGCGGCGGACGAGGCATCCACTGCTTCACCGTTGACGACTTCGACACGACCGTGGAGCGCATCCGGCCCCATGTCGAGGTCGCCAAGGACACCGTCACCAACTACGACCGCGCCGACCGAAGTTCTTCTTCCGCGCCCGGGCGGCTACGCCCTCGGCATCTTCGGCCCGATCGGCCACACATGATCCGCCGACACGACAACACACAACACCGAGCACGACAAGGACTGACCCGTGCACACTCCCGCCATCTCCGCCTGTCTGGGCGTCAACGACCTCGACGACACCATCGCCTACTACGAGAAGCTCGGCTTTCAGGCCCTCCCCGCCGACCCCAACGCCTATATCCGCGTGCTCACTTACGGCGGCGAGTTCGCCTTCATGCTCCAGCAGACCAAGCTCCTCGGCATCTGGCTGCCGCCCCTGAAAGACGCCCCCACCGGCTGCTGCGGCATGCACTACCTTGCCGTCGACGACTTCGACGCCTGGGTCGCCGACCACCGCGACCACATCGACGTCATCAAGGGCCCGGTGAATGCAGGCGGCAACCACATGGCGCTCTACTTCCGCGACCTCAACGGCTACATCATCGGTGTCACCCAGAAGCAAGAGCACTGACTGATCTCTCATGAGAGGCGAAACCGGGCACTGCTTCCGCGCTTCCCTCCTTCCCCCTCGGCCTGATCATGCCCCTCCCTGGCCAGGCGATCGTTGCTCAGCGCCGAAGGGCGCGTGCATCTCGGACATCGGCAGACCTCCCAAGCGGACCGACCCGCACCCCAGCAGTACTGCCGTGCCGCACTACGGCAGTAGGAAGTACCGCGCGAAAACTGCCGCTTCGGCAGCCGACGGAACGAGAAGACATTGACTCAGCAAGATCACACAATCACGCGCACAACTGGGGCGGCACAGCCGATCATGGCGCGCCGCTCCCTCCTGGCCCTCCCTTTGCTGTTTCTCCTCGGGTTCGCGGCGGTCTACGTTGTCGCCGCCTGCACACCGTTCGGCCAAACGGCGGAGAACTCCCTGGTCAGGGGATTCGCTGATCAGGCGCGGATCCTCGCGCTGGTCGAGTCGGTGGGTCCACCGCCACTCAAGGCAGCCATGCCGACCCTGGTCGCAGGCACGGCCCTGATCGCTGCGGTCGCCGCTGTGCGCCGCTGCTGGTGGCAGGGCTGCGCGGCACTCGCGGTCGTGGTGACCACGGTCGGCGGAACGCAGGTGCTCCGCATGGTCCTACCCCGCCCCGACTTGGTACACGCTCCGCAAAACCTCATCGAGGCGAGTTTCCCCAGCGGTCACGTCGCCATCGCCGCCGGGCTGGCCTTCGGCGCGATTCTCGTCGCTTCCCCGCGCGCCCGCCCCTACATCGCCGCCGCCGGAATGCTGTGGCTCGCCGTCACCGCAGCCGCCGTCCAGACGCTCTGCTGGCACCGGCCCAGCGACGCGATCGGGGCCACGCTGCTGGGCTGCGCCTGCTACTGCCTGGCGACCCGATCGCTGCCCGCAGCCACCACGGCCGGCGGCACGGTGTGTCCCCGCGCATTGCCAGCCATCGCTCTGGCCCTTGCGGCGGCTGGAGCGGCTGCCGCCAGTACACGTGAGGACTCCGTCATGCGCCCGCTGGTCTTCGCCGCGGCGGCCCTTCTGTGCGCAGCCCTGCTCTGGATCACCGTAGCGAAGCAGCCCGCACCGCCCGCACCTGGCGCAGGCCCGGTGGCACGCTGAATGTGTGCCCCCACAACCGTGGAAGGCCACGCCCAGGAAGACGGCTGCCACCAGCGTGGGCACCAGGGCAGCAACGCTCCCACTCAATGGCGCCCAACAGGCCCCGCGACACCGAGCGCCCGCAGTGCGTCCGCGACAAGTACCGCATCGTGTGGGAGACCAACTGCCACCTTCCCCACGGCGATGGCGAGGCGACCGGTGCCCCCGCCTGACCGACCGGCCCCGCCGGCGCGGGTTCACGAGGTGAGTTCGCGCTCCAGCGGGGTGCGGTAGGCGGGGGTGAAGCGGCGATTCCCGAGGAAGGCCGTGATCCTTTCCGCCTCGGCCTCGATGGCTGCCCGGGCGTCGCGGCCGGGGTCGTCGAGCAGCCGCCAGGTCAGGGTTCCGTCCTTGCGCTGTGCCCAGCCGCCGATGATCCGGCCGTCCCACCACACGGTCGGGCCGATGTTGCCCATCCGGTCGAAGAGCGCGGGAACATGGTCGGCATCGAGGTAGAAGCCGCGCTCCCGCCAGCCCATCGGGGTCGGGTCCAACGCGGGCAGCAGTACGGCCGACGGCTCCGGCGCGGCAACCGGCGCATCCAGGTGCTCCGCGAGCGCATAGCCGGCGCCCTCGTCCAGACGGACCTCGACCGCGTCCGCGGCGGCCACGGCCTTGCGGGTCTCGGCGACCGTCCAGCCCGTCCACCACTTCAGGTCGGCGACGGTGCCCGGTCCGAAGGCGCCCAGCCAGTGGCGGACCAGCTCCACGCGGGCCACCGGGGCGGGAATGTCCGGCAGTTCAGGCGCGAGGGTCCAGGCATGCTGGTTGCTGGTCCAGCCGCCGCGCCGGCTGCCGCGGGTGAGGCGGCCGTCGGCGGCCAGGGCGAACAGCAGGTCGGTGGCGATACTGCGGCGCGAATCGTACGGCTTGCCGGGCGAGACGACAACCTGCCGATCCAAGCCTGGGACGGCGGTGGCCAACTCCGCCGTCGTGGCCTCGCCCCGTTCCCGTACGGCCTCCAGTGTTCCGCGGCTGACGTCCTCCAGCCAGGTGGCGTCGCCGTAGCCGTTCGCTTCCAGCTGGCGCAGCAGCCCCTTCATGCGGGCTGCGGCGTTCGGCCGGCCTACGGCAGCCAGCATTACCGGTGCCAGGGAGGTGGGGACGACGAAGAGGGTGCAGCGCATCGCCGTCATCCGCAACAACACCTCCCGCTCGTAGAGTTCACGCTCGATGCACTCGCAGCTGGGGCTCTCCACTCGGGCGGCAGCCGAGAGGTAGACCGTGGCGGCGTCGGTGGCGTGCAAGGCCAGCACCGACTCGGCCACCTCCCGGACGACGCTCGCTCGCCGGCCGGGGCCGGGCAGATGGTGTCCGGCCAGGCGGGAGCGGCGCTGCGCGTCGGTGATGCGGGGAACGGTGTTCATGCGAGGGCCTGCGGGGTGTCCTGGCCAGGGGCCGGGCCGGAGGCGGGGGTGGGCGCTGGCAGGTCCGGGTTGGGGGTGAGGATGCGGCGCAGAATGCCTTCGACCTCCGCCCGGGTGGGCGACGTGGTGCCGGCAAGACCTTGCAGGGTCAGGCCGTTGGTGGCCACGGCCGCGGTACGGGCGGTGAGCGGGTCGACGTACGGCAGGAGTGCGTCGATGCTCAGCTCGATGAACCGGTCGGCAATCGGGCGCAGCGCGGGCCGGCGCAGAGCCGCCAGGTACAGCTCGAACTCCATGACCTGACTGTCGCGTTGGGGGCCGAAGCAGCCCATGAGGGCGTCGGTGAGCAGCACGGTGAGCTGCTCCGGGGTGAGTTCGGGGCGTTGGGCGACCCAGTCGGCGAGGTAGGCGGCGTAGCGGTCGACGGCCCGCTGCAGGGCGGCCTGGATGAGGTCGTCCTTGGCCGCGAAGTGGTAGGTCGTCGCGCCGAGCGGGACGCCCGCCCGCTCGGCGACAGCTCGGTGGGTCAGCCCCTCGATGCCGCGCTCGGCGATGACCTTCTCAGTGGCGGAGATGATCTCCGCTATCCGCCGCTTGGGGTCGTACCGCCGCTTCGTGGCATCCTGCCCGGCCATGACCGTCCCTCCCGCGTGTCTCGCACACCTTGATGAATGTGACTTGTGTACGAAGGTATCAATCTTCCCCCGGAAGCGCCCGCGGGCTCCCGTACCGCCGAAAAGGTCTCCGCTCACCTTGCGTTTTTCCCGTTACTTCGCACCGTTTGAGCAGGTGAAGCGGTTGGTCACTTCAAACCGTTTGCCCCATTTGACGGTAACGCTCGACAGAAATGCTGGACGTGTGTACTAATTGAAGAGGGCTTCGAGCGCCCCACAGCCTGAGAGCAAGGGTTTCTGCGGCTACGCGCTCCAGGCCGCCCGGCCGCCACAGGCGCTACGACCTGGCGGCATCGCACGACCAGCGACAGCGGCGAACCGCCGCTGCACCCGGCCCCGGCCTACACGCTCCCCCACCTGACCACTCCCGCCATGCCGCCAACCCCGATCGGAGGGAAGCCCGCCATGATGAACATCGCCCCCTGCCTGGCCGTCAAGGACCCCCTCGCCACCGCCGCCTTCTACCGGAAGATCGGCTTCGGCGTCCTGGACACCGGCCCCCTCAACCCCGAACACCCGCTGCTGATCATCACTCACGACGGAAAACCCGCCCTGATGGTCCAGACCGACAGCAGCCTGCGCGAGCTGCTGCCCACCATGCAGTCCACCAACGGCTGCTCGGGCATCCACTACTTCACCGTCGCCGACTTCGACGCCACCGTCGAACGCATCCGGCCCCACGTCGAGGTCGTCAAGGACACCGTCACCAACTACGACCGCACCGGACGCGAGTTCTTCTTCCGCGACCCCGACGGCTACATCCTCGGCATCTTCGGCCCCGACAACATCGACGCCTTCCGGCAGCAGACCGCGACTGAACCCGCGGCCGAGACCACCTGAGGGCGCCACCGCCATGAACACTCCCGCCATCTCCGCCTGCCTCGGCGTCAACGACCTCGACGAAACCATCGCCTACTACGAGAAGCTCGGCTTCCAAGCCCTCCCCGCCCCGCCCCACGCCTACATCCGCGTGCTCACCTACGGCGGCAAGTTCGCCTTCATGCTCCAGCAGACCAAGCTGCTCGGCATCTGGCTGCCGCCCCTCAAGGACACCCCCACCGGCTGCTGCGGCATGCACTACCTCGCCGTCGACGACTTCGACACCTGGGTCGCCGATCACCGCGGCCACCTCGACGTCATCAAGGGACCCGTCGACGCAGGAGGCCACCAGGCGCTCTACTTCCGCGACCTGAACGGCTACGTCATAGGCGTCACCCAGAAAACCCCGCACTGACCAGCCACCCCAACTCACCTACCATTCCAAGGAGTTACCGCCATGACGAACACGAAGACCACGAAGATCGCCGTCCTGGGCACCGGCGGCGGAGCCCGCGCCCACGCCGCCCGCCTCGCCGAACTCGGTTACGAAGTCCGCGTCGGCACCCGTGACGTGGAAGCCACCCTGGCCCGCAGCGAGCCCGACATGATGGGCAACCCGCCCTACCGGCAGTGGCTTGCCGACCACCCCGGCGCCCAGCTGCACACCTTCGCAGACGCCGCGGCCGCCGCCGACGAGATCGTCATCAACGGCATCGATGGCCACAACGCCGTCACCGCCCTGACCGCCATCGCCGACCGCCTGGCCGGCAAAACCCTCATCGACTACGCCGTCCCCTACCTCTACGGCGCCGCGATGGACCACCCCTGGCCCACCCCGTGGGGCGTGATGCCCAAGCTCGACCCCTGCGACACCGACAGCCTCGGCGAACAGATCCAGCGCGCGCTGCCCGACGTGAAGGTCGTCAAGTCGTTCGTCACGCAGGAGCAGGAGACCGTCGTCAACCCCAAGACGATCGGCGGCGGCGACCACACCATGTTCGTCGCCGGCGACCACACCGACGCCAAGCAGACCGCCACCGACCTCCTCACGGCGTACGGCTGGAGCGACGTCCTCGACCTCGGCGGCATCGTCACCGCCCGCGGCATGGAGATGTACGCCCACATGCACAGCGCCATCGGCCTCGCCCTCGGACTCGGCACCCACTTCGGCGTCAAGATCGTCCGCTGACGCCCCAGGAGCACAGAGGCCCGGGCCACACACGCCCGGGCTCACGGACGACTCCCGGAGAAAACGCGACCCGTACTCAACCGCGCCCGCCTCAACACGCGGAACTTGACAGGGAACAGACGCGGTCGGTGTAGAGCTTCGTGGTCAGCTGACCGCCGCAGCCGCCGAGCAGATGCCCGCACCAGAACGTGTCGT